>NZ_JBIALK010000017.1:74544-190232 GCF_042873275.1 Kitasatospora sp. NPDC004745 | reverse complement strand
GCCCCCCCTTTTTTAACCCAACCCGGGTTTTGCGCCCCCGCGGTGCCCCCCCCCCCCCCCCGGCCCCCGGGGGGGGGGGGGGGGGGGGGGGTCCCCCCCCCCCCCCCGGCCCCCGCTCCAGGGTCCACCCCTCACCCCTCACCCCGCGCCCCTCACCCCTCACCCGTACGGGTGAGCGACCGTCAGTGGTCGCTGCTAGCGTGCCGTTCCGTCAGCAGACGATCGAGGAAGGGCGGTAGCGGCTCGTGAACGTGGCGCGCCACCAGCTTGTGCAGGAGCGGATCACCGAGGCGGCGGAGGGCGTCAGCGGGCGGGTGCTCGACCACTGGTACACCCTCCGCTACGGCCGTCTCGCGATCGGGACGGTCCGGGAGATGGGCGAGGTGCTCCTCGACCACCTCGGCGCACTCAGCCTGGAGGAGGGCGCGCTCGGAGGCGCCCGCGCCGGTGCCGCCCTCGACACGGCGGCCGAGTGCTTCCACGGCGTGCTCAGCCTCGGCTGCTTCCCCCGGGGCGACTTCGAGGTGCCCTTCCCCCTCATCGACGAGACGCTCTCCAGCGAGGAGCTCCGCTTCGACACCATCGACTTCGCCCCCACCGCCGCCACCTGGGTCGACGCCTTCGCGCTGGTCGTGATCAGCGGCCAGATCGGGGAGCGGCGCCGGATGCTCGGCCCGCTGCTGAAGGACGACTACGCACCCTCCGTCCGCAAGGGCCTGCCCTGGTCCGACATCCACTCGACCTCCGAACCGGCCGAGCTCGCCGAGATGGACGCGCTCTGCGACTACCTCGACGTGGTGGAGACGGCCGTCTCCCCCTGGGTCGCACCCGGCCCGCTGCCGCTGCGCAAGCCGGACGCCGCCGAACGGGGCGCCGCTGCCGCGGCCCTGGACGCCGCCGGCGCACTGACGCCCGACCAGCGCCTGCTGCGCGTCCTGCTCGACGACGACCAGCCCGCCTTCGAGCGCGCCCTGGTCGCACGCCTGGACCTGCACCGGGAGACGACACCCGAGACGGCCCCCGCCCGCAGCCTCCTCCCGGTCGGCCCGATCACCCTGGCGGCCCTGGCCGTCCAGGCCCACGGTTGGCAGCTCGGCGTCTCCTCCGGCTACCTCCCGGCGGCACTGATACGACCCCAGGAGGCCCAGGCGGCCCAGGAGCCCCGGCAGGCCTGACCGGTCCCGGGGCCGATCCTCCGTGGCAGCGGTGCGCGGCCGGCGGCGCGAGGGGCCGAAGCCGCACGCCCGAAGGCGATGACGGGATGGTCGGCACGGTGGCGAATCAGCCGTGGACGGGGCCTCACCGGGGCCGCCCGGCGGCGAAGGCACCGGTGCCGCGGCGGGGCGGTGTCGGCGGGGCGGTGTCGGCTGGGCGGCGTCGCCGGGGCGGGGGGCGGTCGGGGCGCGGCGAGCAGTCCACTGGGGTGTCCACCGGACAGTCCACCAGGCGAAACATCCCACCCTTTGACCGGCGGTGTGCCTACCATCCATCGGCCTGCTCCCCGGACGGATCGGCGGCCACCCCGTCCGCTACCCGGTCTCCTGGTGAGCCCCGGCGCCCCGGAACCGGCGCACGGGGCTCAGCGCCGGGAGCCGCCCACCACCGACACCGGCACCTCCACCACCGGCGTGCCGGCACGGACGACGGGCGCGATCGCCCCGAGGACCGGATCGCAGAAGGCGCGGGCGTCGGCGGCCGCCGGGCCGACCGCCAGCAGGTCCCCGTGCTCGCCGATGAGCGGGGTGTGCTGGTAGGTGAGCGCATGGGAGCGGGCGAGGGCGCGGAACTCCTCGTTCGTCGCGGCGGCCGCCGGGGCCAGGTTGAGCCACCAGGCGCCGGACGCCACGGCGCCGAGCGCACCGGCACGGCGGTCCGTCAGCAGCGCTCGGAGGTCGTCGGGGTCCTCGACGCAGGTCAGCAGCGCTCGCGCCCCGGCCGCGGCCCCCGCGGGTGTCGGGTTCGCGCGGGGGCCGCGGCCGGGGCGGGCGGATCCGGCCGCCCCGGCTTCGGCGGTGCCCCAGGTGCGCACCACGTAGCCGGCCGCGGCGAGTCTGCCCGCGACCCGGACGGCGTTGGCGTTCGATCCGAGGACGGCGACGGCGATCACGTGTCTTCTCCCGTGGTGCGAGGCGGTGGTCCGGCGCTGCACCGCCCGGAGCGGCCGCGCGGCGGAGGTGTCGCCAGTGAACCGCGTCCGGGTAAACGAACGATCAACGCCGGGCCCGTCGCCACCGGCCGGGGCGCACCCGTGGCGCCGTCAGCCCCAGCCGGGAGCGGGCGGGAGCGGCCACCGCGGTGGCACCGGGAGCGGGCCGGTCGAGTGGAGCCGCTCGGGCGGGACCCGGCCAGCGAGCCAGCCGAGCAGGGCGTGGCCCGGAGCGGACACGACGGTGCCGGCCTGCGGACCGGTCTGCGGACCGGCCTCCGGTTCGGGCTCCGCTTCGGCCGGGCGCCAGGTGCGGCCCAGATCGGTGGCGTGCATCCCGGCCAGCGGGAACCGGCGGGCGCCCAGCGCGGCCGAGGCCTCGTCGAGTTCCCGGCCGACGAAGTCGGCGGGCCACCGCGCGGCCGGGCGACCGACACCCAGGTCGACGAGGTGGACCTCCAGCTCCCGCTGCGCCCGGCACAGGACGTACCAGGCCGGGTGCCGCCACCCCGCGAGGGCGGTGACCAGCACCGGCCACCGCTCGGCGGGCCCGGCCGTCGCCTCCTCGACCAGACGGTCCAGGCTCTCCCGCAGGTCCGCGCCGAGGGCGGCCGCGTCCCGCCCCGCGCCCTCGCGCAGCAGCCGGTCGAGGGTGGGGGCGTCCGCCCGGGGCCCGGGTTCGGTACCGGTGCGGGCCAGCTCCAGCAGCCAGTGGTAGACGTCGGCGCTGCGGGCCACGTGCGTGACCAGGTGGGCCCGGCTTCAGCCCGGGAGCCGGGAGGGCCCGCGGGCCTGCGCGTCCGACAAGTGCCCGACCGCGGCACCGAACCGTGCCGCCGAGGCGCGCACACCGTCGAGCAGCGCGGACACCTCACCGGGCGGCGCCGACGCCTCGCCCGGTGGCACGGGACTCGTCATCCTTCCGCGCGGCCGGCCCGGTCGCCCTGCTCGGCCAGCGCCTTGATCCCCTCCAGGGTGGCCGTCATGCCCTTGCGGAGGTCCGCCAGGCGGTACTCGACGATCTGCTCCTCGCGGTCCGGCCACCGGTCGATGACCAGGCTGACCCCGCTGCGCCCGGGGCCGATGACGACGGACTGGCGCAGCCGGGTGCCCCCCTCCTCGGGGGCGAGGTCGAAGCGCCAGGTGGCCAGCGCGACCGCCGGGTCGACCCCCTGATCGTCCGACAGGGCGGACGACGTCGGCACCGGCGCGCCGTAGCGGCCGTCCGGGTCGACGACGGCCCACGCGAAGGACCGGTATTCGGCCAGCTCGATCACCTGGCTGACGGTCCGCCAGCCCCCCATGTCTTCGCGGTGGTTGTGGCCCTCGAACCGGGCGCCGGGCGCCGGCCCGTCGGCGCCGTCGAGCCAGCCCACGCGCTGGAGCTCGGGGCTCAGGCGGGCGGGCAGGCCGATGTCGGTGACCAGCCGCCACACCTGCTCCACCGTGGCGTCGACGTGCACCTCGCAGTGCGTCCCCGGACCGTCGGCGTAGCGCACGTCCGTCCCCCTTCGTTCGTTCCGATCGCGGTCGTCCTCATCCTGCACCAGCTGTGCGGGTCGGCACCCGCCGCGTCCCCGCCTCTGCGTCCGGTGCGCGCGAGGACAGCGGGCGGGTTGCCGCCCTGGGCCCACGACGATGATCGATCCTGCCGAACACCCAAGTCAGTCCACCGATTTACTGGGAAACCCCCAAGCACTACCTTGGGTCGTCGTGACTCTTGACGACCTCCGCGTCTTCGCCGCGGTCTGCCGGGCCGGCTCGCTGAGCGCCGTCGCCCGCGAGCTGTCCTGCACCCAGTCGGCCGTCAGCCAGCACGTGAAACGGCTCGAACGGGAGCTGGGCCTGACCCTGGTGGAGCGCCGTCCGCGCGGGGTGGTGCCCACCAAGGCCGGCCGCCTCCTGCAGACGGCCGTCGCCACCGGTCTGGGCAGCATCGACCACGCGCTGCGCAGCATCGGCGAACTCGCCCGCGGTGAGGGCGGATCGGTGCGGATCACCACCGGAGCCACCAGCATCCGGCACTTCATGTCCGCCGCCGTGGTCGACTACCGCCGGCGCTTCCCGCAGGTCAGCCTGGAGTTCCAGACCGAGGTCTCCAGTCGGAGCTGCTTCGAGGCGCTCACCGCAGGCCGGGTCGACCTGGCCTGGGTCACGCTCGGCACCCCGGTGCACGGGATCGAGCAGCGGCCGGTGGTCGAGCTGCCCTGGGTGCTGGCCGTCGCCGCCGGGGACCCACTGGCCGCCCGGGACGCCATCGAGCCCGCCGACCTGCAGGACGCCCGGCTGATCGGGCTGCCGCAGAACTCGGTGTCGCGCTCCCAGCTCGACTCCTGGCTGGGGCGGTCCGGCATCCGGCCGGTCTTCGACACCAGCGTCGCGGACTGGGACACCGCGATCCTGCTGGCCGAGCTGGGTCTGGGCCACGCCGTCGTCCCGGCCCTGCCGCAGTGGCAGGGCCCCGGCCACCCCGGCCTGCGGCTGCTGCCGCTGCCCGCGCTCCCCGTCCTCGCGGCCGGCTGGGCCGTCCGCCGCGGGGACCCGCTCTCCCCACTGGCCCGCGCCTTCGCCGACACCGTCGCCGACCACTGTGGCCGGAACACCTAGCTCGCCCGACGGAGCACGGCACCGCGCCCGTCCCCGAACCGTGGACGGATCACGGCGCTCCGGCAGCGCCTGCCGGCCGGCGGGGCCCTGGCGGCGACGGCCGCCACGCGGTACCGGGTCGACGAGGAGTCCCCTGCAGCGATGCCGGCCAGGCCGGTCGTCCGGGTGCTGACGGAGGCGGCTTCCGCGGTCGTCGGGCTCGACGGCGACCGCTGTTCCTCCCCCGAGGAGGAGGTCGAGGGCGCCCACCACCAGAACATCGCGAACGTGCTGTCGCCCGGCATCGGACGGTGCCCGCTGCGATCGCCGCAGCGCGGAGGCCTGCGCGACCGCACTCGCGCTGCCTGCCCGGCCCGCGCGGGGCGTGGGAGGATCCCGGGATGCTGATCGAACGCATCGCCGCGGTGGACTGGGACGCGATCCCGACCCCGGGGCTGCACCTCACGCCGCGGGCCGACGACACCGGGCCGCCCGAGCGTTGGCTGTCCGATCCGGTGGAGCCGCTGCGGCTGCTGGCCACCGCCCGCAGCCGTGTCCAGGTCGCCACCGCGGTGTCCGGGCTGGAGTACAGCAGCGTCATGCACGGCCACATGTCCGCCGTGTTCCCCGCTGCGGTGACGGCCGCGCGGTTCCTGCTGGAGATCGCCGAGCAACCGGAGGCCTTCCCGCCGGCCCGCGCGAGCGCCATCGCTCTGCTCGGCGAGTTCCTGACGATGGCGCCGTTCCACGGTTTCCACCGGGTCGAGGGCACCGCGCTGTGCTGTGCGGTGGCCGATCTGCTCCGCACCCGCCGGGCTTTCCTGCGGGCGCTGGACAAGTCCGGCCGGCTGCTGCTCCAGGAGGCCGACACGCACTGGCGCCTCGAGGTCACCGAAACCCTCGCGGACGGCGACGGGGTGCTCGTCTTCGGCGCTCTGGCGGGGCGGTTCCCGGCGGCCAGGGTGCGCGCGGAGCTCCAGCCCGGCGGAGCGCAGCACGCGGCGTCGGTCGAGTACCAGGCGGACGGCCCGGCCGGCGAGGCCTGTCTGCTCCTGGCCGGCCCGGCCGCGCTGCCCGTCGGCGGCGTGCTGCGGCCCGCCGAGTGCGGTGAGCGCGAACACTGAGCAAGCCCCCGAGAGCGCGACCGCCGAGCGAGCATGCCCGCAGGCCCTCGGGCGCTACCGGTCGAGGAAGCGCCGCAGTCCGTCCCGGACGCCCTCGGTGGGCAGGGTGCTCGCGAAGCAGGCCGCCTCGACGGCGAGGCCCGCGTCGACGGGCAGGTCGATGCCCCGGGTGACGGCGCGCAGGCAGGCGGCGACCGCGGTCGGCGCGTGCCGGATGATCCGGTCGACCAGGGCCCTTGCGGTGTCGAGCAGTTCGGCGGCCGGGACGACGGCGTTGACGAGGCCGAGCTCGGCGGCTCGGGCGGCGGTGATCGGGTCGCCGGTGAGGATCAGTTCCAGTCCGCGCTTGCGGCCGACGTGCCGCGGGAGCCGCTGGGACCCGCCGAACGGCGGCGGGAAGCCGAGCGAGATCTCCGGCTTGGCGAAGGTCGCGTGCTCGGCGGCGACGGCCAGTGGGGCGGCCTCGGTGATCTCGCAACCCCCGCCGTAGGCCAGGCCGTTGACGGCCACCACGACCGGCTTCGGGAACTCCTCGATCCGCCGGGTGAGCGCGTGGCCGCGCCGGACGACCTCGCGCAGCGCCCGTTCCGTGCCGCCCGCGATGCTGCCGGCGAGCCAGGGGATGTCGGCGCCGGCGCTGAAGGCCCGCTCCCCTGCCCCGGTGAGGACGACGGCGCGGACGTCGTCGTCGGCGTCGGCGCGGTCGAGGGCGGCGAGCAGCGCGTCGATGGTCGGCCGGTCGAGGGCGTTCAGCTTCCGTTCCCGGTCGATGGTCAGGGTGACGACGTGCCGGTCGCGTTCGGTGCGGACGGTCATGGCGGTTGCTCCGTTTCGCCCGGCGGCACGCGGGGCCCGCGCCGGGGCGGGGCACGCGCACGGACCGCTCGGGGTGGGCCTGGGTGCGGACGGCATCGAGGCTACGAACACCCGCCCGGGACGAGCCACTTATTGTCCTGGATACACGTCGACGGACACGTCGACGGCCCCATGTGGACGAACCCGCGGACGAACCCCATGGGCGGACCCCATCGACCCCGATCCCGGAGGCGCCCGTGCGACCGCCCTCCTACAAGGCCGTCGTCGACGCGTACGCGGCGGCCATCCGCTCCGGCGCGCTCCGGCCCGGCACCCGGCTGCCGACCCACCGGGCGCTGGCCCGCGAGCGGCGGATCGCGCTGGCCACCGCCTCCCGGGTGTACGCCGAACTGGCCGCCGCCGGGCTGGTGGTGGGGGAACGCGGGCGCGGCACCTTCGTCCGGGACCGCTCCGGGTTCGACGGCATCGAGCCCTCGCGCGCACTGCCGGTGCCGCGGGTGGCCGACCTGTCGTTCAACCAGCCGCTCGATCCAGGCCAGGGGGAGGAGCTGCGCCGGGCCCTGCGCGAACTGGCCGCCTCGGCGGACCCGTCGGCGCTGCTGCGCCAGCACCCGCCCGGCGGCCACCGGGCCGACCGGGCGGTGGTGGCGCGGTACCTGCTGGACCGCGGGGTCGACACGGCCCCGGAGCGGGTCGTGCTGACGGGCGGGGCGCAGCAGGCGCTGGACTGCGTGCTGCGCGCGCTGACCCGGCCCGGTGACGTGCTCGCCGTGGACGCGCTCGGCTACCCGGGCGTGAAGCTGCTGGCCGCCGCGCACGGCCTGGACCTCGCGCCCGTCCCGGTGACGGCGGCGGGCCCGGACCTCGACGCGCTGGAGCGGCTCTGCCGCGCCCGGCCGGTCCGCGCCGTGTACACGATGCCGACCGTCCACAACCCGCTCGGCTGGGTGCTCGACCCGGCGCAGCGCGAGCGGCTGGCGGACCTCGCCGCCGCGCACGGCTGCACGCTGATCGAGGACGGCACGTACGCCTTCCTGGAGGCGTCGCCGCCCCCGCCGCTGCACGCGCTGGCCCCGGAACGCACCTGCTACGTCGCCGGGTTGTCGAAGAACGTGGCTCCCGGGCTGCGGTTCGGCTTCGCCGTGCCGCCCGGGCACCTGGTGCCGGCCGTGACCGGCGCGCTGCGCGCCGCGGCCTGGGGCGCCCCGGGGGTGGTCACGGCGCTGGCGACGGGCTGGCTCGCGGACGGCACGGTCGCCCGGCTGGAGGCGCGGCGCCGGGAGGACGCCGCCGCCCGTCAGCGGGTCGCCCGGGCCGCGCTGGCGGGTCTCGAGGTCACCGCGCACCCCGCCTCGTACCTGCTGTGGCTCGGGCTGGCGGAGCACCAGCGGCCCGATCGGGCCGCCGCCGTCCTGGCGGAGCAGGGGATCCTGGTGTCCACCGCCGACGCCTTCGCCACCGGCCCGCTCCGCCCGCACGCGCTGCGGCTGGCGCTGGCCGGCCCGCCGTTGGAGGAGCTGGCGGGCGTGCTGGGGCGGCTGCGGGCGGCGGTCGAGTCGATCCCGCCCTGACGTCCCGGCCGGGGCGCCCCGGCCGGACGGTCCGCCCGGACGACTGCCCCGCCCCACAGCGCCGCACCGCCGCTACCCGGCGGCCCCGGCCCCCGCCGCCCGGGTGAAGCGTGCCCCCCACTCCTCGACGAGGACGCGCAGTTCGGCCGGGTCCGTCACCCGGAACTCGGCGCCGAGCGAGCCGAGCGCCATCGCGGGCCAGTCCAGCGAGTCCGCCGTCATCAGCAGCCGGCAGTGCCCGGCGTCCACCTCCTCGACGGTGCCCCAGCGGCCGACGTGGGCGCGGACGGTCTCGGCGGGGGCGGCCACCAGGGCCTCGACCCGGTGCGGGCGGGGCACGCCGTCGAGCCCGGCCCGGACGAACGCGGCGGCGTCCTCGGCGGGGAGTTCGCGGGGGCCGAACCGGGTGCCACTGCCCTGCGGGGAGCTGAGCCGGTCGAGTCGGAAGGTCCGCCAGTCCTGCCGGTCGAGGTCGTAGGCGACGAGGTACCAGCGGCGGTGGAGGCAGACCAGCCGGTGCGGCTCGACGTGCCGTCGGGAGCCCCGGCCGTCGGCGGCGGAGTAGGAGAAGCGGAGCCGCTCGGTGTCCCGGCAGGCGAGCGCCACCGCGGTGAGCCGGTCCGGGTCGACGCCGGGGCCGGCCGGGGTGCCGCCGCCGATGGGCACGGTGACCGCGCGCAGCGCCTCGACCCGGCGCCGCAGCCGGGCCGGCATCACCTGCGCGACCTTGGCGAGCACCCGGACGGAGGCCTCGGCGATGCCCTCCACCGGGCTCTCGGCCGCGGCCTGCAGGCCCACGGCGAGCGCCACCGCCTCCTCGTCGTCGATCACCAGCGGGGGCAGGGCGGCGCCCGCGGCGAGCTGGTAGCCGCCGTCGACGCCGCGCTGCGCCTCGACGGGGTAGCCGAGTTCGCGCAGCCGGTCGACGTCCCGGCGCAGCGTGCGGATCGAGACGCCGAGCCGGTCGGCCAGTTCCCCGCCCGGCCAGTAGCGGTGGGTCTGGAGCAGCGAGAGCAGTCGCAGCGTTCGGGTGCTGGTGTTCGCCATGTCAGCGATTCTCGCGCAATTCAGGCCAGGAACTGACCGCAATGGCCCGTAGCGTGGACCTTGTCCGAGAGAGCAGGAACCGAGCACGACCCGAACGGAAGGCCACACCATGACCGCGACCCCGAGCAGCAGCACCGCCACCGCCACCGGCGAGCGCGCCGACCTGCTGACGGCCCTGGCCAAGCAGCGGCACTTCCTCCGCTTCACCACCCGCGACCTCACCGACGAGCAGGCCGGTCTGCGGACGACGGCCAGCGAGCTGTGCCTGGGCGGCCTGATCAAGCACGTGGCCGCCGTCGAGCGGGTCTGGGCCGACTTCATCGTCGGGGGCCCGTCGGCGATGCCCGACTTCACCGCCTTCACCGAGGAGGACTTCGCCCGCCGGGCCGACGAGTTCCGGATGCTGCCGGGCGAGACGCTGGCCGGCGTGCTCGCCGAGTACGAGGAGGTGGCCCGCCGCACGGACGACCTGGTCGTGGAGCTGCCCGACCTGGGCGCCACCCAGCCGCTGCCGAAGGCGCCCTGGTTCGAGGCCGACGCCGAGTGGTCGGCCCGCCGCGTCCTGATGCACGTCGTCGCCGAGACCGCCCAGCACGCGGGCCACGCCGACATCATCCGGGAGTCCCTGGACGGCGCGAAGAGCATGGGCTGAGCGGGTTCCGGCGGCTCGGCGACCAGGGGCCGAGCCGCCGGAGAACCGGGGGAGGAGGCGGACGGGCCGGGGAGGGAGGGGGCGGACGGGCCGGCCGTCAGCCGCCGACGCCGAGTTGGCGCAGGAGCGTCTGGTTGTCCTCGACGTGCCAGTCCTCGGTGATCCGGTCGCCCCCGGCGTGCTGGATGTCGATCGCGTTGAACTCGACCCGCTGGCCCCGCCCCCGGACGCCCTCGAAGGTGCCGGTGAAGTGGCCCCGGAAGACCAGCCGGGCGGTGATCCGGTCCCCCGTCACCAGGACGTCGGAGAGCTCGCAGGTGAGGTCGGGCACCGCCGCCCGGAAGGCCGCCGAGGCGGCGGCGGGTCCGGCGGGCCCCTGCGGGCGGCCGTCCGGCAGGGTGTTGTCCCGGAACGACGGGCTGATCGCGGCGTCCAGGTACTGCTGCTGGCCGGTGTTCCAGAACGTGTAGAGCTGCTGGGCCAGGTGGACCAGCCGGGTGGCCCGGCGTTCGCCGATCGTGCGGTCGACGGTGAGCGTGCCGGGCCGGACGAGGTCGGGCGAGCGGTCGACCAGCCGCTGCGGCCAGGCCCGCGGGGTGTCCCGGTGCCCACCGCCGCGGGACTGCGCGGCCGCGGTGGTGCCGCCCACCAGGCAGGCCGCCACCGCGAGGGCCACGGTGCCGCGGGCCAGACGGCCCCGGGGCGGAGTCCGGTGCAGGACCCGGCGCCGGCCCTGGCCACTGCCACGCCCTGGTGCCCGCTGCGGAATAGCCACCGGGAGCCCGGAGGCCGTCGGAGTCGTGTGCGTCATCGGAGGTCCTCCCGTCAGGCCAGCCGGCCGCCGCCGTCGACGTGCAGCACCGTGCCCGTGACGTACGGGTTGTCGACTGCGTAGAGGACGGCCTTGACCAGGTCGTCGGGGGTGCCGACGCGGCGGGCCGGGTTGCGCTCGGCGACGCCGCGCAGGAACGCGGCCTTGCCGGAGCCAAGCCCGTCCCAGGAGCCGGTGTCGACGATGCCGGGCGAGACGGCGTTGACCCGGACCGGGGCGATCTCGACCGCGAGCGCCTGGACGAGGAAGGCCAGCGCGCCGTTGGCGGTGGCCATCACCGTCCGCTCCGGCGCCGGGCGCCAGGCGGCCACGCCGGAGAAGAAGGTGAACGAGCCGTCGTCGGCGGCCTGCGGTGCCAGGTGCTTGGCGAGCAGCAGCGGGCCGATCACCTTGGCCGCGAACGCCCGCTGCACGTCGGCGAGTTCGAGGTCCTTCAGGGGGCCGTTGGCGGGCATCGCGGCGGTCGAGACCAGGTGGTCGAAGCCGCCGGCCCGCCGGGCGAGGGCGGCGATCGACGCCTCGTCCGCGAGGTCGACCGGCACCACCTCGGACGGCCCGGACAGCTCACCGGCCGTCCACTCCAGCTTGCGGGGGTCGGGCCCGGCCAGCACCAGCTCGGCGCCGGCCGCCGAGGCGGTCACGGCGAGCAGGCGGCCGGTGCGCGAACCGGCGCCCACCACGATCAGGCGCTTCCCTTCGAGGGCGGCGAGCGCGGGCCGCGGGGTCGGGGCCTGCGCGGACGTCGGGGACTGCGCGGACGTCGGGGACTGCGCGGACGTCGAGGACACGGGGTACTCCTTCGGGGGTCTTCGGGTACGGGCGCGGGAACGGGGACGGAAGGTCCCCGGGCCGGGCGTCTCGCCCGGCGGCCACCCCTTGACCCTCCCCCGACTAGTACTCATGCGTCCAAGGCATGTAGTCGATGCCATCGATAAAATCCGCTCATGACAACGCTGCGGCAGCTCGAGTACCTGGTCACCGTCGTCGACACCGGCTCCTTCACGCGCGCCGCCGAACAGCTGCACGTGACCCAGCCGGCGCTGTCCCACCAGGTGCGCGCGCTGGAGAAGGCCGTCGGCGGTCCGCTGCTCGAACGGCTCCCCCGCGCGGTGCGCCTCACCCCACTGGGCCGGGCCGTCCTCCCGCACGCCCGCGCGGCGCTCGCCGAGACCGACCGGCTGCACGCGGCCGCGCGCCGCGCCGGCGGGCTGGACGAGGGCGAACTGGAGGTCGCCACCGTCCACTCGGTCAGCCTCGGCATCCTGCCGCCCGTCCTGCGGACCTGGCGGGCGAGGCACCCCGGCGTGCGGATCCGGCTGCGCGAGTACCCGCACGCCGACCGGCTCCAGGAGGCGATGGCGGCGGGCCGGGCCGACCTGGCCGTCGGGCCGGTACCGGCGGGGTGGGAGGGCCCGATCCGCGAGCTCGGCGTGGAGGAGTTCGTCCTGGTGCTCCCCTCCGACGACCCGCTCGCCGGGCGCCCGGAACAGCCGCTGCCGCTCGGCGCACTGGCCGACCGCGCCTGGGTGCACTACGCCCCCGGCCACGGCCTGGCCGATCTGCTCGACCAGGTCTGCGCCCGGGCCGGTTTCACCCCGCGGGCCGCCGTGCGCACCGAACAGACCTCCGCCGCGCCGCTGTTGGCCGCGGCGGGCCTCGGACCGGCCCTGGTGCCGGCCAACCTCGTCCCGGACCGCTTCGACGCCGCCGTGCTGCTGCCCGACCCCCTGGTGCACCGCACCCTCGCGGCCTACACCCGCACCCGCCCCGACCCGGCCACCACCGCCTTCGCCGACCTGCTCGCCCGCCAGGCCTGCGTCACCCCCGAACGCTTCCGGCCGTCCTGACACCGGCCGGTCCCACCGGGACACCGAGCTCCGCCACCGATCCGCCCCGCCCACCCCCGACCCGACCCGATCCGACCGAATCCGACCAGACCTGTCCGAATCCGACTGAACCAATCGCCCCCGTCCGCGCGTTCCTCCCGGTATGAGGAGGTTCATGAAGAGGCTCGGCGCACCCCGGTCCCGGCGGATCCGCTACGGCGCACCCGCCCTGGTCGTGGTCGCGGCGGTGACCGCCGGTCTGCTGTGGTGGCACCCGTGGGCCCAGGACACCCGGCAGAAGCCGATGCGGTTCACGACGGCCACCGGCGGCACGGCCCGCATCGGTACGGGCGAGCACCTGTACCGCTACAAGGTCCGCGCGGAGGACGGCCTCCCGGAGAAGCCCGGGCAGTTCGCCGCCGAGGTGGACGCCGTCCTCGGGGACGTCCGGCGCGGCTGGGCGGCCGGCGGCGAGGCCTCGTTCCAGCGGGTGGCCGCGGACCCGGTGGACTTCACCGTCTACCTGGCCACCCCGGCGACCACCGACCGGATCTGCGGCCAGTACGGCCTGGACACCGGTGGCACGGTGAACTGCGGGGTGGGGCACCAGGTCGTCATCAACGTCAAGCGCTGGCGGGAGCTGTCGGAGTTCTACGTCGGCAAGCCCGCGCTCTACCACGCGCTCGCCGTCAACCACGAGGTCGGCCACGTCATCGGGTACGGGCACGTCGACTGCCCCGGCGAGGGCCAGCCGGCGCCGGTGATGATGCAGCAGATCAAGGGCCTGCACGGCTGTGTGCCCAACGGCTGGCCGTACTCCGACACCGGCACCCTGCTCTCCGGGCCGGCCCTCCCGGCCCCGAGCGCCGCGCCCTGACGGCCACGCGCCGACGGCCACGCTCCCCGACGGAACGGATCACAGGACGACCACAGGGCGACCGGCCACGCCCCGGCGGCCGGCCCGTCGTGCCGAAACCCGCATAATTCTGGTCGTACCTGTGATCGCGCCCGTGGAGGAACAGCGTTGAGCGGCATGCCCGACGGAGAGAGCCTGGACTACCCGCTGCTGCTGGAGGCAGCCTCCGCGGCCGCGCACGCCACGGCCGGGCAGGGCCGCGTCGCCGACTACATCCCGGCTCTCGCCACCGTGGAGCCGGACGCCTTCGGCATGGCGGTGGCGACCGTCGACGGCGAGCTGTACGGGACCGGGGACTGGGAGCGGCCGTTCTCCGTCCAGAGCGTGTCCAAGCTGTTCACCCTCGCGCTGGCCATGGCGCACGGCGGCGACACCGTCTGGACCGGCGTGGGCCGCGAACCCTCCGGCAACCCGTTCAACTCCCTGGTGCAGCTGGAGACCGAGCACGGCATCCCGCGCAACCCGTTCATCAACGCGGGGGCCCTGGTCGTCACCGACCGTCTGCAGAGCATGACGGGCGACGCCGCCGGGGCCGTCCGCGACTTCCTGCGCCGGGAGTCCGGCAACCCGCTGATCGACACCGACCCGGTGGTGGCGGCCTCCGAGGCCGAGCACGGCCACCGCAACGCCGCGCTGGCCCACTTCATCGCCAGCCACGGCAACCTGGAGAACCCGGTCGAGACCGTCCTCGACCACTACTACGCGCACTGCGCGGTCACCGCCAGCTGCCGCGACCTGGTCCTCGCCGGCTCCTTCCTGGCCCGCTACGGGGTGCGCGCCGACGGCACCCGGCTGATGTCGCGCAGCGAGGCCAAGCGGGTCAACGCCGTGCTGCTGACCTGCGGCACCTACGACGCGGCGGGCGAGTTCGCCTTCCGGGTCGGCCTGCCCGGCAAGAGCGGCGTGGGCGGCGGCGTGCTCGCGATACTCCCGGGGCGGGCCGCGGTCTGCGCGTGGGGCCCTCGGCTGGACCAGGCCGGCAACTCGGTGGCCGCGGTCACCGCCCTCGACACCCTGACCACCCTCTCCGGCTGCTCGGTGTTCTGACCCACGGCAGGCCCCTGCCGACCCGGGACCCAACGGAGGCCGGACGCTCCGCCGACCGACCACCACCGCAACTTCTCACGCCCGTCGGCCGGTTGACCACCGGCCGACGGGCAGTCCGTGGCATGCTCCAGGCGGGGGCCCGATCGTCGTCACGAGGAGTCCGAGAGGAATTGGGGGGAACCGTCCGATGCGTACCGCGTTAGCAGCCCTGCTGGGTCTGGCCGGAGCGGCGGGGCTGGTGCTCAGCTCTTTCCAGCCCTGGTACGGGAAGAGCGATCCGAGGTCGGTGCCGGTGGCCGACCTGTTCCGGGGGATGTCCCCCACGCGCACCACCTCGACCGCGATGTCGATGTTCCTGCTCCTGGCCCTCGCCGCCGGGATCGCGGTGGTCGCCCTGCTGGTGCGGTCCCGGCCCGGGCTGCTGCTGGCCTGCGTGGTCGGGGTGGTCACCGGTGTGCTGTGGGTGTACCAGAAGGGCCGCGAGCTGTCGCCGGTCTCGCTGGACGTCACCGACCTGGACAACGGCTTCTGGAACGCCTGCGGAGGCGCCCTGGCGATCCTGCTCGCGGTGGCCCTGCTGCCGCCCAAGCGGGTCTGAGGGCGGGCGCCGGGCCGCGCCCGGCCCGTAGCTCCCGGGGCCCGGCCGTCCGCGCGACGGCCGGGCCCCGGGAGCGCCGGGGCGGACGGGCCCGGCAGGACCGGCCCGGCCGACCCGGGCCGGTCCGGAGCGACTACTCGACGGTCACGCTCTTCGCCAGGTTGCGCGGCTTGTCGACGTCGCGGCCCAGCGCCACCGCGGCGTGGTAGGCGAGCAGCTGGAGCGGGATGTTGAGGAGCAGCGGGTCGAGTTCGGGCTCGCTCTTGGGGACCAGGATGCAGTGGTCGGCGAGCTTCTCCTCGGGCCTGCGGTGGGCGACGGCGATGACCCGGCCGGAGCGGGCCTTGATCTCGCCGAGGGTGGTGAGGTTCTTGTCGAGCAGCTCGTCGTCCGGGACGAGGGCGACGGTGGGCAGCTCGGGGCTGATCAGCGCCAGCGGGCCGTGCTTCAGCTCGCTCGCCGGGTACGCCTCGGCGTGCACGTAGGAGATCTCCTTGAGCTTCTGCGCGCCCTCCCGGGCGACCGGGTAGCCGCGGACGCGCCCGATGAACATCATGCCGGTGGACCCGGCGTACTCGGCGGCGAGCTCGGCGATCTTCCCGCTCTGGTCGAGCACCTCGCGGATCTGGTCGGGCAGCGCGTTCAGGGCGGAGACGATCCGCCGGCCGTCGGCGGGCGAGAGGTCGTGGATGCGTCCGAAGTGCAGCGCGAGCAGCGCGAAGGCGACCACGGTGGAGGTGAAGGCCTTGGTGGAGGCGACCGAGATCTCCGGCCCGGCGTGCAGGTAGATGCCGCCGTCGCACTCGCGGGCGATGGCGCTGCCGACCGTGTTGACGACGCCGAGGACCCGGCCGCCCTTGCGCTTGACCTCCTGGACGGCGGCCAGCGTGTCGTAGGTCTCCCCGGACTGGCTGACCGCGATGTAGAGGGTGTCCGCCTCGATCACCGGGTTGCGGTAGCGGAACTCGGAGGCGGGCTCGCTGTGCGCGGGGATCCGGGCGAGCTCCTCGATCAGCTGGGCGCCCATCTCGCCGGCGTAGTAGGCGGATCCGCAGCCGAGGATCTTGACCCGGCGGATCTCGCGCAGCTCGCGGGCGTCCAGGTTGAGGCCGCCCAGGTGGGCGGTGGCGAAGCGCTCGTCGAGGCGGCCGCTGAGGGTGCGCTCGACGGAGCCGGGCTGCTCGTGGATCTCCTTGAGCAGGAAGTGCTCGTACCCGCCGGTGTCGTAGGAGTCGATCTCCCAGTCCACGGTGGAGGGCTGGCGGTGCGTGGTGCGGGCGTCGGAGGTGAAGGTGCGGAAGCCGTCGGCGCGGACGGTGGCCAGCTCGCCGTCCTCCAGGTGGACGACCTGGCGGGTGTAGCGGACGAGCGCGGAGACGTCGGAGGCGGCGAACATCTCCTTCTCGCCGATGCCCAGCACGATCGGGCTGCCGTTGCGGGCGACCACGATCCGGTCCGGCTGCTCGGCGTCGAGGACGGCGATGCCGTAGGTGCCGACCACCCGGCCGAGGGCGGCGCGGACGGCGTCCTCCAGCTCGACGCCCTCGGTGACGTGCGCGGCGATCAGGTGCGAGAGCACCTCGGTGTCGGTCTCGGAGCGGAAGACCGCGCCGTCCGCGGCGAGCTTGGCGCGCAGCTCGTCGGCGTTCTCGATGATGCCGTTGTGGACGACGGCGATCCGCTCGGCGTTGTCCAGGTGGGGGTGGGCGTTGGCGTCGCTCGGCACGCCGTGGGTGGCCCAGCGGGTGTGGCCGATGCCGGTGCCGCCCTTGAACCGGGCGGGGACGGCGGCGGCGAGGTCGGCGACCCGGCCCTTGACCTTGCGGACCTTCAGGCCGCCGGTGCGCCCGGTGACGGCGACGCCGGCCGAGTCGTAGCCGCGGTACTCCAGGCGGGCCAGGCCCTCCAGCAGGAAGGGGGTCGCGTCCTTGGGGCCGATGTAGGCCACGATTCCGCACATGCGTGGGCTCCTCTTCTGAAGGCGGGAAGGCACTTGGCGATACAGCAATACGGCGATACGTCGATACGGCGGTGGAGCGGTAGGCGGTGAAGCAGCGGGGCGGCGCGGCCGGGGCGCCGGGGCGCCCGCTCGGCGACGGCGCTCAGCCGTAGACGATCCGGCGCAGCTGGCGGGCCGAGAGCTCCGGTGCCGCGACGCGGCGGGCGGGCAGCTCCTCGGCGAGCCGGGCGAAGATCCGTTCGTTGGTCAGTCCGCGTGCCTGGAGCTCGCCGTGGCGGCGGCGGACGTACTCCTCGGTGGTCTCGGAGAAGTAGGCCAGCACCTCGGCCACGATCCGCGCCGCCTCCCGGGGCCCGAGCGGGCTGGTCCGGGTGAGGTGGGCGAGGAGGTCCTCGTGAGGGTGGGGTGAGCTCGACACGAGTGAGGAGCCTAGGCCGCGCCGGTCGGGGAGGACAAAGATCCTGCCCGAATTCGGGCAGACATTACGACTTTCAGCTCAAGAGATCAGCCGATCGGCCCCCAGCGGACGCCCCCGCCCCTCCCCTCCCCTCCCTGCCGCACCTTTCCGTCGCACCCTTGTAGCCGCACCCGGCCGTCACGTAGCGTGACACCCTGCGTACGCAGCGGAAGACCGGAGGCTTGCTGATGTGCGGGATCACCGGATGGGTCGCGTTCGACCGCGACCTCACCGCCGAACGGGACGTCCTCGACGCGATGACGGCCACCCAGCTCTGCCGCGGCCCGGACGCCGGCGCCGTCCGCCTCGAACGGCACGCCGCGCTCGGCCACCGCCGCCTCGCGGTCATCGACCCCGGGGGCGGCACCCAGCCGATGGCCGTCGAACGGGACGGCCGGCTGCTGGCCGCGCTCACCTACAACGGCGAGGTCTACAACCACCGCGAGCTGCGCGCGGAACTGGCGGCGGCCGGGCACCGCTTCCGCACCCGCAGCGACACCGAGGTGGTGCTGCACGCCTACCTCGAGTGGGGCGAGGGCCTGGCCGAGCGGCTGAACGGCATGTTCGCCCTCGCCGTCTGGGACGCCCGCACCGAGGAGCTGCTGCTGGTCCGCGACCGGATGGGCGTCAAGCCGCTGCACTACCACGCCACCGCCGACGGCGTGGTCTTCGGCTCCGAGGTCAAGGCCCTGCTCGCCCACCCCGCCGTCCGCCCGGTCGTCGACCTGGACGGGCTGCGCGAACTCCTCGCCCTCACCCGCACCCCCGGCCTCACCCCCTACCGGGGGATCGCCGAAGTCCCGCCCGGGCACCTGCTGCGGGTGGGCCGCGCGGGCGTCACGACCCGCCGCTACTGGGCGCTCGAGGCACGCGAGCACGCCCACGGCCTGGAGGCCACCGTCACCACCGTCCGGGCCCTGCTGGAGGACGTCGTCCACCGTCAGCTCGACTCCGACGTCCCGCTCTGCTCCCTCCTCTCCGGCGGCCTGGACTCCAGCGCCGTCACCGCGCTCGCCGCCCGGGAGCTGCGGGCCGCGGGCGCCGGCCCGCTGCGCTCCTTCTCGGTCGACTTCGCCGGACAGGGCGCGGACTTCCACGCCGACGAGACCCGCACGACGCCGGACGGCCCCTACGCCCGGCTGCTCGCCCGGCACGTCGGCGCCGACCACCGGGTGATCGAGCTGGCGCCCGCCGAGCTCACCGACCTCGCCCAGCGCTCCGCCGTGCTGCGCGCCCGCGACCTGCCCGGCGGCGTCGGGGACATGGACGTCTCGCTGCTGCTGCTGTTCCGCGGCGTGCGCCGGCACTCGACCGTCGCGCTGTCCGGCGAGTCCGCGGACGAGCTGTTCGGCGGCTACCGCTGGTTCCACGACCCGCGGGCGATCGCCGCCGAGGACTTCCCCTGGGCCTCCGCGGTCAACGCCATCGGCGGCCCGGGCGCCGGCCCCCGCGAGCAGCTGCTCGACGCCGACCTGCTCCGCAAGCTCGACCTGCCGGGCTACCGCCGCGCCCGCTACCGCGAGGCGATCGCCGAGGTGCCCCACCTGCCGGCGGCCGACCCGCGGGAACGCCGGATGCGGGAGATCTCGTACCTCAACCTCACCCGCTTCCTCCGCATCCTGCTGGACCGCAAGGACCGGATGAGCATGGCCAACGGACTGGAGGTGCGGGTCCCGTTCTGCGACCACCGGCTGGTCCAGTACGTCTTCAACACGCCGTGGGCGATGAAGCACTTCGACGGCCGGGAGAAGAGCCTGCTGCGCGCCGCCGTCCGGGACCTGCTGCCGCCCGAGATCGCCGACCGGGCCAAGAGCCCCTACCCCGTCACCACCGACCCGCACTACCCGGCGCTGCTGCGCTCCGAACTGGCCCGGCTCGCCGCCGCGCGCACCTCCCCCGTGCTCGGCCTGCTGGACCGCAGGCGGCTGGCGGACGCGTTCGCCCCGGACACCGACCCGCAGTCCGTCCGGCTCGCCGTCGACCTGGCACTCGACCTGGACGCCTGGCTGACGCAGTACCGGGTGACGCTGGACCTCTGAGGCCCTTCCGCCCGCCGGAGCCGCCCCCGCGCACGGGCCGGCGGCTGCACCGTCCGGGTGATCATCGGGAACCATCCCGCCGCACCCGGGCGTCGGACCGTGCGATAGCGTCGCCGACACCTCCCGAATGGCGGGCGAAAACGCGGATTCCCGCCACCGTGCCGTCAGGATGGGAGCGAACCGTCCACCTCGATCCGCCGGGGGATCCCGTCATGCAGCCGCGAGTATTCGCGATTCTCACCGCCCTGCTCCTGGGCGTCCTGGGCCTCGGGTCGGTGGCCGTCACCGACTGGACGCCCGCGACGGCCACCGCGGCGACGGCCCAGGCCGCCCCCGGCACCACCCCCGGCACCGCGCCGCCGGCCGGCACCCCGGCCGCGAGCGCCACCCCGACCGGCGACCCGGCCGTGTGGACCCGCTCGACGCTGCGCAACAAGCTGATGGCCGAGATGGACGCCACCGACCCCGGCGTCGCGCTGGCCGACCTCGACAAGATCACCAAGGAGAAGCCGTACACGGTGCGCTTCTGCCACCCGATCGCGCACGAGCTCGGCCACGCGGCGGTCAAGCGCTTCAACGCCGACTTCCAGAAGGTCATCTCCTTCCCGCACGAGACCTGCGCGGCCGGCTACCTGCACGGCGCCGTCGAGGAGATGCTCAACGCCTCCGCCCAGCCCGAGGTGGACCTGCTCAAGCTCTGCGCGCCGAAGAACACCGGCCCGTGCATCCACGGCGTCGGCCACGGCACCATGTTCGTCGCCAAGCAGGACGTCGCCAAGGCGCGCGACCTGTGCAACAAGTTCCCCACCGACCAGAACCGGATCCGCTGCTCCGAGGGCCTGTTCATGCAGCTCTTCGGCCCGGACGAGGAGGACGAGAAGGCCAAGGCGAACCTGCCCGCCGACAAGCTCGCCCAGGACCCGCTGTACCCCTGCAAGGACCAGCCGTCCCTGTTCCAGTCCGCGTGCTTCTTCTACGCCCCGACCTTCTACCTCTCCTCGCACGACTACCCGAACCACCCCGAGGTCTACGCCGACGCCCTCAAGTGGTGCCTCAACGGCAAGTCCAGCGGCGGGGCGGTGGACTGCAGCCGCGGCGTCGGCTCGCGCACCATGAAGTACAACCTGGACCGCGAGGACTGGGCCGCCCAGCAGTGCGCGACCGCCGCCGACGGCTGGCAGCGCAAGGCCTGCGCCGAGGGCCTGGTCAGCTACTACACGGTCAACTACACGGACGGCGGCGCGGCCGGCCGGCTCTGCTCCAAGATCACCAACAAGGAGATGCAGGGCTACTGCCGCTCCGCGAGCGGTCTCTCCGCCTCCCTGGACTGACCGGCCCCCGGGGCGACCGCTCCCGTCCGCCACGTCCCACCCACCGGGCCCGCGCCACACGGCGCGGGCCCGTTCCGTAGGATCGGCCGCTCAGGGTGCGCCGAGGACGCCGCGCCTCCCCCCACCCCTGGAGAGCCGCCGCCATGACCACCGAGGACCCCCGCGCCGGGCTCCGGCCCGGGTCCGGCCCCGAGCCCCGCACCGAGCCCCGCGCCGAGTCCGGCAGCGCCGCCCACGCCGAGTTCCGCGGCGCCGCCCACGCCGCCGCCGACCTGGTCGCCGACTACCTCGCCGGACTGCCCGCCCGCCCGGTCTGGCAGCCGATGGACGACACCGCCCGCACCGCCCTGCTGGACGCGCCGCTGCCCGCCGACGGCCGCCCGCTCGCCGAGCTCCTCGTCGCCATCGACCGGGACGTCCTCCCCCACCCGATGGGCAACGGCAACCCGCGCTTCTTCGGCTGGGTCAACTCCGCCCCCGCCCCCGCCGGAGTACTCGCCACCCTCGCCGCCGCCGCCATGAACCCCAGCTCGGCCGGCGGCGACCACGCCGACGTCCACCTGGAACGCGCCGTGGTCCGCTGGATCGCCGAACTGGCCGGCTTCCCGCACCCGCCGGGCGGCGGACTGCTCACCTCCGGCACCTCGATGGCGACCATCGTCTGCCTCGCCGCCGCCCGCAACCGGGCCGCCCGCCGCGCCGGGTGGGACGTCCGCGAGGACGGCCTGGCCGGCCTGCCGCCACTGGTCGGCTACGTCACCGGCGAGACCCACTCCTGCGTCCGCAAGGCCGCCGAACTCCTCGGCCTCGGCAGCCGGCACCTGCGCACCGTCCCCACCGGCCCGGACGGCCTCCTCGACCCGGCCGAGCTGCGCGCCGCCGTCGACCGCGACCGGGCCGCCGGACTGCTCCCCTTCCTGGTCGTCGCCTCGGCGGGCACCGTGGGCACCGGTGCCGTCGACGCGTTCGGCCCGCTCGCCGACCTCTGCGCCGAGCAGCAGCTCTGGCTGCACGTCGACGGCGCCTACGGGGCCTTCGGCCGGCTCGACCCCGCGATCGCCCATCGCTACGCCGGCCTCGAACGCGCCGACTCCCTCGCCCTCGACCCGCACAAGTGGCTGGGCGTCCCGGTCGACTGCGGCTGCGCCCTGGTCCGCGACCCCGAGGAGCTGCGCGCCACCTTCAGCCTCGTCCCCTCCTACCTGCGCGACGAGGCCGCCGGCGCGCTCGGCTGGTTCTCCGAGTACGGCACCGAGCAGACCCGCCCGTTCCGCGCCCTCAAGGTCTGGGCCACCATCGCCCACAAGGGCCGCAGCGGCCTCGCCCGGGACATCGCCCGCTGCACCTCGCTGGCCCGCCGGCTCGGCGAACTGGTCGAGGCCGACGGGCAGTCGGAGCTGCTGGCCGAGGTGCAGACCTCCATCGTGGCCTTCCGGCACCGCCCGGCCGGCCTGGGCGAGGAAGCGCTCGACGCGCTGAACCGCGAGCTCCCGGCCGCCGTCCAGCGGCGCGGCCGGGTGTTCGTCACCGGGGCGCGGCTGGACGGGCGGGAGGTGCTCCGCGCCTGCCTGCTCAACGCCGACACCACCGAGGCCGACCTGCACCTGCTGCTCGCCGAGGTCGCCGCCGCGGCCGCGGACCTCCGACCGTAACGCGCGCCCGGAGACCGTAACCGCCGGGTCACGGGGGGTGCGCGGTCGGGAAACACCCGTTGGGCACCGTGGTGCCATGGAGCACACGGAGCACCAGACGACCCGGCCCGCACCCGACCTCCCCCGCGCCCCGCAGCGCGGCGCCCGCACCCACCGCTGGCGCCGCGACACCGTCGAGCTCGCGGCCGTCTTCGTCTCGGTCACCGCGGCCGACCTGGTCGCCAAGATCGTCGTCAGCGGCCCCGACGGCCCGGTGGTCCTCGCCACCTCCGCCCTCGCCCTGCTCGGCACCGCCCTCTTCCACGCCTGGTGGTCCCACCGGCACCACCTCCACGGCCCCCCGCCGCCGACCGCCCTGTGGCGGGTGCGCACCACCGGACGCAGCACCCCCACCGACCTCGCCCGCGTCCACACCGCCCTGGCCGGGCGGCAGGTCACGCTGCTCTCCCTGCAGCCCCACCCGCTCCCCCACACCACCGTCGACGAGCTCTACCTCCGCGCCCCGCACACCCTCACCCCCGCCGACCTCACCAGCCTCCTGGCCACCGGTCAGCCGCTCCTGGACACGCCGACCCGCATCGGCTGAGCACCCCGGCGCCCTCCCGGATCAGCGTGGGGACGGCGCCGGCACGAGGCGGTAGGCGGGCAGGCCCCGGCGGCGGACCAGGAACTCGGCGACCACCAGGTTGGGCAGCCAGCACAGGAACGGCAGCGCCGCGTAGGCGTTGTCGAAGGCCCGGTCGCCGTCGAGGTCACCGCCGGCGGTGAGCAGCTGGAGCACGATCAGCACGCCCAGCCACACCCGCAGGGTGACGGCGGCGTAGGTGAGGGCGAAGCTGCGGATCATCCAGGCCCGGTGGCCCGCCAGGTCGCCCGCGCGGACGGCCCGGTAGCCGCGCCAGGTGGTCCAGGCCCAGAGCAGCGCGAGGGTGCCGAACCCGAAGAAGCCGTCGAAGGCGATCGAGCTGACGAAGGACATCACGAACGCGGCCGCCGCCCCGACGCCCACCCCCAGCGCGTACACCCGGCCGGTCCACCGGTGCACCCGCGGTGCTCTTCGGCGCAGCGCGGCGGAGAACTGGAACGGGCCGACCAGCAGGGCCAGCGAGGCCGTCACGACGTGGACGTAGAAGACGACCTGCACGGCGTACGGGCGGTCGGCGTAGGCGGCGGACACCCCGCCGTCCGACGCGGAGATCGGCAGACTGGCCCGGGCGTAGCTCGCCAGGACCGCACCGACGATGGCGAGCGACGTCAGCAGGACGACGACCCAGCGGACCCGCCCGCCGCGTCCGGTCCGTACGGTGCCGGTCGGTTCGGTGCCGGTCGGCCCGGCCCCGGCGATGGTGCTGGTCATCCGGTGACCCGCTCTCTGCTCGGTGGGAGGCGTTCGGGCGACCGGGCGCGACGGCACGCGCCCGGCCGCACCGGAGGCGCGGACCCGCCCGCGCCCCGCCAGTCTGGCCGGGTCCGGCCGCCCACCCCATGGAGCAACCCCCCACCCTAGTAAGGGGGTTACCCCCATGGCGGGCCCGTAGCCTGGGGGCACCGCCGCCGCGGTCCGCGAGGTGGCGATGCGTCACCGGACACCCCGTCATGGGTGGCTGACACCTGCTCCGGTCGCGGGAGGGGATCGGCCGTGACGGTCCGGAGGGTTCGTTACGCAGCCGATGGGCGGCCGTGACACGACCGGCCGGGGACCGCGACACGGGCCTCCTACCGTCACTGACGACGCACCGGCCAGCAGGGCCGGACGGCGTCCGTGACGAAGGAGAGACCCCGTATGAGCAGGAGCCGTACCGACCGTTCGCCCGTCCGCCGCGTGCTGGCGGTCTGCGCCCTCACCGGAGGCGCGCTGCTGACCGCCGTGACCGGCGGCCAGGCCTGGGCCGACGGGTCCGGGGCCGCCCCCGCACCGGCCGCCAAGGCCGCCCAGGAGGCCGGCTCGGGCACCGGGGCCGCCCCCGCACCGGCCGCCAAGCCCGCCGCCGTCCAGGACGCCAAGCCCTCGGCCGGGTCCGGCGCCGTGCCGACCGCGACGCCCAGCCCCCTGCCGCCCCGCGCGGCCCAGCCCTCCGCCGCCCCGGCGGTCGTCGGCCGGGAGAGCGCCACCCCCTCGCCCGCGCCGAAGCCCGCCGAGGGCGGCGGCCAGCCCCAGGTCAAGGACGTGCCCAAGGGTGCCGCCCAGGCCGGTGACGGGTCCACCGCCACCGACCACAGCGGTCTCGCGCTGGCGGGCGGCGGAGCCGTCGCCGCGGTCGGCGCCGGGGCCCTGGGCTTCGCCGTCCTGCGCCGCCGCTCCGGTGCGCGCGGCTGACACCGGCCCCGACCCCGCCGGGCACCCCGGTGCCGCCGCCCCGCCCCTGACCGGGCGGGGCGGCGGCGCCGGGGCCCCGGTGGCGGACGGGCAATCCGACAGCACGCCCGGCACCGGCCGGGCCTCCCGCCGCGGGCTCCCGCGCACCGGCGCCCACCGCCGGGCCCGTCCCGGTGCGCCCGGACCGGGCCCGCTGCGCCGGACGGCCTTCGGCGCCGCCGGCCTGGCCTGTCTGGTGCTCGGCACCGCACTGGCGGTGTCCGGCCGGAGCACCCCGGTGGTCCGGGTCGAGCCCTCGGTGCACGGCCGTGCGGACGGCCCGGCCACCGGGACCGCCCCCTCCGGCGGCCCGACCGCGGGCACCGGGGCGACGGGCGGCAGCGCGGCGGGTACCGGGGCGACCACTCCGCCGCCCGCGCCGAAGCCGTTCGCGGCCTCGGCGCCGACCCGCCTGCTGATCCCCTCCGCCGGGGTGGACGCCCCGGTGACGGGCCTGGGCCTGAACCCGGACGGGACGGTCGAGGTGCCCGCCGCCGACCGGGCCGGGGAGGTCGGCTGGTACCGCAACGGCCCGACGCCCGGGGAGACCGGCCCCGCCGTCCTCATCGGGCACTACGACACGGCGCACGGCCCCGCGGTCTTCCAGCGGGTGCCGAAGCTGCGGCCCGGCGACCTGATCCAGGTCCGGCGGGCCGACGGCGGCACAGTCGGGTTCCGGGTCCGCGAGCTGCTGCAGGCCGCCAAGGACCGCTTCCCGACCGAGACGGTCTACGGCGACACGCCCGCCCCCGCGCTCCGGCTGATCACCTGCGGCGGGCGGATCGGCACGGACGGCCACTGGACGGACAACATCATCGTCCTGGCCGACCTCGCCACCGAGGCCGGCTGACCCCGGGCCGCCCCGGGCCGCCCCCGGACCGGGCCCGACCGACCGCAGCACGGCGGACCGGAGCCGAGCGGACCGGAGCACGGCGGACCGGACCGCCACCGGCCGGCGCGTGACCGGGCCCGCCCACCGCAGCCGCGGCCGCCCCGGCGGGAACCGCCGACCGCCGTCCGCACGACCTACCACCGGGACCGGCCGGGGACGAACCGGCGCATCGCCGCAGACCAGGAGGACGGACACCGACCGTGGCAGCAGCAACCCCACCCCGCCGCCGGCGCGTCGCCGTACCGGCGGCGGCCCTGGCCGCCCTGGCCGTCCTCGTGGCGCTCGCGGTCCTGGCCGCCGGCCGGGTCACCCCCGGCGGGCTGCACGACGACGGCGCGGCCGCCCCGGTGACACCACCGCCGCGGCCGCAGCCGCTCTGGCCCGACCTGGCGGCCTCCCCGCCGCCGATCGCCCCCGCCGACGGCGCCGACCCCGCCACCCAGGCGCCGCCGCAGCCCGTCCCCGACGTGACCGTCCCGGGGCGCGACATCACCGCCGTCGACGTCCGCGCCGTCCTCGCCAAGGACCCCGCACTGGGGCCGGAGGAGCGCCACGCCCTCGACTCCTGCCCCGGCTGCGAGGTCCGCGCACCCGAGTTCCGCGACCTCACCGGGGACGGCCGACCCGAGCTCGTCGCCGCCGTGGCCACCACCGGGCCGGTCGTGCTGCATGTCTACACCCTCGCCGACGACCGCCTGCTGCCCGTGCTGCGGGCCGAGCTGGTGCGCGGGTTCAGCGCCGCGACGGTCGGATCCGACCTGTGGCTGTACGAGCCGACCACCGTGTTCCTGCGGACCAGCAGCCACTACGGCTGGAACGGGACCCGCCTCGCCCTGCTGGAACGGAAGATCGAAGGCATCGGCCCCGTCCCCGAGCCCACCACCGACGGCGGGAACGGCACCGGCCGGCCGGCCGCCGGCTCCGGCGCCGAGCCCGTGCCCGCGCCCGCCGTCACCCCCAGCTCCGGCCGCGGGCAGGCGCCGTCGCGGCCCAAGTCCACCGCCCCCGACGTCGCTCCCCCCGCCGCCACACCGTCCCCGCTGGCGGGCGCCGCCCCCGCGACCGCCCGCCCGGCCCCCGTTCCCTCGGAAGCGAAGCGATGAACCCCGCAGCCGCCCCCGCCCACCCGCACATCCTGCTCGTCGAGGACGACGAGGTGATCCGGGAGGCCACCCGGATGGCCCTGGAGCGCTACGGCTTCCCGGTCACCACGGCCGCGGACGGCCTGGAGGGCCTGGAGACCTTCCACGCCGTCCACCCCGACCTGCTCCTGCTGGACGTCATGCTGCCGCTCCTCGACGGGGTCGGGCTCTGCCGCCGGATCCGCGAGGAGAGCCAGCTGCCGATCCTGATGATGTCGGCCCGCACCGACCCGGTCGACGTGGTCTCCGGTCTGGAGGCCGGCGCGGACGACTACGTCGTCAAGCCCTTCGAGAGCGCCGTGCTGGTCGCCCGGATCCGCACCGTGCTCCGCCGGGTCCGGGTGGTGCCCGCCGCCGACACGCCGCCGCCCGCGGCGCAGGACGGACCGGCCGGACCGGCTGCGGTGCCCGTCGCGATCACACCGGTTGCACCGGTCGAGACGGCCGCACCGCCGGCCCCCGGCGGCACCCCGCAGGTCGCGCCGCCGGTCGCGCCCCCGTCCGCCGTGCGCAGCTTCGACGGCATGCAGGTGGACACCGACAGCATGGAGGTCCGGGTCGACGGCCGGCTCGTCCCGCTCACCCCGACCGAACTGCGGCTGCTGCTGGAGTTCACCGCCGCGCCCGGCATCGTGCTGGAGCGCTCCACCCTGCTGGAACGCGTCTGGGACTACGACTGGGGCGCCGACACCCGGGTCGTCGACGTCCACGTGCAGCGGCTGCGCGCCAAGATCGGCGCGGGCCGGATCGAGACCGTCCGCGGGTTCGGCTACAAGTTCCGGCGCCCGGCATGACCCTGCGCCGCCAGATCGCCACCGCCGTCGCCGCCATCTCCGTGCTGGTCGCGGTGGCCGTCGGCCTGCTCGTCCACCAGGCGATGATCCGCCAGCACGTCGACCAGGCCCGCGCCTCCGCGCTCACCTCCCTCGACGCGGCGCTGGACGCCTACCGGCGCGGCGATCCCCCCGGCCGGGCCACCGTGGACGACCCGGCGCTGCCCGCCCCGCTGCGCGCGCTCGCCGCGGGCGGACGGCAGGGATCGCTGCTCGCCCGGGGCGCGCAGGGCGAGTCGATGTGGGCCGCCCGTCCGGTCCAGGGCGGGGTGATCTCGGCCCGGGTCGACTTCACCCAGGACCGGCAGGCCATCGCCGACCTCGACCGGATCATCCTGCTCGCCGTCATCGCCTCGGTCTTCACCACCGTCCTCGCCGGCGTGCTGGTCGCCGACCGGATCAGCCGCCGGCTGCGCACCGCGGCCACGGCCGCCCGGGGCATCGCCGCGGGCGGGACGGACACCCGGATCGGCGAGCTCGTCGACGGCCGGGACGAGGTCGCCGAGCTCGCCGCCGCCGTCGACCTGATGTCCCGCACGCTGCACCGCCGGCTGGCGGACGAACAGCGCTTCACCGCGGACGTCGCCCACGAGCTGCGCACCCCGCTCACCGGGCTGGTCACCGCGGCCGAGCTGCTGCCGCCCGGCCGGCCCACCCAGCTCGTCCGGAACCGGGTGCAGGCCCTGCGCGGCCTGGTCGAGGACCTGCTGGAGGTCTCCCGGCTGGACGCCGACGCCGAACTCCCCGACCTGGCACCCGTGCCGCTGGAACGGGCGGTGCGCCGGACGGTCGGCCTGACCGGCCTGGAGGTGGACGTCGAGGTGAGCGCCGACGCGGGCGCGGACGGCCGGGTCCGCACCGACCTGCGCCGCCTGGACCGCATCCTCGGCAACCTCCTGCTGAACGCCGACCGCCACGGCGCCGGGCCGATCCGGCTGCGGGTCGACGGTCACCGCATCACCGTCCGCGACCACGGCCCCGGCTACCCCGACGACCTGCTCGCCCACGGCCCCCAGCGCTTCCGCACCAACGCCCCGGAACGCGGCCGCGGCCACGGCCTCGGCCTCACCATCGCCACCGGGCACGCGCGGGTCATCGGCGCCGACCTGACGTTCGCCAACCACCCGGCCGGCGGCGCCGTCGCCACCCTCGTCCTGCCGCCCGACCCGGCCCCGCCCGGCCCGGACCCCGCCCCCGACCCGCAGCCGTGACGCACCCCGGCTCCGGTCCCCCGGCTCCGGCCGCCGGCACCACCGCCCCACCGCCCGCGGCCTGACCGCCCCTCAGCACGCCCCCGGGGAAATCCCGTCGACGCCGGGGCCGTCCCGCTGCTGGGATGGTCCGCATGACGACGATCGACGAGGGCCTGGTACGGGGCCTGCTGGCCGGGCAGTTCCCGCAGTGGGCGGGGCTGCCGCTGCGGCGGGTGGAGCCGGGCGGGTCGGACCACGTGATCTTCCGCCTGGGCGCGGAGCTGGCCGTCCGCCTGCCGCGCGGCGACTGGGCCGCCGGGCAGGCGGCCAAGGAGTACGCGTGGCTGCCGCGGCTGGCGCCGCACCTGCCGCTGGCGGTGCCGACGCCGGTGGCGGTCGGTGTCCCGGCCGCGGGGTACCGGTGGCACTGGTCGGTGGCCCGCTGGCTGGACGGCGAGACCCCGGCGGAGGGCTCGCTGACGGACCCGCACGAGGCGGCGCGCGGGCTGGCGTCGTTCCTGGCGGAGCTCCAGCGGCAGGCGCCGGACTCCTCGCTCGCGCCCGGCGAGCACAACGGCTTCCTCGGCTCACCGCTCACCACCCGGGACACCGACACCCGCGCCGACATCGCCGCCGTCCGGGGCGACTTCGACGCCGGGGCGCTGACCGCCCTCTGGGAGGCCGCCGTCCGGGCGCCGGGGTGGGACCGGCCGCCGGTCTGGTTCCACGGGGACCTGCACACCGGCAACCTGCTGGCCCGGCACGGTCGGCTGTCCGCGGTGATCGACTTCGGCGGGCTCGGGGTCGGCGACCCGGCCTGCGACCTGGTGATCGCCTGGACGCTGCTGACCGCCGACACCCGGCGGACCTTCCGCGCCGCCCTGGGCGTGGACGACGCCACCTGGCTGCGCGGGCGCGGCTGGGCGATCACCACCGGCCTGAACGCCCACGCCACGTACGCGGCGACCAACCCCCGGGTGGCCGCCGCCACCCGTCGTCAGATCACCGAGGCCCTCGCCGATCCGTTCTAGGGCCGGGCCCGCGGGTCGGACGGGGCCCGATCCGTTCCGGGCCCGTCCGGCGCCGCGGGCCCGGCCCGATCCGCCGGACGGGCCCGGAGGCGGGCGCTCAGCCCTTGGCGTCGGGCTGCACCACGCAGACCGCGTTGCCGAGCATCGACCCGAACCCGCCGAGCAGCGCCCCGGTGACGGCCTTGCAGGCGGCGGCCTCCTCGGGGGTCTTCGGCCCGTTGTTGGTGTTGTCGGCGGCGGTGGCCGACTGGGCCAGGGCGAGCGGCGCGGCGAGCAGCAGTGCGCAGCACGCGGCGCCCAGGACGGACTTCTTCAGACGGGACGGGAGGCGGGACGCGGACATGGGGATCCCCTTCGGAGGAGGTGGGTTTCGGCGGTGAGCCGAGCCATCCCTACCCGAAGGGGATCCCCCGTTCACGGATCCTGCGCCATCCGTGAGCGTGTCCGGACGCCGGCGTCGCGGGCGCGGGCCCGGTCGACGGGCCCAGTCGGCGGGCCCGGTCGGCGGTCAGCGGCCCGAGCCGGGTCAGCGCTGCGGCAGCGCCCGGACCGCGGCGGCCAGTTCGGCCACGCCGTGCTCCTTGAGGACGCCGTAGTGGTCGGCCGCCAGGTCGACCACGGTGGGCGGGGCCGCGGAGTAGCCGGTGCTGCCCTCGATGAAGGAGTAGTCGTCGCCGGCGGCCTTGAAGACCGTCACCGGGACGTCCAGCCGGCGCTCCGCGAGTTCGCGGAAGCTGTAGTCGAACTCGTAGGTCTCGCCGACGATCCGGACGATCCGGCGGATCACCTCCTCGTCCAGGGTGGGCAGCAGCCGGTGGACGAAGCCGACGAAGCCGTCCTCGTCGGCGGCCTCGGCCAGGCACCGCTCCAGCTCGGGGCCGCTGACCCGGCCGGTGAACACGCCGAACAGGATGCTCACGTAGGCGGGGTTGGCGTAGGAGGCCTCGCGGCCCCACCGGCGGCCGTCGGCCTTGCGGACCTCCGGGTTGCCGGGGCAGATCAGCAGCAGGTCGGCGACCCGCTGCCCGGCCCGTTCGAGCTGCCAGGCGGCCTCGAAGGCGACCCGGGCACCGAAGGAGAAGCCCCACAGCGTGTACGGGCCCTCGGGCTGCACGCGGCGCAGTTCGGCGATGTCGGCGGCGGCCGTCTCCCGGACGGTCGGGTACGGCGTCTCGCCCTCGTTGATGCCGTGCGCCTGGACGCCGTAGAACGGTCGGCCGTCGGCCGCCTCGCGGCCGAGCAGGCGCAGGTTCATCGGGTAGCCGCCGAGGCCGGGCCAGCAGAACACCGGCCTGGCCGCCCGGTCGTCGCCGGGGTCGAGCCGGATCAGACGGGAGGAGGCGGGGCCGGTGGCGCCGCCGGCCGCGCCGGCCCGTTCGATGCGGGCGGCCAGGTCGGCCAGCCGGGGGCTCTCGAACAGCACCTGGAGCGGCAGCGAGGTGCCGAACTCGCGGTTGATCCGGTTGACCAGGGCGACGGCGATCAGCGAGTTGCCGCCGGCGGCGAAGAACTCGTCGGCCGCCGAGACGTCCTGGTGGCCCAGCGCCCGGCCCCAGGCCTCGGCGAGCCACCGTTCGTGCCGGGTGGCGGGGGCGACGTACTCGCCGCGGACCTCGGCGGTGCGGACGGCGTCGGAGGCGGCGAGGGCCCGCTGGTCGACCTTGCCGTTCGCGGTGAGCGGCAGGGCGTCGACGACCAGGACCCGGTTGGGCAGCATGTAGTCGGGCAGCAGGGCGGCCAGTTCGTCCTTGACGATCTCGGCCGGGCCCTTCATGTGGACGGTGTCCTCGTGCATGCCCTCGCTGCGGATCTGCTCCTCGCTGACCTTGCCGCCGAGGAAGAAGTACGAGGCGCCGGCGTCGAGGCCGGCCGCGGCGAGGAGCGCGTCGAAGCGCCGGGCGGCGGGCAGCGGGTGGCCGCTCCTGGAGCTGTAGCCGGAGGACATCAGGCCGAGGCCCAGGCCGTTGCGCTGGAGGTGGTGGAGCTTGCTGCCGAGGGCGACGTACTCCAGCCACGGCTGCCCGGCGCGGCTGACGGCGGTGATGCCGAACGCGGCGCGGGCGTGGACGGCCTGGTTGATCGCGATGACGTGCCGGGCTTCCACGATCCCGTCGGCCACGCGCTCCAGCGCGCCGCCGGCGTACCGGTAGAGGCCGGCCGGCAGGCCCTCGACCCGGTCCCGGTGGGCCTGGACGTACAGCTCGGTGCACTCGGGGCGGGCCCGCCCGGTGTTGCGGTCGACCGCGAAGGCGCCCAGGTAGTGGTCCTCCTCGGCGACGTCCAGCCGGTCCTTGGCGGCCGGGTCGAGGCCGAGCGGGCGGACGTACAGCCCGTACTCGGGCAGCACCTCCTCCAGGACGCCCAGCATGTGGCCGGTCTCGAACTCCAGCACCTCCCGGATGTTGTCCCGGTAGACGGGGGCGATGGCGCCGGTCTTCCCGGAGAAGTGCAGCGTCAGGTAGGTCCGTTCGCGCTCCGGGGCGGGGCCGATCCGGATCAGGGCGTGCTCGACCGGGTGGTAGTAGTACAGCCCGGCCGCGAGGCCGTCCAGCCCGCCGGTCTCCAGGTACAGCTGGGTCGCGTACAGGGCGCCGGGCGAGGCGTAGGAGTACTTGGGCAGCAGCCGCTCCGCGCTGTGGAACTGGCCGAACCACCGCAGCACGCGGCCGAGTTCGGGGTGGCTGAGCAGCTCCAGGTCCCGGCCGAAGGGGGCGGTCGGACGGGGGGCGAGCAGCGCGGTGAGGTCGCTCCGGGTGACGGCCCCGCCGTCGTAGAAGCGGTAGGTCTTGCGGGCGAAGGCCGCCCGGCGCTGCGCCTCGGACTCGCGCCGGCCGGGCAGTTCGACGCGCTCGCGGCCGGCCGTCCGGGCGGGCTCGCGCAGTCCCGGGTCGGACAGCTGGGCCCGGACCTGCAGCCGGCTGGCCTTGGACCGGTGGTGGCCGCCGTGGTTGCCCTGGTCCATCAGGGCGGCCTCGCGGGGGTCGAGTTCGACGCAGGCGACCAGGCTCCGGTGCCCGCCGCGGTCGTCGCCGGTGACGACGGCGGCCGCGCGGCGGACCCAGGCGTGCTCCTCGATCGCGCGGGCGATCTCGTCCAGCTCGACCCGGTGGCCGCGCAGTTTGACCTGGTTGTCGGTGCGCCCGGCGAACTGGATGGTGCCGTCGGGGTTCCAGTGCGCGAGGTCGCCGGTGCGGTAGAGCCGCTCGGTGGGCACGAAGGGGGACGGGACGAAGCGCTCCGCCGTCAGGTCGGGGCGGTTCAGGTAGCCGCGGGCCAGCTGGACGCCGCCGATGTACAGCTCTCCGACGGCACCGACGCCGACCGGGGCCCGGGCCTCGTCGAGGATGTAGCACTGGGTGTTGTCGACCGGCCGCCCGATCGGTACGGATCCGGCCCCGTCGTCGTCGAGCTCCGCCGGGTCGACGGGGTGCGCGGTGGCGTTGATGGTGCACTCGGTCGGCCCGTACAGGTTGACCAGGGCGGCCCCCGGCAGGGCCCGGGCGAGGTTGCGGGCGAGCCGCCGGGAGAGCGCCTCGCCGCCGGAGAAGATCCTCGTCAGGCCGGTGCAGTCGGTGAATCCCTCGGTGTCGAGCAGCGCCTGCAGCAGCGTGGGCACGCACTGCAGCGCGGTCACCCCGTGCCGGCGGACGGCGGCGACCAGGGCCTCCGGGTCGCGGTGGATCCCGGGGGCGCCGGTGACGACGCGGGCGCCGACGGCCGGGGCGAGGATCTCCCACTGCGCGGCGTCGAAGCTCATCGGCGTCTTCTGCAGCACGGTGACCTCCGGGTCGAGGTGGCCGGCGCCGCGCATCCAGCGCAGCTGGGAGACCACCGAGCGGTGCTCGATCAGGACGCCCTTGGGCCGGCCGGTGCTGCCGGAGGTGTAGATCACGTAGGCGAGCGCCCCCGGCCCGGGGCCGTCGTCGGCCGGGGCCCGGTCGGGCGGGGCCGGGTGGGCCGGCGCGTCCTCGGCGGTGGTGACGGCGGTGCCCGCCGGGGCCAGCGCGGCCAGCCGCTCCCGCAGGTGCGGCTGGGTGAGGACGACCCGGGTGCCGCTGTCCTCCAGCATGTAGCGGAGCCGCTCCTCGGGGTACTCGGGGGCCAGCGGCAGGTAGCCGGCCCCGGCGTACAGGACGCCCCAGGCGCCGGCCACCAGCTCCACCGAGGGCTCGACGAACAGGCCGACGCAGTCGTCCGGGCCGGCGCCGAGCCCGCGCAGGTGCGCGGCGAGCCGGCGGGCTTCCTGCGCCAGCTCCCGGAAGGTGAGGCTCCGCCCCTCGGCGATCACGGCCGGGGACTCGGGCCGGGTGTGGGCCTGCCGGTCGAGCAGGCCGGTGAGGGCGACGCCGACCGGGGCCCGGCGGGCGTGCGGGACGACGGGGACGGCGCCGGTGGTCGCGGTGGCGACGGCGGGGGTGGGGACGGACGGGGTGTTTCGCATGGGAGGGCCTTCGGTGCGGGGACGAACGAGGGGTCCGGGCTCCGCTCTCGGGGGAGCGCCGGGCATGTCCTCCACGGTCGGCCGCCCGCCGTCCCGGCCGCCTGAGGCAGCGGTCCGGTCCTGCGCCCGGGCCCGTCCCGCCCCCGGCGGCGCACCCGTCCCGAAAGGCCCGGACCGAACCAGCCCCGGAAGCAGGACCCGGACCGGGACCAGCGCCGGAAGCAGGCCCGGGAGCAGGGCCGGCGCCGGGAGCAGGACCGGGCAGGGATCCGGCATGGACCGGACAGGACCCGTCACCGCCCGGTCGTCGCAGCGGGCATTCGTGCGTTCACGATCACGTAACCGGCCGGAAGCGCGACATCGGTAGCGTCGGCGGCATGACGGCATCACGCACTCGCCCCGAACGGATCTGGCCCCGGCCCTTCCGCAGGTCCGACCGCAGGTGCGCGGCGCCCGACGGCCGGGCCGCCCGCCTGCCCGCGCTCACCGGGGGGCCGTTCCGGGTGGCCCACTCGCACCCGTCGACGGAGCAGCCGGCGCCCCGGCACCCGTCTCCCGCCCTCCCCCGCCCGGCGGCCGACCAGGCCGTGGAGGCCCCGTCCCGACTCGTCCTGGCCGACGGCACCGAGCTGCTGCTGCGCCCGGCCGGGCCGTCCGACCAGCCCGCGGCGCTGGCGATGCACGGCCGCTGCTCCCCCGCCTCGCTGCGGCTGCGCTACCACGGGCCGGTGCGCGACGCCGGCCGCTACCTGGAGCACCTGCTGGACGGCCGGCACGGCCGGAGCCTGGCCGTGACGACCTCCGACGGGCGGATCGTCGCGCTCGGGCACCTGATGTGGGACGACGGCGAGGCCGAGCTGGCGGTGCTGGTCGAGGACGCCTGGCAGCGCCGCGGGCTGGGGCTCGCGCTGCTGCGGCGGCTGTCCGCGGCGGCCCGCTCGGCCGGGGTGGGGACGGTGTACGCGGTGACGCACGCCGGCAACACCGGGCTGATCACCGCGATGCGCCGACTGCCCGCGCCGCTGGCCTTCCACTCCGAGGACGGGACCCTGGTGATCACGGCCACGCTGACCGCGGAGGAGCCGGGCGCCCGCAGCCGTCCGGCCTGCTGATCATTTCTTCACGACATCCTTACCCGGGGAACCGGGCGGGCCCCGCGAGGCGTCCCCGGCGGCGAGGGGCCCTCCGTACACCGCCCTCCTTGACGGCCCGTCAGGGCCCCGCGGGGGCCCGTCGCAGCAGGCGGCACGGGGTCCGGATCGTCGAGCCGGGCGGCGGAGTCGGTAGGCTGGCCCCGTCCCCGCCGCCCGACGGCCCGTTATCCGGCCCCGGGCGGTGCCGCAGCAAGGAGGAATCACTGAGCATGGCAGGCACCGAATCGGAGCCCACAGGCGCACGCGACGCCTCGCTGCCGGCCCGCGCCAAGATCGCGGTCACGGCCGGCCGGGTCGCCGCCGCCGTGTCCCGCAAGGCCGGACGCGGAAGCGGCTCGGTGATCGGCGGCAAGGTCGCCCTCAGGCTCGACCCCGACCTGCTCGGCACCCTCGCCGACCACCTGGACGTCGTCCTGGTCAGCGCCACCAACGGCAAGACCACCACCACCCGCCTGATCGCCGAGGCGCTGCGCGCCGCCGGCCCGGTGGTCTCCAACGCCCTGGGCGCCAACATGCCGGCCGGCATCACCTCCGCCCTGGCCGGCGGCTCGGAGGCCCGGTTCGGCGTCATCGAGGTCGACGAGAAGTACCTGGCGACGGTCGCCCGCGACACCCGCCCCAAGGCGATCGCCCTGCTCAACCTCTCCCGCGACCAGCTCGACCGCGCCGCCGAGACCCGCATGATGGCGGAGAAGTGGCGCGAGGGCCTGCAGAACACCGAGGCCGTGGTCATCGCCAACGCCGACGACCCGCTGGTGACCTGGGCCGCCTCCTCCTGCAAGAAGGTGGTCTGGGTGGCCGCCGGACAGGCCTGGAAGGAGGACGCCTGGTCCTGCCCCGCCTGCGGCGGCGTGATGCAGCGCCCCGGCGACGACTGGTTCTGCCAGGAGTGCGGCTTCCGGCGCCCCAACCCGCACTGGGCGCTCCAGGGCACCCACGTGATCGACCCGCAGCGCGGCGCCTGGCCGATCCAGCTCCAGCTGCCCGGCCGGGCCAACCTGGCCAACGCCACCAGCTCGGCCGCCGTCGCCGCCGTGTTCGGCGTCTCCCCGCAGGTCGCGCTGGAGCGGATGCGCTCGGTGACCGCGGTGGCCGGCCGCTACGACGTCGTCCAGTACCAGGGCCGGGACATCAGGCTGCTGCTGGCCAAGAACCCGGCCGGCTGGCTGGAGACCTTCTCGCTGATCGACGGCCCGCCGACCCCGGTGATCCTCTCCGTCAACGCGCTCGACGCCGACGGCACCGACACCTCCTGGCTCTGGGACGTCGACTACGAGCGCCTCGCCGGGCACCCGGTGTTCGTGATGGGGCAGCGCAAGCTGGACCTGGCCGTCCGCCTGGAGGTCGCCGGGCTGCAGTTCCACGTGGTGGACACGCTGGAGCAGGCCGTCCGGATGGCCCCGCCCGGCCGGATCGAGGCCATCGCCAACTACACCGCCTTCCAGCAGCTGCGGAAGGTCGTGGCCGGCTGATGCCGTGCCCGCAGCCCCATCTGATCGTGACGGAAGGCCTTCGAGGATGAGTGAGAGCAGCCTGCGCGTGGTCTGGGTCTACCCGGACCTGCTCAGCACCTACGGCGACCGCGGCAACGCCCTGGTCGTGGAGCGCCGGGCCCGCCAGCGCCATCTCAACGTGACCCGCATCGACGTCCGCTCCGACCAGGCGGTCCCCACCAGCGGCGACATCTACCTGATCGGCGGCGGCGAGGACCGGCCGCAGCGACTGGCCGCCGAGCGGCTGCGCGCCGACAGCGGCCTGGTGCGGGCCGCCGAGAACGGCGCGATCATCTTCGGCGTCTGCGCCGGGTTCCAGATCATCGGCCACGAGTTCATCAACGACCTCGGGGAGCGCGAGCCCGGTCTCGGACTGCTCGACGTCTGGACCGCGCGCGGCGAGGGCGAGCGCTGCGTCGGCGACGTGCTCGCCGACGTCGACCCGCGGCTCGGTCTGCCGCAGCTGACCGGCTTCGAGAACCACCAGGGCATCACCCACCTCGGCCAGGGCGTGCAGCCCTTCGCCACCGTCAGCGTCGGCCGGGGCAACGGCACCGGCGACGGCACCGAGGGCGCCTGGCGGGACACCGTCTTCGGCACCTACCTGCACGGCCCGGTGCTGGCCCGCAACCCCGCGGTCGCGGACATGCTGATCAAGCTGGCGCTGGACGTCAACGCCCTGCCGCCGGCCGACACCACCTGGTACGACGCGCTGCGCGCCGAGCGCATCGCCGCCACGACGCGCCCCGCGTAGTACGTCCGCCCGTCCCGGCCGGGTGCCCGCGATGCGGTCACCCGGTCCGCGGACGGCCCCGGACGTACCACAATGGGGCTGCCTACTGCACACCCTCCTCGGCAGCAGGCTGCATTTCCGCGCGGGGGCGCCGACGGCGCCGCTCCCGCGTCGGCTCCTGCCCGGCCGGACGCAGGCGCCGTATGCTCGACTCCGCGGCCGGTTTCGGATGTTCTGTCCGGATCGGCCGGTCCTTCACCCCACGGCAACCTCCCCGCCACCGCGGCGTGGGGGCGCCCCGCTACGGTGTCGGCTCGTCGTCCCAGCCTGTAGTCCGGCCGTTCCTCGGTTCTGCTCGGGAGTTGCAAAGCTAATGCGTATCGGAGTGCTGACCAGCGGCGGTGACTGCCCCGGCCTGAACGCGGTGATCCGTTCCGTGGTGCACCGGGGGGTGGTCGACCACGGCGACGAGATCATCGGGTTCGAGGACGGGTGGCGCGGGTTCCTGGAGGGCCACCACCGCCCCCTGACCCTGGACTCGGTGAGCGGCATCCTCGCCCAGGGCGGCACCATCCTCGGTTCCTCCCGGGTGCAGCCCAGCCACCTGCGGGACGGCGTGGAGAGGGCCAAGAAGTACTGCTCGGACCTCGGCCTGGACGCCGTCATCCCGATCGGCGGCGAGGGCACCCTGAAGGCCGCCAAGCTGATGAGCGACGCGGGCCTGCCGATCGTCGGCGTGCCGAAGACCATCGACAACGACATCGCCGCCACCGACGTGACCTTCGGTTTCGACACCGCCGTCTCGGTCGCCACCGAGGCCCTGGACCGGCTCAAGACCACCGCGGAGTCCCACCAGCGGGTCATGGTCGTCGAGGTCATGGGCCGGCACACCGGCTGGATCGCGCTCAACGCGGGCATGGCCGCCGGTGCGCACGCCATCGTCGTCCCGGAGCGCCCGTTCCACATCGACGCGCTGACCGCCGTCGTCCGCGAGCGCTTCGACCGGCAGAAGAAGTTCGCCATCGTGGTCTGCGCCGAGGGCGCCAAGCCCGAACCCGGCACCATGCACTGGGAGGAGGGCAGCAAGGACATCTACGGCCACGAGCGGTTCACCGGCATCGCCACGCAGCTCTCCCGCGAGCTGGAGCACCGCCTCGGCAAGGAGGCCCGCCCGGTGATCCTCGGCCACACCCAGCGCGGCGGCACCCCGACCGCCTACGACCGGGTGCTCGCCACCCGCTTCGGCTGGCACGCCGTCGAGGCCGTCCACAAGGGCGCCTTCGGGCACATCACCGCGCTGCAGGGCACCAACATCAACCTGGTGCCGCTGGCCGAGGCCGTCGCCGAGCTGAAGACCGTCCCGCAGGAGCGCTACCTGGAGGCGGAGACGGTCCTCTGACCGCTCCGCACCGGACGCACGGAGGCCCCCGCACCGCTGCGGGGGCCTCCGTGCGTCCGGCAGGCCTCCCGGGCGGTTCCCCCACTAACGTGACCGGTGGACCGGACCACTCGTGGAGGGACAGCCGATGGACATCCTCGCGTACGGCGTGCAGGCCGACGAACAGCCCCTGCTGGAACGGGCCTTCGGCGGCCGCCACGCACTGCGCTGCCTGACGGTCTTCCTCGACCGCGACACCGCCCCGCTCGCCGCCGGCCACCCGGCCGTCAGCAGCAGCGTCAACGCCGTCCTGGACGCCGAGACCCTCGCCGTCCTGGCCGCCGGCGGCACCAGGCTGATCGCCCAGCGCTCCACCGGCTTCAACAACATCGACCTGGACGCCGCCGCCGACCTCGGCCTCACCGTCGCCCGGGTCTCCCACTACAGCCCGTACGCCGTCGCCGAACACGCGTGGGCCCTCGCGCTGGCCGTCAACCGCCGCCTCACCCGCGCCGCCACCCGCACCCGCGAGTTCGACTTCCGCCTCGACGGCCTGCTCGGCCGCGACGTCCACGGCATGACGGTCGGGGTGATCGGCACCGGCAAGATCGGCGAGTGCTTCACCCGGATCGCGGCCGGGTTCGGCACCGAGCTGCTCGGCTGGGACATCGTGCAGAACCCGGCCTGCCTCGACCTCGGCATGACGTACACCGAGCTGCCCGAACTCCTGGCCCGCGCCGACCTGGTGAGCCTGCACGTGCCGCTGGTGCCCGCCACCCACCACCTGATCGACGCGACCGCACTGGCCCGGATGAAGGACGACGCCATCCTCGTCAACTCCAGCCGCGGCGGCCTCGTCGACAGCGCCGCCCTCGTCGAAACCCTCCGCGCCGGACGCCTCTCCGGCGTCGGCCTGGACGTCTACGAGGAGGAGACCGGCGTCTTCTTCACCGACCGATCCGTCCAGGGCGTCACGGACGACGTGCTGGCGCGGCTGGTCACCTTCCCCCAGGTCGTGGTCACCTCCCACCAGGCCTACTTCACCAGCACCGCGGTGGGCCAGATCATCGACGCCACCGCCCGCAACGTCGACGACTTCGCCGCCGGCCGACGCAACGAGAACACCCTCGTCCCGAAGGTCTGACCCGACGGGAAGCCCCGCGTGCACCCCGGCCGGAGGGCGGCTCGACGACGGTGACGGGCCCCGCCACCGCCGTCACGCCCGGCGGTCGAAGGCCGGGCGCCGCGGCGGTGCGCGGCGCTCCTATCCCCACTGGACCCAGTAGGTGTGTGCGTCGTCGGCCGGGGTGTCCGCGGTGGAGGACGGCTCCGTCCAGCGGGCGCCGGTGACGGTGAGCCCGGCGGGGACGCTGACGGTCGCGGCCTGGTCGACGGACCGGCCGGCGGCGACCGTCCCCGGGGCGTGCGGGCGGCAGGTGGGTGACTCGACCGCCTGCCGCGCCCCGGCGCCCACGACGTGTGCGGTCGTGACGGTGCCGTCCGAGAGCACCCCTTCCATGAGGAGCGCCGGTCTGCCGTGGACGGTCTGGTGCTGCACACCGCCCAACAGGCCGCCGGTGAACGTCTGCCTCGTGTTGACGTTCCACGCCGCGACACCGTCGGTCCGCAGTTGGGCGGGCATCTCCTCGGCGCCGAGGTTGGTCGTCGTGAAACGGACGCAGTAGAGGGCGTCGCCGCCACCCGGGCCGGCCGGTCCCCCGACCGGAGCGATGGAGGTGACGGTGACGCCCAGGGTGGTTCGGACGAAGGAGCTGTGCCGCGGGTCGGAGCCGGTGTCGTAGATGAAGGGGATCCTGGCCGTCTCGCCCTGCGCCATGACGGTGCCGGAGGCCGTCTCGTCCTTGCGCAGCGGATGCACGTCGGCCGGAGGGTCGCGCCACAAGCGGTCACCGGTCATGTAGTAGCCGCCGACGGCGACGGCGGCTACGGCCAGGACGGCGGAGGCGCCGGTCAGCACGGCATTCCGCCGGCCGCGGCGCGGGCGGGGGGCGTAGGCCGGCGCGGCCGTGGCGGGCGACGTGGGCGGCGGGGTCTCCGGGCCTCCGGGCGGCGGATCCCCGGGTGGCGGGTCGGCTGATGCCGGCCCGGCTTGTGCCGGACCGGGGGCAGTGGACTCGGACTCGGACTCGGACTCGGACTCGGACTCGGACTCGCTGCCGCGCGGGACCAGCAGCGCGAGCGCCGCCGCCGCGGTCGCAGGCCGGTCGGCCGGATCCTTCGCCAGCAGGTCCAGCACGAGCCGGTCGAGGTGCTCGGGGATCCCCGGGCGCTTCGTGCTCGGCGCGGCGGGCGACTGGCCGATGTGCTGGTAGAGCAGCGAGGCGACACCGGCGGTGGTGTCCACCCAGCCCGCGCCGGTGAGCAGTTCGTACAACACGCAGCCGAAGGAGTACAGGTCGGTGCGCTGGTCGGTGGGCCGTCCCTGGATCTGCTCCGGGGCCATGTACAGCGGTGTCCCCGCGATGCCGCCGGTCGAGGTGATCCGGGTGGCGTCGGCGAGCCGGGCGATGCCGAAGTCGCAGACCTTCAGCCGGCCGTTCGCCAGCAGGAAGAGGTTGGCGGGCTTGATGTCGCGGTGGGTCACGCCCTGCTCGTGAGCGGCGCCCAGCGCGTCCAGGATCTGCCGGCTGAACTCCGTCACCTGCTCGATCGGGACGCCGCCGGGGTGCCGGGCGACCACCGCGTGCAGGTCGCGCCCCCGGAGCAGTTCCATGACCAGGAAGAGCAGGGTGCGGCCGTCCTCCTCGACGTGCTCGTCGATGTCGAACACCGTGGTGATGCCGGGGTGGTCGAGGTTGGCCGCGATCTCCGCCTCCCGGCGGAACCGGGCGACGGCGGCGCGATCGGTCGCGGCGGCCGGCGACAGCGTCTTCACCGCCACCGGCCGGTGCAGCCGCTCGTCCTGGCCTCGCCAGACCTCGCCCATGCCGCCGCGGCCCAGCGGCTCCTGGAGCAGGTACCGCCCGGCCAATCGCATGCCGCTCCGCACGATCATCCCCCGATGAACAGACCGTATGACTGATGGATGTTCACGTTTCGGAGGAGAGCATCTCACCCCCGACGCCGACACGGGCCATGACCGCCGTGACGGCGGCGGTGGGGACGGCGAGGGCGCACCGGCAGGCGCTCGCGGCGGTGACGAGGGCGACGTGCCGGAGGACGGTGGCCAGGAGGGTGCTCCGGTGGGGGGTCGTGGCCGGGGCCCGGTCGTGGCCGCCGCCGGTCCGAGCGGGCCCGGGCACGCGCCACGCCCGGCCGGGGATCCCCGGCCGGGCGTGGCGGCACACCGCTGGTCGACGGACGGTCGACCCGGCGCGGGTGGCGGTCGGTGCCACCCGCGCGTGGGCACGGTCAGGCGGTGACGTGGTACCAGTAGCCGCCGGTGCGCAGGGTGACGTAGTGGACGTCGGTGCCGGTCTCCTTGGCCTCGTACATCATGTCGGCGCCGGTGGCGGAGTCGGTGCCGGCGTAGAGGACGACGTGGGTGGTGTCGTGGGGGCCGGTGCCGAAGTACTCGACGTCGCCGGGGCGGCGCTGGGCCTCGGTGATCGGGGTGAGGTGCTTGTCGAGGGTCTGTTCGGTGGTGTCGCCGCCGTTGGCGAGGTCGATGCCGGCGCCGAACCAGAAGGCGGCCCGGACCAGGCCGGAGCAGTCCAGGCCGGCGGTGGTGTCGGCCGGGCAGGGGTGGATCGAGCCGGTGTAGCCGTCGCAGGTGCCCAGGGACGGGCCGGGGCCCTCGCCGCGCAGGGAGTGCCCGCCGCCCCACACGTACGGGACGCCCAGGTACGACTTGGCCGCGTTCAGCACCTTCGTCGCGTTGACCGGGCCGCTGGGCAGCGGGGCGGGGGTGCTGCTGTAGAGGGCGTTCTTGACGGCGGCGCCGACGATCCCGTCGATCACCAGGCCGTGCGAGGCCTGGAAGTTGCGCACGGCGGTGTCGGTGGCGGGCCCGAACCGCCCGTCCGCGACGAGGCGCCCGGCCTTGAAGGTGTTGAGCAGCGTCTGCAGGGTGGAGACGCACGGCCCGGAGGCGCCGGTCCGCAGGGTCCCGCACTGGGTGCGCAGGTCCACGGTGCCGGAGGCGGCGGTGGCGGCCGCGTCGAGCGCGGTCTTGGTGGCCGGGCCGACGATGCCGTCCGCGGTGAGGTCGTGGGCGCTCTGGAAGGTGCGGACGGCGGTGCCGGTGGCGGGGCCGAACTGGCCGTCGACGGTGAGGGCCGGGGTGGCGCCGGTGAGGTTGAGTTCGGTCTGCAGCTGGGTGACGCAGCCGTCGGCCTCGCCCTGCTGGATGTTGGCGGGGCAGGCGGCGGAGGTGAGCGGCAACGGGGCGGGCGCGGTCGCGGCGGAGGCGACGGAGGCGGTGTACGCGCCGACGCCGGTCAGCGCGGCCGCCAGGGCCAGGCCCAGCGACAGCCGGCGCCGGGCAGGCAGGAAGGTGGTCACAGAAGGCTCTCCAGGTTCGTGATGTTTCGTCAGGGCAGCGGAGCAGCACGCTCCCCCGGCGCGCGATCGTCTCGACGGGTGGGCCTGGCGCCCCCCTCGCCCCTTCTCCCGACCGGTGGCGGGCCGTCAGTCAGAGGTGGGAACGAAGGCGCCGGGGACGGTGACGGCGGGGCGGGCCGCGCCGGCGGCGACGGCACCACGCTGGAACAGGTTCTCGGTCATGGAAGGTCCCCCCCCACAGGAGTTCGGATCGCCAGGGCCCACCGGGGCAGGGGCCGCACGTGACGGGCGGCGGTCCCCGTTTCCCGACAGGAGCCATCCTCGACCGTGCCGGACCCGTCCCACCAGGGAAGCCCGTCCCTGGGACGTCCCGGGTCCGTCAGAGGACGCCGACGTGGTCCGGGGCCGGGCCCAGCGCCGGAACGGACGCGCGTCGGCGGCGGGAGGGCGGGCGAACGGCCGCGAGGGAAGCTCCGCTGCTCGCCGTCCGGCTGCCGATCAGCCGCTCGGGCGTCCGACCCCGTTCCCCGGCGTGGTGATGACTGACCGTCAGGCTATCCGGGCGGTCGTATGCCGCCCGGGACGACACGGCGTGGACGGACCCGGCCGCGGCCACCGGGTTGCCGGGCGGCTACGGCACCTGGGTGCCCCTCGGCAGGTCGAGCTCCGCCCGGACCGCCTTCCCGAAGGCGGTCCGGCAGGCCCCCACCGGCGGCACAGGACGTTGATCAGCTGCAGTCCGCGCCCGCCCTCGTCGCTCAGCGAGGCGTGCTGGATCTGCGGCAGGTCGGGGCCCCGGTCGGACACCTCGATCACCAGGCGGTCATGCCGGAGCAGCCGCAGCGGCCCGACCGCGCGACCGTGGCGCAGGGCGTTGCCGGCCATCTCGCTGACCACCAGGTCGGTCGGCTCCCATCCGGCCAACTGGTCCCGTACCAGGCGGCGAGCGGTGCCTGCGGCCGAGGCGGCGGGACCCGGTCGGTCGCACGGCGCGGCCGACCCGGTCAGCCGGTCCGGGCCGCGACGTCCGCCGCGGCCCGGACGAACTCCCGCACCCGGGCGGTGGTGTTGCTCTCCAGCCAGACCGGTCCGCGTTCGATCGGCGGCACGTCGCGGATCGGCACGTAGGCGATGTCGGGCCGGGGGTAGTAGCGGCGGGCGTGCTCGCCGACCGGCAGGACGCCCCGGCCCATCGCCACCAGGGTGAGCATCTCGGAGAGGGAGTCGCCGGAGGGCCCCTTCGGGACGGGCCGCCCGGACGGCGTGCGGTCCGGGGTGCGGTCCTGCTTGAAGGTCACCGAGGTCACGGCCGGGTACTGCACCACCGGGTGGTCCGCGAGCACCTCGATCGACACCGACGCCTCGCCGGCCAGCGGGTGTCCGGCGGGCACCGCGAGCACCCGGCCCTCGGTGAGCAGCGCGGGCCCGCGCGCCATGCCGTCGAAGGGGTACGAGGCGATGAGGACGTCGACGACACCGTCCAGCAGGCCCGAGCGGGAGTTGGAGAGGTGGGCCTCGCGGACCTCGACCCGGCAGTCGGGGTGGCGTTCGCCGAACAGGGCGACGACCTCCAGCAGCACCGGCGCCATCCACTCCCCGAGGAAGGCCACCCGCAGCTCGCCGGTGACCCCGCGGCTCGCGTCCACCGCCCGCCGGAGGGCCGCGTCCAGACCGGCCACCAGGGGTGCCAGGTCGTCGGCCAACTGCCGCCCCACGGAGGTGAGCCGGACGCTCCGGCTGGTCCGCTCGAACAGTGCTCCGCCGATCCGCTGCTCCAGCTTGGCGACCACCTGGCTGACCCGCCCGCTGGTGAGCCGCAGGCGTTCGGCGGTGCGGCCGAAGTGCAGTTCCTCGGCGAGCGCCAGGAAGATCTCGATCTCCAGCCGTTCCAGCACGTCCCCCCTCCTCCTCGCCCGATTGATTAATCGCGCTAATTGATCGTATGGCGATCGGCTCTTGATGCCCCCGACGCGGCACGGAATCGTGGAGCCCGTCACCCCGGCCGGGGATCACCGGCCCGGGACGGAACCCACCCACGGAGCTGTGCACCATGCGCGTCAAGGCCTTCGACCACCTGGTCCTCAACGTCGGCGACGTCGAACGGTCCCTGGCCTTCTACACCGGCCCGCTCGGCCTGGAGCCGGTCCGGGTCGACGAGTGGCGCGCCGGGAAGGTGTCCTTCCCGTCCGTACGGGTCGGCCCGGAGACGATCATCGACCTGGTCGACCGCGCCCGCGGCGGCTCCAACGTCGACCACTTCTGCCTCACCGTGGAACCGCTGGACTGGCAGGAGGTCATCGACGCGGGCACCCTCACCGTCCTCGAGGGCCCCGTCCCGCGCTACGGCGCACGCGGCAGCGCGACCTCGGTCTACGTCCAGGACCCGGACGGCAACACCGTCGAGCTCCGCTGGTACCCGGAGGACGCCGCCTAGGCGGCACCCCGGGCCGGTCCGACGCCCCCGGCCGGGGGGGGGGGGGGGGGGCGCCCCCCCCCGGGGGGGGGGGGGGGGCCGGCCCGGCGCGCCGGGGGGGGGGGGGGCGGGGGCGCGCCCGCCCCCGGCGGGCGGGGGGGGCCCCCGGGCCCGCCCCCCCCGCCCCCCCCCGGCGCCCCGCCCCCCCCCCCGGCCCGGGGGGGCCCCCCCCCCGCGCCGGGGGGGGGGGGGCGCCCCCCCCCCCCCCCCCGGCCGGGGGCGAGGTCGTGACCGAGGGCCCGCGCGCCCGGCGGGAGTCGTCAGACACGCGCCAGGGCCCGGCGGTACCAGGGCACCGCCGCGGCGAGGCCCGCCAGCGGGCCCGGGCCGGGCGGGCAGGCTGCGAGGCGCCAGACGTCCTCGCTCCGGTACCAGTGGTCCCGGGCGATCAGCGCGAACTGGCGCTCGGAGACCCGGCCGGGGGCGGCGGCGAGCAGGCGGCGGCACTCCTCCCAGGAGGTGTCCGGGCCGTCCGCCGCGGGCAGCAGGCCGAGGCCGGCCAGGGCGTCGAGCAGGTCGCCGGCCCGGACCGGCTCGGGGTGGCTCGCGTGGTGCACACCGGACGGGACGGCGTGGTCGTCGAGGGCGAGGACGGTGATCAGCCGGGCCAGGTCCTCGCGGTCCACCAGCGAGAGCCGGGCGCGCCCGCCCTCCCAGCGCCCCGGAACCCGACGGACCAGCTCGGCCAGTGCGGGCACCACCCAGCGGTCTCCCGTGCCGGTCACCAGGCCGGGCCGCAGCACGACGGCGCCGGCCGCGAGCGCGTGCCGCTCGGCGAGCAGCCTGGTCCGGCTGGCCTCGGAGTGCGGGGCGGGCACCACCCCGTCGACCTCGACGCCGTCGTGCGGCCCCACGCCGTAGACGGCGGCCGTGGAGAGGTGGACGATCCGGTGCACCCCGGCCCGGCCGGCCGCGGCGGTCACCGCCGCGGTGCCGCGCACGTTCACCGCCTCGCACTCCTCGGTGCCGCCGGAGACCCGGGAGGCCAGGTGGAGCAGCACGTCGGCGCCCTCGCAGAGCGCGGTCAGGGCCGCGCCGTCCGCGAGGTCGCCCGGCACCCAGTCGGTGGCGCCCCGCTCGTCCGGCACCGTGCGGGCCAGCGCGCGCACCCGGACGCCCCGGGCGTCGAGGGCGGCGCGCACGGCGGAGCCGATGAAGCCCGTCGCCCCGGTCAGCGCGACCGTGGGCCGGGCCGCCCCGGCCCGCCCCGGCCGCTCCCCCGCCGGCGGTTCCGGTACGGACCGCCCGGACCCCGCCCGTTCCCGTCCAGCCGCCATGCGTCCGTCCTCCCCGTCGACCGTCCGGCCAGTCTAGCCAGCCGCCGGGCGGCCTCCCCGCGGCCTGCGCCGACCCGGACGGAGGGGGGCGGGGCACGGCCCGGGGTAAGGCCCACCTAGGCTGTATGCCAAGCAAAACGGGCGAACCGGACCCATTCCAGGGGCCGCGCGGACGGAAAGCAGGACCCGCCGATGGGCGACGGAATGTCAGGAATGCACCACCACGGCGGGATGACCCGACTAGGCCCCTTCAGCCTCTCCAACGTCTGGACCTGGTCCCCCGACTGGGTGTTCCTGCTGGCCGGCCTGGTCGCCCTGGCCCTGTACGCGGTGGCCGTGGTCCGCCTGCACCGGCGCGGCGACCGCTGGCCGGTCGGCCGGACGGTCGGCTGGGTGGCCGGCGTCGGGACCCTGCTCCTGGTCACCTGCACCGGGTTGAACGACTACGGCATGGTGCTGTTCAGCGCGCACATGATCCAGCACATGGTGCTGTCCATGCTGACGCCGATCCTGCTGCTGCTGGGCGCCCCGATCACGCTGGCCCTCCGTGCGCTGCGGCCGGCCGGCAAGGGCCGCCCGCGCGGCCCGCGCGAGCTGCTGGTGGCCCTGCTGCACAGCCGTTACGTCCGGGTGGTCTCGCACCCGGCGTTCACCATCCCGCTGTTCATCGCCAGCCTGTACGGGGTCTACTTCACCCCGCTGTTCGACTTCCTGATGCAGTACCGCGCCGGGCACATCTTCATGATGGTGCACTTCCTGCTCACCGGTCTGGCCTTCTTCTGGCCGATCATGGGCGTGGACCCGGGCCCGCACCGCCCGGGCCACGTGATGCGGATCATCGAGCTGTTCATGGGCATGCCGTTCCACGCCTTCTTCGGCGTGGCGGTGATGATGGCCGCCCATCCGCTGGTCACCACCTTCACCACGGAGGGCGCGCCGCCCGGGACGGACCTGCTGGAGGACCAGAAGCTGGCCGGCGGGATCACCTGGGCCTTCGGCGAGATCCCGACCGCGATCGTGCTGATCGCGCTGGTGTACCAGTGGATGGGGTCGGAGCAGCGGCAGGCCCGCCGCCGGGACCGCGCCGAGGACCGCAGCGGCGACGCCGAGCTGGAGGCGTACAACGCCTACCTGGCCTCGCTGCACAAGCGCGACCGACGCCCGGCCGACGCCCCGGCCGCGCCGTCCTCGCCGGTCACGCCGTCCACCCCGGCGGCCGAGACGGGCTGAGCACGCCCCCTCCTGCCCCCTGCTCGGCGGAACCCCCGTCTCCCGCGCGGAACGGGGGTTCCGCCGTACGCGTTCACCGGGGTATGCACGTCCTGCTGCTCACCGCCGCCCTGCTCGGCGGGTACGCCCTGGTCTGGGTGCTCGGCTTCGTCGGCCGGGCGCTCTGGCAGCGACGCCGCCCCGCGCCGCTCGGCGCCGACTTCGTGGTCGTGCTCGGCGCCGCGCTGGACGGCTGCGAGCCCGCGCCGCCGCTCGCGGCCCGGCTGGACACCGCGCTGAAACGTTTCGCCGCCGAGGAGGCCGCCGGCCACGCCCCCGTGTTGCTGGTCACCGGCGGGAAGGGCCGGCACGAGAACTGCACCGAGGCCGCGGCGATGGCCCGCCACCTGATCGCCCGGGGCGTCCCGGCCGGACGGATCCGCCGCGAGGAACGGGCCGTCAACACCACCGAGAACCTCCGCTTCAGCGCCGCCCTGATGGCCGCCGAGCGGCCCGGCTACCGGTGCACCGTCGTCACCAACGGCTTCCACACCGTCCGCGCCGCGCTCGCCGCCCGCCGGGCCGGCGCCCCCGCCCGGATGCTCGCCGCGGACGGCCTGCTCGCGCACGGCCCGTACGCGCTGCTGCGGGAGGCGGTCGGCACCGCGCTGGCCCACCCCCGGGCCAACGGCGCGGCCGTCCTGCTGCTGACCGGCACCGGGGCGGCCCTGGGCCTCGCCTAGGGCACGCGGCACAGGCCGGCGGCCCCGGACGCACGACACGGGCAGGCCCCCGGATCCACGAGGGATCCGGGGGCCTGCCCGCGGTTCAGCCCGAGCGGTCTCAGCCGAGGTTGCCGAGCGCCTCGTTGAAGGTCTTCGACGGGCGCATCACGGCCGCGGCCTTGGCCGGGTCCGGCTGGTAGTAGCCGCCGAGGTCGACCGGCGAGCCCTGGACGGCGATCAGCTCGTCGACGATGACCTGCTCCTGCTCGGTCAGCGCCTTGGCCAGGCCCTCGAACGCCTGGGCCAGCTCGGCGTCGGCGGTCTGCTTCGCCAGCTCCTGGGCCCAGAACAGCGCCAGGTAGAAGTGGCTGCCGCGGTTGTCGATGCCACCGAGGCGGCGGCTCGGCGACTTGTCCTCGTTGAGGAAGGTGCCGGTGGCGCGGTCCAGGGTGTCGGCCAGCACCTGGGCCCGGGCGTTGTCCGTGGTGGTGGCCAGGTGCTCGAAGCTGGCGGCCAGCGCGAAGAACTCGCCCAGGCTGTCCCAGCGCAGGTAGTTCTCCTTGACCAGCTGCTGGACGTGCTTCGGGGCGGAGCCGCCGGCGCCGGTCTCGAACAGGCCGCCGCCCGCCATCAGCGGGACGACCGACAGCATCTTGGCGCTGGTGCCCAGCTCCAGGATCGGGAACAGGTCGGTCAGGTAGTCGCGCAGCACGTTGCCGGTCACCGAGATGGTGTTCTCGCCGCGGCGGATGCGCTCCAGCGAGAACGTGGTGGCCTCGACCGGGGACTTGATCTCGATCTGCAGGCCGGTGGTGTCGTGCTCCGCCAGGTAGGTCTTGACCTTCTCGATCAGGACGGCGTCGTGGGCGCGGGTCCCGTCCAGCCAGAACACCGCCGGGTCGCCGGTGGCGCGGGCGCGGGTGACGGCCAGCTTGACCCAGTCCTGGATCGGCAGGTCCTTGGTCTGGCAGGCGCGGAAGATGTCGCCCGGCTGGACGGCCTGCTCCAGCACCACGTCGCCCGCGGCGTCGACCAGGCGGACGGTGCCCGCCGTGGCGATCTCGAAGGTCTTGTCGTGGCTGCCGTACTCCTCGGCCTTCTGGGCCATCAGACCGACGTTCGGCACCGAGCCGATGGTCGCCGGGTCCAGGGCGCCGTGGGCGCGGCAGTCGTCGATGACGGCCTGGTACACGCCGGCGTAGCTGCTGTCGGGCAGCACGGCGAGGGTGTCGGCCTCCTGGCCGTCCGGGCCCCACATGTGGCCGGAGGTGCGGATCATGGCCGGCATCGAGGCGTCGACGATGACGTCGCTCGGGACGTGCAGGTTGGTGATGCCCTTGTCCGAGTCGACCATCGCGAGGGCCGGGCCCTCGGCGAGCTCGGCCTCGAAGGAGGCCTTGATCGCGGCGCCGTCGGCCAGCGCGTCGAGGCCGGCGAGGATGCCGCCGAGACCGTTGTTCGGGTTCAGGCCGGCGGCCGTCAGCGCCTCGCCGTACTGGGCGAAGGTCTTCGGGAAGAAGGCGCGCACGACGTGGCCGAAGACGATCGGGTCGGAGACCTTCATCATGGTGGCCTTGAGGTGGACCGAGAACAGCACGCCCTCGGCCTTGGCCCGGGCGACCTGGGCGGCCAGGAACTCGTTCAGGGCGGCGGCGCGCATCACCGAGGCGTCGACGACCTCGCCGGCGAGCACCGGGACCTTCTCGCGCAGCACGGTGGTGGTGCCGTCCTCGCCGACCAGCTCGATGCGCAGCGCACCGTCGGCGGCGATCACGGTGGACTTCTCGGTGGAGCGGAAGTCGTTCTCGCCCATGGTGGCGACGTTGGTCTTGGACTCGGAGGTCCAGGCGCCCATGCGGTGCGGGTGGGTCTTGGCGTAGTTCTTCACCGAGCCCGGGGCGCGGCGGTCCGAGTTGCCCTCGCGCAGGACGGGGTTGACGGCGCTGCCCTTGACCTTGTCGTAGCGGGCGCGGACGTCCTTGTCCTCGTCGGTCCGCGGGTCGTCCGGGTAGTCCGGCAGGGCGTAGCCCTGGGCCTGCAGCTCGGCGATGGCGGCCTTCAGCTGCGGCACGGAGGCCGAGATGTTCGGCAGCTTGATGATGTTGGCGGCCGGGGTCTTGGCCAGCTCGCCCAGCTCGGCGAGGGCGTCCCCGATCTGCTGGCCCTCGGCCAGACGCTCCGGGAAGCTCGCGATGATCCGCCCGGCCAGGGAGATGTCGCGGGTCTCCACGCGCACACCCGCGGTCGAGGCGTACGCCTGGACCACCGGCAGGAACGAGTAGGTCGCCAGGGCCGGAGCCTCGTCGGTGTGCGTATAGATGATGGTCGAGTCAGTCATCGGTACTCCGCTTCACGTCTCCAACGTCTTGACGTCAAGATATCTCGTCACGGGCCCCTCGCTCCACCTCCCCCCGCCCCGGAGCGCGCGCCGGGCGCCCCGGGGGCGCGGCGACGGTCAGTCCCACCGTGGTCCCCGAGCGGGCCCGGGGCAAGCGGAGGGCGGTCAGACCTCGGCGAACCTGGCCTCGAGCGCGGCCTCGTCGGCCAGGAACCAGAGCTGGTCGCCGCGGTTGCTCTCCCGGACGAAGTCGCGCAGCGCGTCGCTCGCGGCGACGTGGGCGGCGACGTCGCCGAGCACGACCAGGCCGACCCGGTAGTTGACGAACTTCTGCACGATGCCGCCGGCGACCCGGGTGCGCAGCGCGAAGAAGTCGGGGTGCAGGCGGGCCGCGGGGACGACCACCCAGGTGGCGCCGCGGCCGAAGGCGTCGCCGATCACGTCCAGGGCGTCCTGCTCCCCGCGGATCGGCGCACCCTCGGCGGGCAGACGCAGGACCGTCCCGTCGGTGAGCGGGGACGCCGCCGCCGGGCGGTCCCCCCGCCCCGGCTGTACGGGCTGCTGCACGGACTGCTCAGACATGGCCGTTCTCCCTGGTCAACGAGTCGATGATGGCGAGCAGCGCGGCGGTGTCGGCCGGGTCCCCGAGCACGACCACCCGCAGGGTCTCGCGCTCGGCGTCGTGGACGGTCTCGACGTGCAGCGGGCGGCCGCCGTCGCGCGGTCCGGCGATCGCGGCGAGCACGGTGGTGGTCAGCCGGTCCACGGCGAGCCGCCCGACGCCCTCGATCCGGACGACGGCGGACACCTCCACCCGCGGCGCGGCGGCGGTGTCGGTCCGCCCGGCGGGGGCGCCGGTGAGGGCCTCCAGGTCGGCGCGGGCGATCCGGTACTGCTTGCCGATCCTGGTCGCGGCGAGCCGGCCGTCGCGGATGTAGCCGCGGACGGTCCGGACGTGCAGGCCGAGCAGTTCGGCCACCTGTTCCACGGAGTAGTACTGCGCCACCTGCGGCCATCCTCTCGAACTTCCCTATCATCATGCAAACTACCATCCGATGGGGATGTTTACGGAAGTATGTGGAGTGGTGTAGTCCACTCGGGTGAGCCGACCGTCAGGACTGCGTCAAGGCACCACCCCATTCGGTCAACGCCGCGTCAGGACCGGCGACGCCCGGCGAAACCCGGCCTAGCGTCGAAGCAGCAGTTCCGGCAGGCCCACCACTCCACCCGGGAGCACCCGCATGGCCCGCGTCGTCTGGCACGTACCGGTCACCGTCTCCGGCACCGGCGGCACCACCGCCCTCCGCCTCTTCCGCCTGCGCGACGGCCGCCGCTGCGCCGTCGGCTTCTCCTCCCCCGAGGCCCTCGCCGCCCTCCTCGGACCGGCCCAGCCGTACACCGAGCTCGCCGAGCCCGCGCTGCGCGACCTCGTCGCCCCGCTTTGCGTGGACACCCTCGTCCTCGACCCGCGCCTGGTCGCCCCGCCCGTCGCCGCCCCGGCCGGACCGCCGGCCACCGCCCCGACCGCACAGCTCCAGCACCGGTGACCGCCCTCCACCTGGTCACCGGGGGCCCGGAGCAGGAGCGGCCGGAGCCGGCCCGGACGCTGCACGCGCTCGCCCGGGTCAGCCACGGGCCCGTCCCGCTCGACTTCGACGCCCTGGCGGCGGAGCACCCGGCCGTCCGGGGCGGCCTCGCCCTCGCCGGCGACGCCGACCTGGAGCTCCGGCTGGCCTGCACCGGGCCGGAGGAGTTACGGGAGGTGGCCGCCGCGCTGCAGCGCGCCGGCGCCGCGAAGGTCCGGATCGACCTGGTGCTGCGCACCCTCGCCCCGGCCCCGGTGGTCCTGCGGCCGGTCCCGTAAGAGGTGTCTCGTGGATCAGGGCCCCGGCGGTGATCCAGACACCCCGTAGCACCGGCGGCCCGCCGGGGCCACGTGACGCACGACACGCGCCCGAGTCGCGGCTCCGGGGCCGCCGAGCGGCCGGCGACCCTCCGGAAGGCGGCCCGGGCGCGCCCCGGGGCGGCACTAGCGCGGCCCGTTCCACACCGCCCCTGCGAGGGGCCGGCGACCCTGCGAGGAGCCCGTACATCTCGCCAAGAAGCAAGCAGCGAGGGGCAATTGGCGCAATCGCGGCGAACCGCCGCCGGCCGCCCGGGCGAGCGCCCCGACGGACGGCGGCGCATCGCTATGCGGCGATCACCATTTCCATGTATCACCCGGGGCGTCCATATTGCCGCCTCGGGGGCCGATGCTCAATTCACGCTCAAATACTGAACCTACTCACCGGTCACGTAACACACACATGAACAGATAGCCCCCTACCTGCAGGGATATCCGGCAAAGTAAGTAAACATTCAGTAATGAAATCTGTGCAGAGGTCTATGAATAGCCCTACTGTGTGGCAACTCTCCGCGCTCCGTCGTCTGCCGGAGCCCCCACACACAGAGAGATCGCCCATGGCTTCCCTCAACCAGATCTCGCCGCCCGGACAGAGCACCGGCACCGAGTCCGGCACCTCCAACCGGTCGCTCAAGCGCCACGTCGGGCTCATCGGCCTCATGTGGGCCTCGGTCGGCTCGATCATCGGCTCCGGCTGGCTGTTCGGCGCGAAGAACGCCGTCGTCGCCGCCGGGCCTGCGGCCCTCCTCTCCTGGGGCATCGGCGCAGTCGCGATCGTGCTGCTGGCCTTCGTGCACGCCGAGCTCGGCGGGATGTTCCCGGTCGCCGGTGGCACCGCGCGGTACCCGCACTACGCGTTCGGCGGCCTCGCCGGCATGTCCTTCGGCTGGTTCTCCTGGCTCCAGGCCGCCACCGTCGCCCCGATCGAGGTCGAGGCGATGATCGGCTACGCGGGCCACTGGGAGTTCGCCAAGAGCTTCCTCAACGAGAACGGCACCCTCACCACCAGCGGGTTCATCGTCGCGGTGCTCCTGATGGGCGTGTTCGTCGCCGTCAACTTCCTCGGTGTGCGGGTCCTCGCGGCCACCAACTCGATCGCGACCTGGCTCAAGATCGGCGTCCCGCTGCTCACGATCCTGGCGCTGTCGATCACCAACTTCCACTCGTCCAACTTCACCTCGCACGGCTTCGCGCCGTTCGGTGCCAAGGGCGTGCTCGCCGCGATCAGCTCCAGCGGCATCATCTTCGCGCTGCTCGGCTTCGAGCAGGCCATCCAGATCTCCGGTGAGAGCCGCAACCCCAAGCGCGACATCCCCCGCGCCGTGCTCGGCTCCGTCGCCATCGGCACCCTGATCTACGTCCTGCTGCAGGTCGCCTTCATCGGCTCGCTGCCGCTCAGCTCCTTCGCCAACGGCTGGGACAAGCTCGACTTCCCCGGCATCGAGGGCCCGTTCGCCGGTCTCGCCACCCTGGTCGGCCTCGGCTGGCTCTCCTGGGTGCTGTACTTCGACGCCATCGTCTCCCCCGGCGGCACCGGCCTGATCTACACCACCTCCACCTCGCGCATCTCCTACGGCCTGAGCAAGAACGGCTACGCGCCGCAGAAGTTCGAGCAGCTGGACAAGAACGGCGTGCCGTGGTTCGGCCTGATCATGTCCTTCATCACCGGCGTGATCTGCTTCCTGCCCTTCCCGAGCTGGCAGGAGCTGGTCGGCTTCATCACCTCCGCCAGCGTGCTGATGTACGCCGGTGCCCCGCTCGCCTTCGGCGCCCTGCGCCGCCGGCTGCCCGACCACGAGCGCTCGTACCGGCTGCCGCTCGGCGGGATCATCTCCCCGGCCGCCTTCGTGGTCTCCAGCCTCATCATCTACTGGTCCGGCTGGCACACCCTGTCCCGTCTGGGCATGGCGATCGTCCTCGGCTACCTCCTGCTCGGCGGCTACGCGGCCTACGCGATCCGCAGGGGCCTGCCGAACGCGCCGCGGCTCAGCTGGAAGTCCGCCCAGTGGCTGCCCGTCTACCTGCTGGGCCTGGGCCTGATCTCCTGGCAGGGCGGCTTCGGTGACGGCACCGGCCGGATCCCGATGTGGTGGGACATGGGCCTGGTCGCGGTGTTCGCCCTCGGCATCTACTTCTGGGCGATCCGCGTCGCCCTGCCGGCCGAGGACATCCAGCGCGAGGTCGCCGACGTCGAGGTGGTCGACGCGGGCGGTCACTGACCCCGCTGACACACCCCGAAACCCCAGGACGGGCCCGCCGGTCACACGACCGGCGGGCCCGTCCCGCGTCGTCCGCAGGGTCCGGCCCCGCGCGGCCGGTCCCGGCGGTTCGAGCCCGGGACCGGCCGGCCGGCCCGCTACAGGTCGAGCACCGCGCGCAGGGCCGCCGCGACCTCGGCCTCCGGGTCCTCGGCCGGGCCCGTCGAGCGCCAGGCCACGAAGCCGTCCGGGCGGACCAGCAGCGCGCCGTCCGAGCCGATGCCGTGCAGCCCGGCGAAGTCCCCGCCCGGCTCCGGCGCGAGGTCGTCCTCCGGTCCGTCGCCGATCCGGTAGGCCTCCAGCGGCACGACCAGCCGGTCCGCCGCCCGCCGCGCACCGGAGCGCCAGGCCCCGCCGTCCGGGCCGGTCAGCAGGACCATCGTCTGCTCGTAGAGGTCCAGCGTCGACAGCCGCACGCCCGCCCGCAGCAGCCACTGGTGCGGGGCCCGGCTGCCGGGCTCCCCGGCCACCTCGAACTGCTCGGGGACGACCGGGCCCGCCTGGTCCGTGCCGGTCACCGCGCCCGCCGGGTAGCGGTAGCCGAGCGCCACCGCCAGCACCCCGGCCTGGCGCCCGACGCCCGGGACGACCGCGTACCCGGGGTGGCTGTGCTCGGCCGAACGGGCCGAGGCCCGCTCGCCGGTCACCTGCGCGACCGGCCGGCGCTCCTGCCCGTACGTCTCCAGCAGGCCCGGGCCCGCCCAGCCGGACAGCACCGCGGCGAGCTTCCAGGCCAGGTTGTGCGCGTCCTGGATGCCGGTGTTGGAGCCGAACGCGCCGGTCGGCGACATCTCGTGCGCGGAGTCCCCGGCGAGGAAGACCCGCCCGTCGCCGTAGCGGTCGGCAACCCGCTCGGCGGCGTGCCAGGGCGCCCGGCCGGTCACCTCGACGTCGAGGTCGGGCAGGCCGACGGCGGTGCGGATGTGCCGCTCGCAGCGCTCGTCGGTGAAGGCCTCCAGCGGCTCGCCGTGCTCGGGGTGCCAGGGCGCGTGGAAGACCCACTCCTCCTGGTTGTCCACCGGCAGCAGCGCGCCGTCCGCCTCCGGGTTGGTCAGGTAGCAGGCGATGAAGTGCCGGTCGCCGACCACGTCGGCCAGCCGCTTGGCGCGGAAGGTGATGCTGACGTTGTGGAACAGCTCGCCCTTGCCGCTCTGCCCGATGCCCAGCCGCTCGCGGGCCGGGCTGCGCGGGCCGTCCGCCGCGACCAGGTACTCCGAGCGGACCACGCGCTCCTCGCCGGTCTCCCGGCTGCGCAGCACCGAGGTGACGCCCTCGGCGTCCTGCTCGAAGGAGAGCAGCTCGGTGCTGAAGCGGACGTCCCCGCCGAGGCCGCGGGCGGCCCGCAGCAGCACCGGCTCCAGGTCGTTCTGGCTGCACAGGCACCACGAGCTGGGGCTGAACCGGGCGAGCCGCCCGCCCGGGTCGATCTCCCGGAACAGCCACTCCTGCTCGTCGCCGGTCAGCGAGGGCGCCTGCAGGATGCCGTGGTTCGGCGCGAGCACCGAGGCCGCCTCCCGGATCGCCGGCTCGATCCCGGCCACCCGGTAGAGCTCCATCGTCCGGACGTTGTTGCCTCGGCCACGCGGGTGATGCGAGGTGTCGGCGTGCTTCTCGACCAGCAGGTGTCTGACACCCAGTCGGCCGAGGAAGAGCGAGGCCGACAGGCCGACCAGCGACCCGCCCACGATCAGGACCGGCACCCGGTCGTCAACCTTCGGATTCATCAATTGCTCCGCCCTGTACGGGGATTCCGCGGACCGGCGAATGGGCTCGGCGCCGCCGTCGACGGGGCCCGCACGGCCGGGGGCCCCGCTCTTCCATCCCCCGTCACGGGGCCCTTGTGCCGCCCCTTCGCTCGGATGGCCCGCAAATCTCGCGCCCCCCGGGTACGCCGCTCACGATCGAGCTCAGGCCTGGCGCCGACCGCGCGGGCCGATCGCCCACACACCGCCCTCCCCAGGCCGGGAGCACCCGCCGGACGCGGCCCGCCACGGCCCGCAGCGTGCGGCCCAGAGCAGAAAGTGGATCATGACAACTCTGTCCGAACCTCAGAGCGAGCAGCACTCCGAGTCCGACACCCGGCTCCGGGTGGTGCTGATGCTGGAGATCCAGGACGGCGCCCAGCAGCGCTTCCTCGACGTCTACGAGCAGCTGCGCCACCAGGTGGCCTCGGTGCCCGGCCATGTCAGCGACCAGCTGTGCCAGTCGATCAACGACCCCCGCCAGTGGCTGATCACCAGCGAGTGGGAGGACCAGGAGACCTTCCTGCAGTGGGTGGACAGCCCGGCCCACCGCGAGATGGTCAAGCCGATGCACGGCTGCGTCAGCGACAACTTCCGTTCGCTGCGCTACGCCATCCTGCGCGAGACCTCGGGCGGGACCTCCACCGGCACCCGGGCCCCGATGGAGGTCCCGCCCGGCCTGCCGCGCAGCGAGCCCGCCGCGCACGTCGGCCCGCCGAAGGCCGAGCCCGGCCCCGACGGCGTCGTCCGGCACGCGCTCACGTTCACCGTGAAGCCCGGCAGCGAGCCCGAGGTCGCCCGGATCCTGTCCGGCTACGCCTCCCCGCGGGCCGAGGTGGACGAGCACACCCGGCTGCGCCGCACCTCGCTGTTCATGCACGGCAACCGCGTGGTCCGGGCCGTCGAGGTGATCGGCAGCCTCGGCGACGCGCTGCGCCACGTGGCGATGCAGCCCGAGGTGCGGGCCGTCGAGGAGGCGATCAACCCGTACCTGGAGGAGCACCGCCAGCTGGGCGACCCGCAGGCCGCGCGCGCCTTCTTCGCCCGGGCCGCACTGCCCGCCAAGCACCAGGCCATCGCCAGCTCCCCCGCCGCCGCCCGGCTGCACCGGCACGCGGTGCTGTACCCCGTCCGGCCCGGCCAGGGGCGGGCCGTCGCCGAACTGCTCGCCGAGCACGACAACCTGGCCACCGCCGACCCCACCGGCCCGGTCGCCGCGGGCACCGTCTTCCAGCGGGAGGACGTCGTGGTGCGCCTGGTCGACCTGCGGGTCCCCGCCGAGGCCGACCCGGCGGCGGCCCTGGGCGTGGCCGGCGACCAGGAGGCCGCCGAGCTCTCCCGCCTGCTCGACCTCGGCCCGCAGGGTGACCTGCGCACCGTCGCCGGACTCTCCGCGGTGCTCGCCGCCCGCGCCATGAACCCGGTCACCGACCGGAGCTCCCAGGACAGCTGACGTTCCGTCATTCACTTCGGAGGAAACACCATGACCACGCAGTACCCACGGATCGTCAACGTCGACGAGGCGCCGGAGAACCGTCGACGCGGCGGCGACCTGCGCGCCATGCTCACCCCGACCACCTGCGGGGCGACCAGCGGGTTCATGGGCCTGGCGATCGTCCAGCCCGGCGAGCGGATCGGCGAGCACTACCACCCGTACTCCGAGGAGTTCGTGTTCGTGGTCTGCGGCGACCTGGAGGTGGACCTGGACGGCGAGACCCGCGTGATCAAGCCCAACCAGGGCCTGATGATCCCGATCAACATGCGCCACCGGTTCCGCAACGTCGGCGACACCGAGGCCAGGATGGTCTTCCACCTCGGCCCGCTCGCCCCGCGCCCCGAACTCGGCCACGTCGACACCGAGGAGACCGCCGCCTCCGGCCCGCCGGAACACGCCAAGGTGGCCTCGTGACGCGGCGCGTCGCCGTCACCGGGATCGGTGTGGTCGCACCCGGAGGTGTCGGGGTCCCGGCCTTCTGGGACCTCCTCACCGCCGGACGCACCGCCACCCGGGGCATCACCCTCTTCGACCCCACCGGGTTCCGCTCCCGGATCGCCGCCGAGTGCGACTTCGACCCGGCGGCGCACGGGCTGGGCCCCGACGAGGTCCAACGGGCCGACCGATACGTGCAGTTCGCGATGGTCGCGGCGGACGAGGCGATCGCCGACGCGGGCCTGGACCTGGCCGCCGAGGACCCGTGGCGGATCGCCGTCTCGCTCGGCACCGCCGTCGGCGGCACCACCCGGCTGGAGCACGACTACGCCCTGGTCAGCGCCGGCGGCGCCCGCTGGGACGTCGACCACCGCCGGGCCGAACCGCAGCTGCACCGGGCCTTCGCGCCCAGCACGCTGGCCTCCGCGGTCGCCGAACGGACCGGCGCGCACGGGCCGGTGCAGACCGTCTCGACCGGCTGCACCTCCGGCCTCGACGCGATCGGCTACGGCTTCCAGGCCGTCGAGGAGGGGCGCGCCGACATCTGCATCGCCGGCGCCTCCGACTCCCCGATCTCACCGATCACCGTCGCCTGCTTCGACGCCATCAAGGCCACCAGCGAGCGCAACGACGACCCGGCGCACGCCTCCCGCCCCTTCGACGCCCACCGGGACGGCTTCGTCCTCGGCGAGGGCGGCGCCGTCCTGGTGCTGGAGGAGCTGGAGCACGCCCGCCGCCGCGGCGCCCGGATCTACGGCGAGGTCGGCGGCTTCGCCACCTTCGGCAACGCCTACCACATGACCGGCCTCACCCAGGAGGGGCTGGAGATGTCCCGGGCGATCGACGACGCGCTCGCCCACGCCCGGGTCGACCGCACCGACGTCGACTACGTCAACGCGCACGGCTCGGGCACCAAGCAGAACGACCGGCACGAGACCGCCGCCGTGAAGCGCTCGCTCGGGGCGCACGCCTTCGGCACCCCGATGAGCTCGATCAAGTCGATGGTCGGGCACTCGCTCGGCGCGATCGGCGCCATCGAGGTGGTCGCCTGCACGCTGGCGCTGGCCCACGGCGTGGTCCCGCCGACGGCCAACTACGAGACGCCGGACCCGGAGTGCGACCTCGACTACGTGCCGCGCACCGCGCGTGAGCTGCCGCTGAGCCACATCCTCTCGGTCGGCAGCGGATTCGGCGGATTCCAGTCCGCCGTCGTGCTCAACAGAACGGGGTGAGTTCCATGACGTCACGTCAGCAGGGCCGCCGGGCGGTGGTCACCGGCCTCGGCGTGGTGGCGCCGAACGGCGTGGGGGCCGACGCCTTCTGGAAGGCCACCAGGCAGGGCGTGAGCGTCCTCGACCGGATATCCCGCGAGGGCTGCACCGGGCTGCCGCTGCGCATCGCGGGCCAGGTGCAGGACTTCGAACCGCGGGCCGCGATCGACAGCCGCTACCTGGTGCAGACCGACCGGTTCACGCACTACGCGATGGCGGCCGCCGACCTCGCGGTGGCGGACGCCGGGTTCCGGCCCGACCCCGAACAGCCCTTCGCGGTCGGCGTGGTCACCGCGGCCGGCTCCGGCGGCGGCGAGTTCGGCCAGCGCGAGCTCCAGCAGCTCTGGGGCCAGGGGCCGCAGTTCGTCGGCCCGTACCAGTCCATCGCGTGGTTCTACGCGGCCAGCACCGGCCAGATCTCGATCCGCGGCGGCTACAAGGGCCCCTGCGGGGTGGTCGCCGCCGACGAGGCCGGCGGCCTGGACGCGCTCGCGCACGCCGCCCGCTCGATCGAGCGCGGCACCGACGCGGTGGTGGTCGGCGCGGCCGAGGCCCCGCTGGCGCCGTACTCGATGGTCTGCCAGCTCGGCTACCCCGAGCTGAGCCTCGCCGACCGGCCCGAACGGGCCTACCTGCCGTTCACCGCACAGGCCTGCGGCTTCGCCCCCGCCGAGGGCGGCGCGATGCTGCTGCTGGAGGACGAGCAGGCCGCCCGGCGGCGCGGCGCCACCGTCCGGGCCCACCTGGCCGGGCACGGCGCCACCTTCTCCGGGGCCTCCCGCTGGGAGGCCTCCCGCGAGGGGCTGGCCGCCGCGATCCGGATCGCCCTGGACGAGGCCAGGACCGCGCCCGAGGAGATCGACGTGGTCTTCGCGGACGCGCTCGGCGTCCCGGCCGCCGACCGGGCCGAGGCGCTCGCCCTGGCCGACGCGCTCGGCCCGTCCGCCGAGAACGTGCCGGTCACCGCGCCCAAGTCCGGGATCGGCAGGGCCTACTGCGGCGCCCCGATGCTCGACGTGGCCGCCGCCGTCCTGGCCATGGAGGACGGCGTGCTGCCGCCCACCCCCAACGTCACCGAGGTCTGCCACGAGCTCGCCCTGGTGACCGGCCGCGCCCGCCCGGCCGAACTGCGCACCGCACTGGTGCTCAGCCGCGGGCTGATGGGCTCCAACTCCGCGCTGGTGCTCCGGCGCGGGGACGCGGCCTGAACCCCCACCGCACCACCCCAGTCTGAAGGGACACCCCCGTGAGCAACACCCTCAGCTATCCCGAACTGGCCGCCCTGATCCAGACCCGGGCCGGCGTCTCCGTCGACCCGCTGGACCTGGAGCGCCCGGGCGCCCAGTTCGACGACTTCGGCGTCGACTCGCTCGGACTGCTCGGCGTCGTCGGCGAGCTGGAGAACCGGCACAACCTCAAGGTCACCTCGGGCGCCGAGTCGGCCAAGAGCCCCGCCGAGTTCCTGGAACTGGTCAACACCTCCCTGGCCGCGAAGGCGGGTGCCTGAGATGCCCGGACACACGGACAACGAGATCGTCATCGCCGCCCCCCTGGACCTGGTCTGGGAGATCACCAACGACCTGGAGAACTGGCCGGACCTCTTCAGCGAGTACGCCTCGGTCGAGGTGCTGCAGCGCGAGGGCGACAGCGTCCGGTTCCGGCTCACCATGCACCCGGACGAGAACGGCCAGGTGTGGAGCTGGGTCTCCGAGCGCACCACCGACAAGGCCGGGCTCGCGGTGAGCGCCCGCCGGGTCGAGCCCGGCCCGTTCGAGTTCATGGACATCCGCTGGGAGTACGCCGAGGTCCCGGCCGGGACCCGGATGCGCTGGATCCAGGACTTCGCGATGAAGCCCACCGCCCCGGTCGACGACGACGGCATGGTCAACCACATCAACAAGAACTCCCGGATCCAGATGCAGCTGATCCGCGAGAAGGTCGAGAAGCGGGCGGAGGAGAAGTGACCGGGACGCACCGCGCGCTGATCGTCGCCCGGATGAAGCCGGAGGCCGCCCCGGACATCGCCGAGGTGTTCGCCGCGTCCGACCAGGGCGAACTGCCGCACCTGATCGGGGTCACCGGCCGCAGCCTCTTCCAGTTCGGTGACGTCTACCTGCACCTCATCGAGGCCGACCGCCCGCCGGGCCCGGCCGTCTCCAAGGTCGTCGGCCACCCGGAGTTCCGGTCCGTCAGCGACCGCCTGACCGCCTTCGTCCAGGCCTACGACCCCGCCACCTGGCGCGAGCCGAAGGACGCGATGGCGCGCGAGTTCTACCGCTGGGAACGCTGAGCCCGCTCACCGCTCCGCACGTCCTGGGCCCGCCCCCGGCTCTCCGCCGGGGGCGGGCCCACGCGCGCGTCCGGCACGTCCGCACCGGCCGCGGGGCGGCGCCGGACGACGGGTCCGCACCGGCCGCGGGGCCGATTCACCCGGACCGCCGGGGCACTCGGGTGAACACACCCGGGACTCCACCCGAAGGGCGCACGGAGCGTACCGGCACTGCCACGCTCCGGTGGCAGGCGGCCGCACGGTGGATGACGGTAGTTCAGGCGCACCCCTCGCGAGTCCACTTGTCCGGCGACGTGCCGGCGGTCGCGACGGGTCCGCGGATCGGAAGGATCATCCTCATGCGTTCTGCACGCACGCTGCTCACCGGAGCGGCCGTCGCCGCCGTCCTCACCGTCGGCGCCCCCATGGCCTTCGCCGACGGCTCCTCCGACCAGGGCAAGAACCTCACCTGGCAGGAGAAGTCGGACAAGAGCACCGGGACCGACAGTTCGAAGAGCTACGACGACAAGAAGGCCGGGAGCGCGCCCACCGAGGAGCACAAGGCCTCCGACGGCAAGCCCATGGACAGCAAGGGCTCCGAAGGCAAGGGCTACGAGGGCAAGGGCTCCGAGGGGAAGGGCTCGGAGGGCAAGGGCTACGAGGGCAAGGGCGAGGACTCCAAGACCCCGCACGGCGGCGTGCACACCGGCGGCGGCGGGCTGGCCCTGTCCGGCGGCGGGCTCGCCTCCGGCGCGGTGCTGCTGCTCGGCGGCCTGGGCGCCGGGGCGGTCGCGCTGCGCCGCGGCCGCCGCACCTCCGCCGGCGCCACCGCCTGACGCCGACGCTGCCGCCTCTGGGCGCCTCCCCCTCACGGGTGGGGCGCACGGGGGCGGCGCGCCGTTGCGGGGGTCCGTGAGCGCCCCCGGACGAGGAGAGACGAGGAGGAGAAGGAGCGATGGGCGGTCCCGTCTCCGGAATGCCCCGACTGCTGCGCGGGGGGATGGGCGCGGCGGCGGTCGGTCTGCTGCTGATCTACAACTCGGTGGACACCGAGCCGGCCGACGACCCGGCGGCCGCCCCGGCCGCTCCCCCGGCGGCGTCCGCACCGGCCACCCCCGGGCCGACGGCGCCCGCCGCCGCGACGTCGCCGGCCGCCGCGAAGCCGAGCCCGGCGGCCGCGCCCGCGGCACCGGCGCTGAAGCCCGCCAAGCCCACCCGGCTGCGGATCCCGCAGATCGGGGTGGACGCACCGTTCACCGAGCTGACCCTCAACGCGGCCGGCCAGCTCAACGCGCCGCCGCCGGACGACAAGAACCTGGTCGGCTGGTACCGGGACGGCGTCACCCCCGGCGAGCGCGGCAGCTCGGTGGTCGCCGGGCACGTGGACACCACCAAGGGCCCGGCGGTGTTCCTGCTGCTGAGCCTGCTGCTGCCGGGCAACAAGGTCGAGGTGACCCGCGCGGACGGCACGGTCGCGGTGTTCGCGGTGGACGAGGTGGAGACCTACGCCAAGAACGCCTTCCCCGACCAGAAGGTCTACGGGAAGACGCCCGACGCCCAGCTGCGGCTGATCACCTGCGGCGGCACCTACGACAAGAAGCGGAAGGACTACCTCGACAACGTGGTGGTCTTCGCGCACCTGGAGTCCTCGCGCAAGGCCTGACGGACCCCGGACGCGGACGACCGCCGGCCCCCGAGGGGGCCGGCGGTCGTCCGTTCCGTCGCGCGCGGGTGCCGCTCAGCCGCGCACGGTGGCCTCGAAGGCGTGCAGGTAGGGGTTGACGGGGCGGACGACCGCGACGTCCAGTCCGGCCTCCTCCATCAGTCGCACCATGCTCGCCTCGGAGTGCTTGGCGCCGCCGACGTTGAGCATCAGCAGCAGGTCCATCGCCGTGGTGAAGCGCATCGACGGGCTGTCGTCGACGAGGTTCTCCACCACCACGACCCGGGCCCCCGGACGGGCGGCGGCGACCACGTTGGCGAGGGTGCGCCGGGTGCTCTCGTCGTCCCACTCCAGGATGTTCTTGATGATGTAGAGGTCGGCGCGGACCGGGATGTCGATCCGGCAGTCGCCGGGCACCAGCCGGGCGCGGGCGGAGAACGCGCCGCCGTCCTGCAGCCGGGCGTCCGCGCCGGCGACCACCTTGGGCAGGTCCAGCAGGGTGCCGTGCAGGGCCGGGTGCTTCTCCAGCAGGCTGGCCAGGACGTGGCCCTGGCCGCCGCCGATGTCGACCACCGAGTCCACGCCGGTGAGGTCCAGGTACTCGGCGAAGTCCTGGGCGGACTGCCGGCTGGAGGTCGTCATCGCCTTGTCGAAGACCTTGGCGGAGTCGCCCCCGTCGCTGTGCAGGTAGTCGAAGAACTCCTTGCCGAACAGCTCGGGGAAGACGTTGCGGCCGGAGCGCACCGCCTCGTCCAGCTTGGGCCAGGCCTCCCAGGTCCACGGCTCGGTGCACCAGAGGGAGATGTAGCGCAGCGAGTTGGGGGCGTCCTCGCGCAGCAGCCGGGACATCTCGGTGTGCTCGAAGCGGTCGTCGGCGGTCTCGGCGAAGATGCCGTAGCAGGTGAGCGCGCGCATCAGCCGGCGCAGCTGGCGGGGCTCGGTGTCCAGGGCGGCGGCGAGGTCGGTGACGGCGGTCGGGGTGTCCCCGAGGGCGTCGGCCACGCCGAGCCGGGCGGCCGCGCGGACGGCCGCGGCGCAGGCGGCGCCGAAGACGAGCTCGCGCAGGCGCATCGCGGCCTGGGGACTGGTGGCGGGTGCGGTGGTCATGGGCGGTCTTCCTTGTCGACGGGTGGGGTGGCCGGGGTCGGGCGCGGTCCGGGTGCCGGGCCGGCGGGGCACGGGCTCAGCAGCGGCCGGAGGGCTCGGAGCGGTCGCAGGTGTTGCGGGAGAAGGTGTTGGCGCCGGCGGTGTCGCGGTCGGCGATGTCGGCCGGGCTGTTGCCGCTCAGACGGTTGTCGGAGACGGTCGCCCGGGCGTTGGAGACGCCGACGACGCTCTTGAACAGCACGATGCCGCCGGAGAAGTCCGAGCTGCCGACGTTGTCGTGCACCTCGTTGTCGGTGACCCGGGTGTCCTCGGTGCCGGTGAGCACGATGCCGGCGCCCTGGATGGCGCCCAGGCGCGGGTTGGCCGGGCAGAACCGGTTGTTGGCGACGACCCGGTTCTTCCGGACGTCGAGGTCCCCGGCCCGCGGGACGCCCTCGTCGCCGACCACGAACACGCCGCCGCAGTTGCCGGTGATCTCGTTGCCCTGGACGGCGAGCCCGCGCAGGCGGCGGACGGTGACGCCGACCCGGTTGCCGGTCAGCACGTTGCCCTCCACGACCGTCCCGCCGGTGTCGGGCGCGCCGCCCTCGCGGTAGGCGTAGTTGGCCAGGAACACGCCGGACTGGCCGTTGTCGACCGAGCGGTTGCCGACGATGGCGGCCCGGGTGGACATCTCCTGGCTGATGCCCTGCTGGGCGTTGTCGTGGACGTAGGTGGCGCGCACGGCCAGGCCGGTGGTGCCGCTGGCGTCGATGCCGTTCCTGGTGAAGCCGGTGACGGCGAGGGCCTCGACCGTGACGTCCGCCAGCGGGGCCGCCTCGGTGCCGACCACGCAGATGCCGTGCCCGGCGGTGGCGCAGGCGTTCTCCGTGCCGTCCCCGGGGGTGATCACGCTGGCCGGGCCGGAGCCCCGCAGGGTGAGGCCGGGCGTGGTGATGCGGACGCTGCCGCGGAAGGTGCCGGGGAGGAGCTGGATCGTGTCGCCGGACTTCGCGGCGTCGACGGCCTGCTGCACCGATGCGCCCGCGGGGACGAGGTGCAGCGTGCCCTGCTCGGCGGCGTGCGCCGCGGGCACGGCGGCCAGGGTGGCGAGGGCGGTGGTCAGGGCGGTGGTGGCGGCCGCGGCGGCCGCGGCGAGGTGGTGGACCCGTCGCGTGGGCATGAGTGGTGACCTGTCTCTCCGGCGCGCTCGGGGATGCGGCCGGGGCCGGCCGGGCGGCGCTGTGGTACGCGGTGTGCGGGACTGGGACCGACGCGGCGCACGCGTTGACGCGCCGTGTGCGGGTGGTGACGGCCGGTGGGTGCGGCCGAGTCGACGCTAAGGGCGGCCGGGTGGGCCCGCCACCAGGGCTGGGCTGCGGGACTGACGGGGCGTCGGCCGACCGCGTGGCCGGGGCGCGCGGCGGGGGCGCGGACGGCCGGCCAGGGCGCGCGGCGGGGGCGCGGACGGCCGGCCAGGGCGCGCGGCGGGGGCGCGGACGGCCGGCCGGGGCGCGCGGCAGGGACGGCGGGCGGCCCGCCCCGGGCCGCCCGCCACCGCCACCCGGCCGCGTGACATCCTCGGGGCCATGACCACCGCACCCACCGCGCCGCCCAGCACCGTCCGCAACCCGATCGGCGCCCACGTCCCGGTGGCCGCCCGCGGGCTCGCCGGGACGGGCCTGGCCTACGCGCGGCGGGTCGGCGCCGAGACGGTGCAGGTGTTCGTGGCCAACCCGCGCGGCTGGGCCACTCCCCCCGGCAACCCGGCCCAGGACGAGGAGTTCCGGGCCACCTGCGCCGAGCAGGGCGTCCCCGCCTGGGTGCACGCGCCCTACCTGATCAACTTCGGCTCGGACAACCCCGCCACCCGAGAACGCTCCGCCGACTCGCTGCGCCACTCCCTGCGCTGCGGGCACGCGATCGGCGCGCTCGGCGTCGTCCTGCACACAGGCTCGGCCGTCGGCACCGCGCCCGGCGGCGGCTCCCGCCGGGCCGAGGCGATGGCCCAGGTCCGGGCCGACGTGCGGCCGCTGCTGGACGAACTGGACGCCCTCGGCGAGGACGCCCCCTGGCTGCTGCTGGAGCCGACCGCCGGCCAGGGCAACTCGCTCTGCTCCCGGCTGGAGCAGCTCGCCGAGTACGTCGAGGCGCTGGACGGCCACCCCAGGGTCGGCGTCTGCCTGGACACCTGCCACGCCTTCGCCGCCGGCCACGACCTCGCGGAGCCCGGCGGCGTCACGGCCGCGCTCGACGCGCTGGCCGCCGCGGCCGGCCCGGGCCGGCTGCGGCTCATCCACGCCAACGACTCCGAGGACGTCGTCGGCGCCCGCAAGGACCGGCACGCCAACATCGGCGCCGGGATGATCGGCGCGGAGCCGTTCCGCGAGCTGTTCGAGCACCCGGAGACGGCGGGCGTCCCGCTGGTCGTGGAGACCCCGGACCGCAAGCACGGCGGGGACGGCACCGGGCACGCGGCCGACATCGCCGTGCTCAAGGAGCTGCGCGACCGGGCCGCCGTCCACGTCTGACCCACCCGGGCTGCCGGGCGCCGCCACCGGTGCGAGGCTGGAGCGCGTACCGCCTCCGGCCCTGTGGGGGACTTCCCATGAGTGAGCGTTGCCAGCGAGACGTCCGACGGTGCGCGCGGGCGCAGGCCCCGGCCGTACCGGGCCGACCGGGCACCGGGGAGCGCCGATGAGCCCGGCCGGGCGGCTCGCCGCCCTGCCGTGCGGGCGCCGGGGCAAGTGGGTGGTGCTCGGCCTGTGGCTGGTGCTGCTGATCGCCACCGGCCCGCTCGCCGGGAAGCTGATGGGCGCCGAGGACAACCAGGCCTCCAGCTGGCTGCCCGGCGACGCCGAGTCCACCCAGGTGCTCACCGAACAGCGGGCCTTCCAGCCGGTGGACACCGCGCAGGCGGTGGTGGTGTACCAGCGGCCGGGCGGCATCACCCCGGCCGACCGGGCCGAGGCCGCCCGCGACGCCACGGCCTTCGCCTCCGCCCCGCACGTGGTCGGGCCGGTGGTCGGCCCGGTGGTGTCGGCCGACGGCCAGGCCATGCAGACCATCGTGCCGGTCGACATCGGCACCAACGGCTGGAACGACCTCAAGCCCGCCGTCGACAGCATGCGCAGCACGGCCGCCGACGGCAGCAACGGCATGACCACCCACGTGACCGGCCCCGCCGGGGTCGGCGCCGACCAGGCCGAGGCCTTCGCGGGCATCGACGGCACCCTGCTCGCCGCCACCGTCAGCGTGGTGATCGTCCTGCTGCTGCTCACCTACCGCAGCCCGGTGCTGTGGGCGCTGCCGCTGGTCTCCGCCGCCGGCGCGCTGATCGTCTCCCAGGCGATCATCTACCTGCTCGCCGAACACACCGGACTGACCGTCAACGCGCAGAGCGCCGGCATCCTGATCGTGCTGGTCCTCGGCGCCGGGACGGACTACGCGCTGCTGCTCACCGCCCGCTACCGCGAGGAGCTGCGCCGGCACGAGGACCGGCACGAGGCGATGGCCTTCGCCCTGCACCGGGCCGGGCCCGCCATCCTCGCCTCCTCGGCGACGGTGGTCGCCTCGATGCTCTGCCTGCTGATCGCCGAGATGAACTCCACCAGCGGCCTCGGACCGGTCTGCGCGATCGGCGTGCTCGTCGCCCTGGTCGCCATGCTGACCCTGCTGCCGGCCCTGCTGGTGATCGCCGGACGGTGGGTGTTCTGGCCGGTCAAGCCCGACTTCGACACCCCGGAACCGACCAGGACCGGCCGCTGGGCGCACATAGGGGCGTGGATCGGCCGCCGGCCGCGCACCGTCTGGATCGGCACCGCGTTGGCCCTCGCGGCCTGCTGCATCGGGCTGGTCTCGCTCAACGCGACCGGGCTCAGCACGGCCGGGAGCTTCACCGGCACACCGGACTCGGTGGTCGGCCAGCAGGTGCTGGAACAGCACTTCCCCGGCGGGACGGGTGCGCCGCTGACGATCATCTCGACCGAGGCCGGGGCCCCGGCCGTCCGGGCCGCCGCCGGAGCGACCGCCGGCGTGGCGGCCACCTCACCGCCGGTCGCCCACGAGGGGCAGGCGCTGTTCCAGGCCACGCTCACCGACCCGCCGGACAGCCAGGCCGCCAAGGACACCGTCGACCGGGTGCGGGCCTCCGTCCACGCCGTCCCGGGCGCGGACGCCAAGGTCGGCGGCAGCACGGCGGTCATCCTGGACGCCGGGCGCGCCGCCGCCGCCGACAACCGGGCGATCATCCCGCTGGTGCTCGGGGTGGTGCTGGTCATCCTGACCATCCTGCTCCGGGCGCTCACCGGGCCGCTGGTGCTGATCGCCACCGTGGTGCTGTCCTTCGCCGCGACGCTCGGGATCAGCGCCTTCTTCTTCGAGCACGTCTTCCACTTCGAGGGCCAGGACAACGCGTTCCCGCTGTTCGTGTTCGTCTTCCTCGTCGCCCTGGGGATCGACTACAACATCTTCCTGATGACGCGCGTCCGGGAGGAGGCCGTCCACCACGGCACCCGGCAGGGGGCGCTGACCGGCCTGTCCGCCACCGGTGGGGTGATCACCTCGGCCGGCCTGATCCTGGCCAGCACCTTCGCCGTGCTCGGCACGCTGCCGGTGGTGGGCTTCGCCGAGATCGGGTTCGCGGTGGCGCTGGGCGTCCTGATCGACACCCTGGTGGTGCGGTCGGTGCTGGTCACCGCGCTCACCATGGACATCGACCGGCACATGTGGTGGCCCAGCCGGCTCTCCCGGACGACGGGGCCGGGCGAGCGCGTCCCGGTCGAACAGGTGTGAGCCGGAACGCCGCGGCGGCCCGGCGGGGGTGACCGGAGGACCCCGCGGGAGGACGGCGGCGGCCCGGCGGGGGTAGCCGGAGCGGCGCCCCCGCCGGACAGGCGTGAGCCCGGGGACCGCGCGGCGGTCCCCGGGCTCAGCCGATCACGAGCGGTCAGCCGCCGATCTCGAACTCGTCCTCGTGCTGGTGGGCGTTGAGCCAGTTGGCGTGCGGGCCGAACAGGCCGACACCAGCCGAACCCGACTCCAGGCTGGCCGAGCTCGACGAGCCGGACGCGTGGTGACCGCCCGCCACGGCCGCGGTCGGCACCGCGACGACGGCGCCGACGACCGCCGTGACCACGGCGAGCTTGCGGATGTTCCCACGAAGCGACATCTGATGTCCTCTTGGTTGGTGTCTGGTCCTCGCCCCGGGCCCCCGACCGACCGGTGGACCGTTCGACGGCGCGGGCGGACGCCCCCACGGGGAGGCGCCGCGCCAAGGTTTGCACACGAATCCGCACATTCCGCACGGAACCGCAACCGGACTGGGGCATCCGGGTGATGACGCCCCTCCCCCGAGTGAACGCCTTCGGACACCCGGGCGCAGCGCGGCCGAGGCGGTCGGCCGGCCCGGGGCGCTCCCGCCGTCCGCACGGTCACGAGGGAACCGGTCCCGGGTCGCGGCGGCGTCCGCCGACGCCTCGCGCCGATCCCGCCGCCCCCACCGCTCGCGCCGATCCCACGGCTTCCACCGCTCGCGCCGCGGTCGGCGCGCGCTCGGCCGCGCGGCCGTCTCCCGTGCCGTAAGCCCCAATTGTCCCGGTCCGCACCGGAGGTCACCAGGAATTTCCCGTCCCGGGTCTACCCGCGTAGCCAAAGGGCCGACACACTAGCGCACGCAACTCACCAGTTTTTACTATCTGATGACGGAGCGTTCGCCATGGCCCCCTCCATATCCATCCGCCGGTTCCTGACCACGGCCCCCGCCGTCGCCGCGCTCACCGCCGCCACCGTGCTCACCGCGGTCGCCCCCGCCCAGGCCGCGCTGCCCACCCCGATATCCGCCGCCACCGCCCGCAGTTACCTCGCCGGGATGCCCGCCACCGCCGAGACCCACGGCGACAGCTACGACCGGACGCTGTTCCCGGCCTGGATCACCATCAGCGGCACCTGCGACACCCGCGAGTGGATCGTCAAGCGCGACGGCAGCAACGTCACCACCGACACCTCCTGCAAGGCCACCGGCGGCAGTTGGTCCTCCGTCTACGACAACGCCACCACCACCAACCCGTCGTCCTTCGACGTCGACCACCTGGTGCCGCTGGCGGAGGCCTGGGCCTCCGGGGCGTGGGCCTGGACCACCGCCCAGCGCCAGGCGTTCGCCAACGACGTCAGCCGGCCGCAGCTCCTCCTGGTCTCCGCGAGCAGCAACCGTTCCAAGGGCGACCGCGACCCCGCCGAGTGGCTGCCCCAGGCCTCGTACCAGTGCACGTACGCCCGGGCCTGGGTGCAGGTCAAGCAGTACTACAACCTCACCGTGGACAGCGCCGAGAAGACCGCGCTGACCGGCATCCTCAACAACTGCTGACGCCCCACCCGCACTTCCGGCCCGGCGCGGACCCCCGCACCGGGCCGGTGGCACGTCCCGGACCGCCGCGCGTCCCACGCCGCCGTCCCGGGACGCTCCGGGGACCGTCCCGGGACGGCGAACCGTGGTGGCCGGGGCCCTGCCGCTCCTAGCGTGGCGAGCGAAGGGTCCGCCGAGGGGGCGGACCGCACGAACCCCGAGGAGAACCGTGGTGATCCGTACCCTGGCCAAGCGCGCCGCCGTGGTGGCGGCGGCCTCCGCCGTCACCGTGACGATGCTGGCCGGCACCGCGAGCGCCAACACGCAGGTCGGCTACGTCGGTGACCACCAGGCCAACAACTGGACGGCGGTGTGGTGCGTCCAGCACGACATCAACCACTTCGCCCAGAACAGCTGGTACCCGCACATCGACGAGGACGGCTACTGGGGCCCCAAGACCAAGAACGCGGTGGTCTGGTTCCAGGGCCGGCTGATCAGCGGCGCCAAGTACGCCGACGGCATCGTGGGCCCGCGCACCGGGGACCTCCTGCTCGGCTACGGCGACGAGGACCAGGACGCCAAGTGCCGCGCCGCGCTGCCCACTTCCTCCTGACCGGAGCACGACGCGACGGCTGAGCCCGCTCCGCCCCGCCCCACCCGGGGCAGCGGCGCGGCCGATGCCGCCGCCCACGCACGCCGGTCGGCCGGGCGGCTCCCGGCCGACCGGCCCCCCGCACCGGACCCGCCGCCCCCGCGCCACCGACCGGCCGGGGGCGGCGGCCTTCCCGCCCACCTCCCGACAGCCAGGAAACAGGTACCACCCGATGACCCAGGACACCGCCCCGTCCCTCCCCGGCCGCCGTTCCGTCCTGGCCGGCGCGCTCGCGCTCGGCACCGGCGCCCTGCTCGGCACCACCCTGCCCGCCACGGCGGCCCAGGCCGCCACCGCCCGGCAGACCGCCACCGGACCGACGATCGCCGACACCGGCACGTGGGGCGCCCGCCCGTCCAGCAGCCCGATCAACGTGCTGGCCGGCGCGCCCGACAAGGTGATCGTGCACCACACCGCGACCGCCAACACCACGGACTACTCGCAGGCCGCCGCGTTCTCCCTGGCCCGCTCCATGCAGACCTACCAGATGGACAGCGAGGGCTGGATCGACACCGGCCAGCACTTCACCGTCAGCCGCGGCGGCTACGTCGTCGAGGGCCGCCACAACAGCCTCTCCACGCTGCGCAGCGGCACCCAGCACGTGGAGTCGGCGCACTGCACGTCGCAGAACACGGTGGCCATCGGCATCGAGAACGAGGGCACCTACAGCACCGTCGACCCGCGCAGCGAGCAGTACACCGCGCTCGTCGGCCTGATCACCTACATCTGCCAGCAGTACGGGCTGCGCGCCTACCAGGTCTACGGCCACCGGGACTTCAACAACACCGAGTGCCCGGGCGACCGCCTCTACGCGCTCATCCCGCAGATCCGCCGCGACGTGGCCGCGCGGATCGGCGGGGACCCGACCGGACCGGTGTGGCCGATGCTCTCCAACGGCGCCTCCGGGGAGAAGGTCAAGACCCTCCAGTACCTGCTGGTGCAGCACGGCGCGACCCTGACGGTGGACGGCTCCTACGGCCCCGCCACGCAGGCCGCCGTCACCGCCTTCCAGAACACCACGCACGCCGCCGCCGACGGCGTCGCCGGCAACCAGACGTGGAGCCAGGCCGTCTCCCCGCTCACCCGCGGCGCCTCCGGCAGCGCGGTGACCGCCGTGCAGAGCCAGCTCGTCGCGCACGGCGTCGCGCTGACGGTCGACGGCTCCTTCGGGCCGGGCACCCAGGCCGGCGTGGTGACCTTCCAGAAGTCGGCGGGCCTGCCCGCGGACGGCGTGGTGGACGCCCGCACCTGGAGCCGGCTGCTCGCCTGACACCCCGCTCCCCTCACCGTTCCCCCGCCCCGCACGGACTCCGACGCCGTGCGGGGCGGGCCGCGTCGGCGCCCGAACCGGCCTGGTCAGCAGCTGTCTCCACCGAACCGGCCGGGGTGTCTCCACCCGCAGGTGGGACGTCCCAGGGACGCCGTGAAGCCTGGTGGGACGCCCCGGCGGCACGGAGAGTTGGCGGCACCGCCTGATCACCCGACAGGCACCCGGAGGGGATGACCGTGATACGAATCTCGGCCGCGCGCGGAGCCGCCGCAGCCACCCTGGCCTTCGTCACCCTGGCCCTGCTGCCCGCCCAGGCACAGGCGCAGGACTCGACCACCTGGGTCCAGCGCAACCTGGCCGGCATCGGCTACCTGCCCGCCAGCGGCGTCGACGGCACCTACGGCCCGAACACCAAGGCCGCGGTGCGCAGCTTCCAGCACGACAACGGGCTCGACGAGGACGGCGTCTACGGCGCGCGCACCGAACTCGCCCTGCACAACAAGGTCGCCGAGGTCCAGCGGGCCGTCGGCACGAGCGCCGACGGCGCCTACGGCCAGGGGACGGCCGGCGCCGTCACCAGCTGGCAGGGCGGCCACAGCCTGGACGCCGACGGCGTCGCCGGACCGGCCACCATGAACGCGCTGCACGTCGCCCGGACGGTGCAGATCACCGCCCAGTGGAAGTTCGGCAGCCACGGCTGGAGCGTCAACGGCCAGTTCGGCTGCCTGGACCAGATCTACGTCCACGAGAGCGGCTGGAAGGTCTACGCGACCAACCCGTCCTCCGGTGCGTACGGCATCCCGCAGGCGCTGCCGGGCACCAAGATGGCCTCCGCCGGCTCCGACTGGCAGACCAACCCGGCCACCCAGCTGGCCTGGGGCCTGGACTACATCAAGAGCCGCTACGGCGACCCGTGCTCGGCGTGGAGCTTCTGGCAGTCCCACAACTGGTACTGACCGGACGGGCATGACGCCCGCACCCTCCTGCACCTCCCGCACCTCCCGCACCTCCCGCAGCTCCCCGGGCCCGCCCGGGGAGCTCCCGGCCGCAACCGGACCGGCACCGCCCACGGAACACTCCCCGAGGAGACCGATGTGAACAGCACTCCCCTCGACCGCCGCTCGCTGCTGCGCTACGGCACCGGCGCGGTAGCCGCAGCCGGAATCGCGGCGCTCACCGACGTGGCTCTCGCCCGCCCCGCGGCCGCCTACGGGTGGTCCGGCAACCTCGGCCAGGGCTCGTCCGGCGCCGCCGTGACCGAGCTCCAGATCCGCGTGGCGGGCTGGGCGGCGGACTCCGCCTCCCAGACCTACGTGGCCGTGGACGGCTCCTTCGGGCCCGGCACGGCCGCCGCCGTGCGCCGCTTCCAGGCCGCGTACGGGCTGAGCGCCGACGGCGTGGCCGGCCCGCAGACCTTCGGGGCGCTGAACGCGCTCGAGAAGTCGGACGGCTCGACCGCCCACTTCAACTGGTCGGAGTTCACCAGCCACGACGGCGCGGGCTTCGGCGGCGGAAACGTCGGCTCCGGCGAGGTGCGGGAGAACGTCCGACGCACCATGTACAAGCTGGAGGCGCTGCGGAAGAAGGCCGGCGACCGGTCGATCACCGTCAACTCCGGATTCCGCAGCACCTCGTACAACGCCCAGGTCGGCGGCGCGGCCAACTCGATGCACACCTACGGCGTCGCCGCGGACATCGCCGTGTCGGGCCTCTCCACGCTCGCCGTCTACCGGATCGCCGAGACCTGCGGCTTCTCCGGCCTCGAGACGTACACCGTCTCGTGGCAGCACGTGGACAGCCGTGTCGAGCACGGCTCCTACGGGTCGGGCTCCTGGTGGTGGCAGGACGGCGTCGCCTGACGCCCCGGCCCCTGCCCTGCCCCGCGCGGGGCGTGCGACGCGAGCGGCCCGTGGGCCCCGACCCCTCGCAGGGGGTCGGGGCCCACGGGCTTCGCGCGTGCGGCGCTCGCGGCGCCGGCGGCGCCTCGGGTGCGTGCGGCGCGGGCCGCGCGGCGGTCAGGCCCCGCGGCGGAACACCCGCCTGCCGGTGACGGCCAGTGCCACCCCCGCCGCGACCGTCAGGCCGAGCGGGACGGGCGTCCGCAGCAGGTACCCCAGCCGGCCGTCAGTGCGCGCTGCCCACACACTGCCGCCGGCTCCGACCGCCGCGGGCCCGGCCGCCGCCCTGCCCTCGGCCGCACCGCCGGCCGCTCCGCCGCCCGGCTCCCCGTGAGCCGTGCGGCAGGCCTCCGCCCTGTTCCAGAGGTCGAGCAGACGCCCCGTGTCGCCCGCGCAGACGCCGGCGATGCTCTCCACGGCGTCCCGCGGCGGGAACTGCTTGCCGTTCACCCACCGCTCCCACGAGGACTTCGCGTAGTGCGTGCGTTCGCTGATCCCCGCGTACGTCAGGCCTGACCTGGCCTTCAGCAGCTGGAGTTCCCTGGTGAGCTCCCCGGCCGGGGCCGGAGTCGTGTTCTCGGCTGCCTGTCGGCTGCCCATGCTGTGTCCCCCGCTTCGTTCTGACGTGATCCGAGGTGATCGGTGTGGTGTCGTGAGGCCGTCGTCCCCGTCCTTCCGTCGGCGGCCCCTGCTCATCAGAGTGCTCTCCCCGGCTCCGGTGTTACCGGCAGGTTCAACTTTGCGACATCGGCAGGGCAGATTCGAGCCGCCGTCCGGCGCCCCACCCGTCTCCGGGACGTCTCACCGCCCCGAGCTGCGACTTGAGACGCCGACCCGGATCAAGTTGAGACACCACCGGCATACGGAGGGTGACGCTCCGTCCCCGGATCGACCGGACACGACCGGGTTCGACCGGGATCGAGCGGTCTCGACCGAGCTCCACCGGGAGGGATCGAAGACGGTCCGAATACCTCCGCTTTACGAAGTAGCCTGAAAGGCGATCAGTTTTCCCGCGCCCCGCGCCGACACGTCCCACGAGGTAATCACGCCATGAGCAAGGGCTGGCAGCCGTTCCCTGACGATCTCTCGGACGAATCCCGGGCACTGGCCGAAGAGCTCCGCGCGGTCAAGGACGCGCACCGGCTGTCCTTCGCCGACCTCGGGCGCAGGACCGGCCTCAGCAAGGCCTCCTGGGAGCGGTGGACGAACGGGAAGCGCCTCATCGGCGAGCAGGCCCTGGACGCGCTGATCGCCGCGGTGGAGTGCGACGGCGACCGGCTGCACGCGCTGCTGCGCCGGGCCGAGGCCGCCCGGCAGCCGGGGTCCGCCGATCCCGGGGAGTCCGGCGCGGCGGCCGACGGGCGGTCCGACGGGCGGTCCGTCGGGCAGTCCGACGGGCGATCCGCCGCGGAGCCGGTAGCCGAAGCCGTGCCGGCCGTGGCGGCCGTGGTCGCCCCGCCGGTGGTCGCCCGCCGGTGGCGGCCCGCCGCCCTGCTGGGCCTCGCGGTCGCCGCCGTGCTCGCCCTCCTCGCCGTCCTCTCCCCCGGCGACCGGGGCGACCGGCAGGACCGGGCGGCCCCGCCGCCACCGGCGACCGCCACGGACACCGGACCGGCACCGCTGTGCCAGGGCACGGGGTGCGAGGGCAAGGACCCGCACGCCATGGGGTGCGACGCCGACGAGCGCACCGTGATGACCGGCAACGTGGGCAAGGTGATCCTCTACGTCCACTACAGCCACCGCTGCCGCGCCGCCTGGGCCGGGATCACCGACGGCGGCCCGGGCGACAGCGCCACCATCACCACCGGCACCGGCCTGCACGAGACCGCCCTCATCCACTGGGGCTACGACAACTACTCGGCCATGGTCGACGCGAGCCCCGCCGACACCACCCTGCGCGTGTGCGGCACCCAGCAGAACGGCAGCGCCTGCACCGAGACCGTCAGCGACCCGGCCACCCGGGCCGCCGTCCTGACGCGGTCCGCCGACCCGGAGGCCGCACCCACCGGCCGGTGACCCCGGGCGTCCCCGGGAAGCCGTCCCCGTCCCAAGGGACGCCCGGACGTCCGGCGCCGGGTCCGCCCTCCGGCCGCCCGCCCGCCGTCGGGACCTGCGGCCACGGCGCTCCCACCACCCGCTGACGACCCATCGGTCGGCAGGTGGTCCGCACACCCGCCCCGGGCCGTTCCCGCTCCCCGGGGCCGGCGAGCGCCTCCTGACCCGAACGGGTCCGGTCGGCGGGCGGGCCGACGGGACGGGTCCTAGGTTGCGGTGTGTGGGGGTTACCTGAGCGAGAGGTGTCGACTGGCATGGCTGGCAAGTTCGAGCTGTACACGGACGAGAGCGGGATGCACCGGTTCCGGCTCAAGGCGAGCAACGGGACCATCGTGGTCACCGGCGACCCGCAGGAGAGCAAGGACGACTGCCTCAGGAGCATCGAGTCGATCCGCAAGCTCGCCCCGTACGCGGAGCTCAAGGAGTCCGCCGGGTCCCTCTGAGGCGGTGCGGCACGGGAACGCGGGTCGGCGGTGCAAATCGCCGACCCGCGTTCGCTTGTTCGACAGATCCCTTTGGCCGGGTGCACGCCGGACGCGGACAGAACGATGGCATGCGCGTCGTCATCGTCACCGAATCCTTTCCGCCCGAGGTCAACGGAGTCGCCCACAGCGTGCTGCGGACGGCCGAGCACCTGGCCCGCCGGGGCCACCAGCCCCTCGTCGTCACCCCCGCCCCCGCGCGCGGTGCCGAGTGCCCGCCGCACACCTTCGGCGGCGCCGGGGAGGTGGAGCTGCCGGTGGTCCGCATCCCGTCGGTGCCCCTGCCCGGGTACCCGCAGGTGCGGATCGCGCTGCCGAGCCGGCACCTGGCGGCAGCCGTCGCCGGACACCGGCCCGACATCGTGCACCTGGCCAGCCCGTTCGTGCTCGGCGCCCGCGGGATGCAGGTCGCGACCCGGCTCGGCGTGCCCGCCGTCGCCGTCTACCAGACCGACCTCGCCGGGTACGCGCACGCCTACCGGGCCGGGCGGGGCCTCGGGGAGGCCGCCGCCTGGCGGCGGATCCGCGCCGTCCACCGGGCGGCCGCCCGGACCCTGGCGCCCTCCACCCCCGCCGCGCAGGACCTCACCGCGCACGGCGTGCCCCGGGTGCAGCTGTGGCCGCGCGGAGTCGACTCGGCGCGCTTCCACCCCCGCCACCGGGACGAGGCGCTGCACCGGGCGCTCGCCCCGGGCGGCGAGGTGCTCGTCGGGTACGTCGGGCGACTGGCCCCCGAGAAGCGGGTCGACCTGCTGACCGCCGCCTCCGCACTGCCGGGCGTGCGGGTGGTGGTGATCGGGGACGGACCGTCCGCGCCCGGGCTGCGGGCCTCGATGCCGGGCGCGGTCTTCCTCGGCCGCCGCACGGGTGAGGAACTCGCCCGCTGCTTCGCGACCCTGGACGTGTTCGTGCACACCGGCCCGCTGGAGACCTTCTGCCAGACCATCCAGGAGGCGATGGCCAGCGGGGTACCCGTGGTCGGCCCCGCCGCCGGCGGCCCGCTGGACCTGGTCGCACACCACCGGACCGGCCTGCTGGTGCCGCCGCGGGACGGCGCCGCCGTCGCCCGGGCCGTCGCCGAACTGGCCGCCGACCCCTCCAGACGGGCCGCCTACGGGCGGGCCGGGCGGGCCGAGGTCACCGCTCGGACCTGGGAGGCCGTCGGCGACCTGCTGCTGCGGCACTACGCGGAGGTGCTCGCCGAGCACCACGGCGTGCCGCTGCCCCCGGTCGTGGACTCCCCGGCGGCGACCGCGCCGGCCGTGCTCGCGGAGGAGCTGCCGGCATGACCACCCCGTTCGACCCGACCGGCGAGGGCGGCCCGGGCGGCCGCGAGGCGCTGACCATCGTGCGGCTCGCCAACTTCGTCACCCCGGTCTCCGGCGGGCTGCGCACCGCGCTGCGCCACCTCGGCGCCGGCTACCTGGCCGCCGGACACCGGCCGGTGCTCGTCGTGCCCGGCGAACGGCGCCACGAACAGCAGACCGAGCAGGGCCTCGTCGTCACCCTGCCCGGACCGGTCCTGCCGGCCAGCGGCGGCTACCGGGTGCTCACCGACCGACGCGCCGTCGCCGCCGAACTCACCCGGCTGAAGCCCGACCGGCTGGAGGTCTCCGACCGCACCACGCTGCGCTGGACCGGCGACTGGGCACGCCGGCACGGCGTCCGCTCGGTGATGGTCTCGCACGAGAGCGCCGCCGGCGTCCTGCGCACGTGGGGGCTGCCCCGGCCGCTCGCCGACATCGCCGCGGACCGGCTCAACGCGGCCACCGCACGCGCCTACGACGCGGTGCTGTGCACCACCGGGTGGGCGGCCGCCGAGTTCCGCCGGATCGGCGTGCCCAACCTGGTCCGCGCCCCGCTCGGCGTGGACCTGACGGCACTGCAGCCCCTGCCACCGGCCGCCCGCGCGGCCGAGCGGGCCCGCTACGCCGAACCGGACCAGCCGCTGCTGGTGCTCTGCTCCCGGCTCTCCGCCGAGAAGCGGCCCGAGCGGGCGATCGAGGCCCTCGCCGCGCTCCGGGCCCGCCGGGTGCCCGCCGTCCTGGCCGTGGCCGGCGCCGGACCGTTGCGCGAGCGCCTGGCCGGCCGGGCCGACCGGCTGCGGTTGCCGGTGCGCTTCCTCGGGCACCTCGACCGACGGGAGGCGCTGGCCCGGCTGCTGGGCTGCGCGGACGTGGTGCTCGCACCCGGCCCGGTGGAGACCTTCGGGCTGGCGGCGATGGAGGCCCTGGCCTGCGGCACTCCGGTGGTGGTCAGCCGTTCCTCCGCGCTGCCCGCGCTGGTCGGCCGGGCCGGGGTGGCGGCCGCGGACACCGGCGCCGGCTTCGCCTCGGCGGTGCGCAAGGTGCTGGCCCGTCCGGAGGAGGCACGGCGGTCCGCGGCCCGGGCGCAGGCCGAACGGTACGGCTGGCCGGCGGCGGTGGAGGCCTTCCTGGCGGCCCACGGGGTACCGGGCCGCGGCGTGGCGGAGGAGGGGCGGGATGGACGTGCTCGGCACCGGGCCTGACCGGGCTCCGGGCAGCCGGGCGGTGGAGAGGCCCGTGGCGGACGGCCCGGCCGTGGACGGGGGGCGATCGGCTGCCGGTCGGCCGGTGGTCCGGTTCGTCGCGCTCGGGGACTCGTTGACGGAGGGCGTCGGGGACCCGGTCGCCGGGGGCTGGCGCGGCTGGGCCGCCGTCCTGGCGCGCTCCCTGGCACCCGAGGGCCAGGACGTCGAGTTCACCAACCTGGCGGCCAGCGGGGCGCTCACCGCGGACCTGACGACCCGCCAACTACCCGCCGCGCTCGCGCTGCGCCCGGCGGTCGCGGCCGTGGTGGTCGGCGGCAACGACACGCTGCGAGCGGGCTTCGACATCCGCCGCACCGCCCTGGAGCTGGACTCCACGCTGGGCGAGCTCTCCGCCCACGGCGCCGTCCTGCTCACCGCCTGCCTGCCCGACCCGGGCACCCTGCTCCGGCTGCCCGCGCCGCTCGCCCGACCGCTGGCGCGGCGGATGCAGGCCGTCAACACCGTGGTGCACGCCCTGTCCGCGCGTCACCGGGCGGTCCACCTGCACCTCGCCGACCTGCCCTGGTGCGCTCGGCGCCACCTGCTGAGCGCCGACCGGCTGCACCCCAGCGCCGAGGGCCACCACCTCATCGCCCACCGCTTCCACGCCCGGCTGGCCTCCCTCGGACGCCCGCTCGGGCCCCCGCCCGCCACCGCTCCCGCCGAACCTCCGCCCGGCCGTGCCGCGGACCTCTGGTGGATGGCCACCCGGGGCACCCGCTGGGTCGCCGCCCGCAGCGCCGACCTCCTGCCGGGTCTGCTCGCCCTCGCCGCCGTCGAGGGCGCCGCCCGGCTGCGGGGCACGAGCGGACGGCACGACGAGCAGATGGCCCGGGCGACCGCCCAGGCGCTGGCCTCCCTGGGGTGACGCCCGGGGGCTCCGGCGGCCCCACCGGTCCGACGGCCCCGGACGGACCCGCGGTCGTGTGGACGGGTGGCTCTCGTGGATCGGGCGGATCGGGCCGGCCGCGCCGGACACTGACGAGTGATCAGCAGGGGTGTGGGGCGGGAACCGCGCGGGTACCGGTGGGAGTCGTCGCAAGGACACGGCGGTACGGATCGGGCGAGGCGGAGGGAGCGCTGGTGGAGGCGTCACCGGGGAGCGCGCGGGAGTTGCTGGCAGCGGCGGGAGTACTGTTCCCGGACGACCGGGGGCGGGTGCTGGTGGTGCGCCTGCCCTACGACCGGAGGCACCCGGTGGCGATCCCGGGCGGCGGGTGGGAGCCGCAGGACCGTTCGCCGCGGGAGACCGCGGTGCGCGAGGTGGTGGAGGAACTGGGCTTCACCCCCCGGCTCGGGCCCCTGGCCTGCGTGGACTGGACGCTCGACGACTCCCGGCCCCCGATCGCGGCCTACCTGTACTGGGCGGATCCCCTCACCCCCGAACAGGCCGCGGCCTTCACGCCGGATGCGGCGGAGGTCGGCGGCTGGGCCTGGCTGGCCCCGGAGCAGGTGGTCCACGCACTGCCGCCGCGGCTGTCCCGGCGGGTGACGGCCTGCCTGCGGGTGCGCCGGTCGGCCGGTCCGCTGGAGCTGGAGGACAGCAGGCCGGTCGGGCACACCCTCGACCACCTGCCGGCGGACGAACCGCCGCCCGCCTACACCGGGCTCGCCGCGGCGCCCGCACTGGCGGCGCCGCCGGGGCCGTCCCAGTCGTCCCAGCCGTCCCTGTCGTCCCAGCCGCCGATGGACCGGGACACCTACATCGCCACCCGTCCGCGGATCCGGGCCAAGGCGCGGGCGCTGTTCACCGACGGCTCCGGCCGGGTGCTGCTGGTCCGCCTGCGGCCGTGGGACGGACCGCGGGGCCGGGAGGAGTACTGGACGCTGCCCGGCGGCGGGGTCGAGGCCGCCCGGGAGATGCCGCGGGCCGCGGCGCGGCGCGAGATCCTCGAGGAGCTGGGCTGGGAGGTCGAGCCGGGCCGGCTGCTGGCGGTCGACTGGCAACCGGGGGCGGCCGCCGACGCCCTGGCCGGCCCGGCGAGCGGGCGGGACACCGCCGTACTGGTGTACGTGTTCGACGGCGGCGTGGTGACGGAGCGGATGCTCGACTCGATCGCATTGCAGGAGGAGGAGCTGGTGGAGTGGCGGCTCTGCGACCCGGCTGAGGCGAGGGCCCTGCTGAACGAGCACTCCTGGGCCCGTACGGCCGCCTCGCTCGCGGCCAGGGAACGGGCGGGCGGGCCCGTCGAGCTGGTCCGCGGGCAGCCGACCGGGTAGTCGGGCCGCCCCGGGGGCTCACGGGTTCCGGTTCGGATCCCCCGAGTCCGGGGCCCGGGGCCCCCGGATTCCGGTCCGGTGGGCACGTCGACGGCGGAGCTGTGGGCACGGGCGGACAGGCGCCGGGCCGGTGGGCCACACTGGGGGCATGCAGAACGCGATCACGGAGGTGCTGGCCGGCCGCCGGGTGGAGTCGGTCAGCGGCGGCGTCCGACTGGACCTCGCCTTCGACGGGCGGGTGTCCGTCCGGGTGGCGCACGAGTTCCGCTTCGCGGCGCCGTCCTTCGCCGCCCCCGCGGAGGTCGAGCACTTCTTCCCGGCGCTGACCTTCCGCCCGACCCCACCCCTGCTGGCGCTCGTCGGGCGGACCGTCGAGAGCGCCGCGATCACGCTGGCCGGCGGGCTGGAACTGGGCTTCGCGGAGGGCGGCGCGCTGTCCGTCCCGCCGCACGCGCGGCTCGCGCCGTGGAGCGTGGTGACCGCCGACGGCTCGGTGTGCGCGGGGCTGCCGGGCGGCGAGGTCAGCTGGACCGCGCCCGGCGGGGCCTGAGCCGCCGCCGGGCGTCGCCGGGACCGGACCGGTCCCGGCCGGGACCGGGTGGTCCTGTTCCCGTCCGGGCGATCCGGTCGCCGTCCCGAGGCCCGGTCGGCGTCCGGACGATCCGGTGGGCGTCCGGACGATCCGGTGGGCGGTCGTCAGACCTCCAGATCGGCCTCGACCTTGGTGAGCTGGTGGCGGGCCATCGCGAGGTTGGCGCGCCCCTTGTCCAGGGCGAGGTAGAGGAAGAGGCCCTTGCCGGTACGTCCGGTGAGCGGGCGGATCAGGTGGTACTGGGTACTGAGCGTGATCAGGATGTCCTCGATCCCGTCTCCGCCCAGTCCGAGCATGTCCATCGTGCGCATCTTGGCGCGCACCACGTCGGTGTTCCCGGCGGCGGCCACGTTGAGGTCCAGCCCGCCGGGGCCGTCGAGGGTCGCGAGCGCCATGCCGCTGTTGTAGTCGACGAGGGCGGCGCCGATGGCGCCTTCGATGGCGGTCATGGCCTGCTTGAGGGCGCCTGCTGCGTCGGTCATCTGGGTACTCCCGTTCGGTGGTTGGGTGGTTCTCGGTCGTCGGGTGGTTCTCGGTGGTTCGGTTCTCTGACGGTTCTCGGGGTGGGTCTCAGGGCGGGCCAGGGTCCGGACGGCCCCGGCCGGACCGGGTCCGCCGTTCAGCCGGGCTCGCGGGGGTCCTTCGGCAGGAGGGCCTCGTTGAGCAGTCCGGCGATCCGCTGGGCGGAACGGCGCGCCTCCAGGTGCAACCGACCGACGTTGACGTCCGGGTGCGCCAGGAGGGTCAGGACGCAGCTGCCACCGGCCGCGTAGGTGGCGACGTAGCCGTGCTCCCCGCGCACCAGCGACTCGCGGAAGTCGCCCTGGCCGGTGCTGTCGGCGAGCCGTTGGGCCAGTGACAGCGAGGCCGCGGTCATCGCGGCCAGGCCGGTGGGTTCCGTTCCGTGGGTGTCGTGCGCGACCAGCAGACCGTCCACGCTGGCGACCAGGCCTCCCGCGAGGTGCGGGACGCGATGCTTGACGGCGCGGAGTTCGGCGAGCAGCTCGGTCTCCAAGGCGATCAGTTGTCTCCTTCCGACACGCTGCTTGAGCGCCCGCCTCATGGCCGGGACGGCGGGGTCGCGGGCGGAGCGTCGTTCAAAGTCGGGCCTCCAGAAGGGTTCGGACCCGGGTCAGCAGCGCGATGTCCGGGTCGGGGACGGTCAGCGGGTGGGCCGCTGCCGTTGTCGGCGGGTGGGCGGGACGGTCGGCCGCCACGGACCCGGGGGGCGTGGCACCGGGGAGGATGCCGACGCCGGTGAGGGTGGCGCCGGGAACCCTGCGGTGCAGGCCTCCGGACCGGCGCGGCGGTGATGGCGCCTCGGGTGCCGGGAGGGGCGGCACGGTCGGCGCCCCGACGGGCGGTGGAGCGAGTGGTGCGGCGAGCGGTGGAGCGGGTGGCGAAGCCAGGGGCGGTGAAGCGAGCGGTGGTGAAGCGAGCGGTGGCGCGAGCGGTCCGGCCTGGGAGGGTGCGGGCGGGAACACGGCTGGGGCGGCGGGTGCGACACCGGCCCGTACCCCGAGTGGGGCGGCGAGCGGCACCCCGGGCGCCCCGGGTGGCGCGGCCCTCGGCGCCGCGTGCCGCGGGACGTCGAGCAGGCCGGCGTCGAGCAGTCCCGCGGCGGCCAGTCGGCGGACGTCCGCCGTCACGCCGAAGCCTGACCTGCCGAGCAGTCGGGCCAGGTCCGCCGGGGTTCTTCGGCCGTCGGCGTGGTCGAGCAGCTCGCGCTGGCGGCGACCGGGCGGGCGCCGGTGGGCGTGGAAGCCCGCTACGGCGGGCCGGACGGGGGCGGTGTCCAGCCGCCCCCACGGCCAGATCTGTTCCAGCAGCCCGCTCCGGCGGTCGACCTCGCGGCGCAGCCGGTCGGCGTCGACCTCCGCCACCGGGCCGAGCCAGTGCCGCGCCTCGTGCTCGAACCGCCAGGTGCCACCGGCCTGGTCGGCGAGGACGAAGAAGGCGGCGTCGAAGAGCGTGCCGAGGTGGCCGAGTTCGAGCTCCCCGCGGCCGATCAGGCCACGGTCGACCATCGCCTCGCCGACCCGGGCGTGCGGACCGTGGGCGCGGAGCAGCTCCGCCCAGTCCGCGGGCGCGATCCGGCCGCAGCCGGTGAGCAGGTCGGCCAGCCCCGGGGCCCGGGGTGAGTCGGCGTGGGTCACCCGGCCGTCCACGAGGTGCAGACTGCCGAGCGGGCCGTGCAGTGCGCCGGTGGCTCGGCGGGTGGCGAGCAGGCCGAGGGCCTCGCCCGGGGTCTGCGGCGGGGCGGACGGCGGGAGGGTGACGGGCTCCGCGATCGGCGTCGCGGCGGGCGTGGTGGAGGTCGTGCCGGGCCCCGCGGCGGGCACGGGTTCGGGTGCTGCGGGTGCGGCGGTGGAACCGGTGGCGGGATCGGTGGTGGGTGCGGCGTTCATGCGGACCACCGCCCGGGAGTCTGCCGGCGCCCGGCGGGATGCCCGTGCCCGGCGGGCTGCTGGTGCCCGGGGACGTGCCGCTGCCGGGGGACGTGCGCCCGGTGTGCCGACCGGAAGCCGCCGGCCCTCGTGGGTGTCGGGCTCACCCGAGCACCAGCTCCTCGGCGAGGCCCTGGAGGCGGTAGCGGGCGGCCGCGAGGTTGCCCTCCGCCCGGTCCAGCCAGAGGTGGAGGACGAGACGGCTGTCGAAGACGGTGTCGATGAAGCAGATCAGGTGGTAACTGCGGCCGGCAGTGACGATGATGTCCTGGAGCGGCGACCGCCGCTCCTCCGCCCCGGTGAAGGTCTGACTCTCAACCGTCGCCCGCACCAGGTCGGTTGCCTCGGCGGCGGCGGTCTCGTGGTCGCCGGCCGGGCATTCGCCGAGACCGCCGAGCGCAAGTCCGCTGCTCCAGTCGACCAGACTCGCGGAGCGGGCTCCAGTGATCGCCATCGCTCCGGCGAGGCATTCGTCGATACCCGGCACACCGGCTCCTTCGCGGGGGTCTGGGCGGCCGGGCGCAGCGCGACTCGGCCGGATTCGCCACCAGCAGTGGCGGGTTCGACACGGAAGGCTACTGCCGGATTGCATATGACGAACATTCCAATGGCATATTCACATCATTGGCAGTTACTTCCAGCCAAGGTATGACGGTGCGTCACCAGCCCGTGACAGTAGAACCGGCTGGCCCTGACGTTGCCACCCGCCGTCGCCCACCGGCCACCAGGAACGGGACCTTGGCTGATAACCGGCTGAGCAACAGGGTTTCGGCCACCGAAATGCGATAAAGGGGCCCGGCCGAGACCGGCACCGCGAACAGGCCGCGAACGGGCCGCGAACGGGCGCCGAACGGGTGGCGATCGGACGTCGGGTGAAGGGCGAACGGGCGGCGAACCGACCCCGCGGGAGACCGGCCCGCCGGACCCGGGCCACCGGGAACCGGGCTCAGACGGTCGGGACCCGCAGCCTGGCGATCGGGATCCGCCGGACCGACCCCGGGTAGGCGGGCTCCGGACGGACGGGCCCCGCCGGCCCCCGGACATGACGAAGGGGCCCGTTCCGCTGGACGGAACGGGCCCCTTCGGGTGGAGCGCCAGGCCCGGGTTGCACGGACTCTCCCTACTGAAAGTAGGACGTGCTCTGGTAGCACCGCTGACGCCTGCTCGAGAGATCGTTTCCTCTCGACGGGAAGAACACTAGCAGGTCATCGGCCCTGCTCGGAAACCGGGCGAGGCGGCCTGAAGCGAGCTGGACATGCGGGCGGTGGAGCGGCGGAGGGGGTCTGCGGTGCGTCCCGGAGCGGCCCGGAGCAGTCAGGCCCGACCGACCGCCTGAGCGACCGTCCGGTCGACGTCCTCCGGCCCCGCCGCCTCCCGACCGGCAGCCCGGGTAGCGACGCCCTGCCCGGCCGACTGGCCGACCGGCTGGCCGATACCCTGCCCGACCGGCTGGCCGACCGCCCGGGCGAGCAGCCGGTAGGAGTCGAGCAGTGCGGCGCGGTCGTAGGTACTGGTGGTCACCAGGAACTCGTCCGCGCCGCTGCGCGCCATCAGGGCGGCGAGTTCGGCGACGGCCTGCTCCGGGGTGCCCGCGATGTGCCCCTTCAGCGACTGCTCGTAGGCGGCGCGCTCGCGCGCTCCCATCGACAGGGCCGCGATCTCGGCGGCCGGGGCCAGCGGCGGGAACTCGCCGTGGGTGCGGGAGTACGCACCGGCCCAGGCCTCCGGGACCAGCAGCTCCCGCGCGCTCTCCGCCGTCCCGGCGACGGCGACCGTGCCCGCGATCACCACGTAGGGCTGCGCCGCCTGCGCCGAGGGACGGAACCCGGCGCGGTACCGGTCGATCGCCGCGAGCATCCGCTCCTCCCCTCGCGTGGCGGCGACGACCAGCGGCAGCCCGGCGTCGGCGGCCATGTCGGCGCCGGCGCCGGTGGCCAGGACGAAGGCCGGCACCCTCAGGCCCTCGGCCGGCCGGGCGTGGACGCCGCGGTGCACCTGCTGCGAACCGTCGAAGTAGCCGAGCAGCTCGACAAGTTGGGCCCCGAAGTCGTCCGCTGCGTCCTTCTCCCGGCCCAGGGCCCGGCGCACTCCGTCGGTGAACCCGACCGACCGGCCGAGGCCCATGTCGATCCGGCCCGGGAAGAGCGAGGCCAGCACGCCGAACTGTTCGGCCACCACCATCGGCCGGTGGTTGGGCAGCATCACTCCGCCCGTGCCGACCCGGATCCGGGTGGTGGCCGCCGCCACCGCCGCGGCGAGCACCGTCGGCGCGGACCCGGCCACTCCGGGCACGCCGTGGTGCTCGGAGACCCAGAACCGGTGGTAGCCCAGCTGCTCCGCCTCCTGGGCGAAGGCCACCGTGTCCCGCAGCGCCTGCGCCGGCTCCTCGCCCTGTCTCGTCCGGGACCGGTCGAGCACGGAGAGCCGGATCGCGGGCGTCGCGCCCGCGTCGGCCGCTGGTCCGCCCGTCGCGGGTGCCCTGGTCCCTGGTGCGCTGGTCACGTCCGTGGAGAACACCGCCGCCGAGCGCCGGCATTCCCCGGCGGACCGGCGTCACCCGCGGGCGCCGGGTATGCGCCCGCGCCGACTGCCCGGCCGGCGACGGCCCCAGGGCTTGAACACGGAGAGCACCACCGCGAAGAGGTAGAGCGCCAGCGCGACGGACGGGACGATCACCGTGTTGAGACGGACGAACCCGAGGTCCGCCGCCGAGATCGGACCGGTCGGGTGTGCGTCCACCACGCGCACGGCGTCGTGCAGCCGGGCGCTGAGGGCGATCAGCGAGGCGGCCGCCGCCGCGAGGGTCAGCCAGAACTTCGCGCTCACCCAGTAGTAGCGGAACAGCCCCCAGGAGGTGCCGAGCCCCAGCACCACCCCGCTGACCAGGGTGGCCAGGCTCAGCGGGAGGATCAGCGCGTCGCCGAGCATCCCCATCGCCCGGTACGCCGACCGCAACCGGTCGGCGTCCTCCGTGGCCAGTGCCGTCACCGCCAGGGTGAGCAGGCAGAGCATCAGGGCCAGCCAGCTCACCGAGGCGACGACGTGCACGACGACCAGGCTCTTGCGCGCCCTGGGCGGCAGCGTGCCGCCGGGCGGCCGCCGTCGGGCGGGGCGGGCGGGACTCGGCTCCGCGGCCGGTGCGGTGGACGGGCGCACGGGTGCCTCCTTCGGGTCGGGGCCGCGGCCGGGCCGCGGCGGCATCACCGCCGTGCGGCGAGGACGGGCCCAGACTCTCCGCTCCGCCCCTCATCGGGCATCTGCCACCGGAAGTAACCCCGACTACTCCCGAGCGAGTACCCGACCCGGCCCGAGAGCACCCGCACCCCTCCCTCCGAGGTACCCGGCGACCTCCCCCGGCCGTACCCGGAAGCCGGGGAACCCCAAAGCCGGGGAACCGGGAAGCCGGGAAGCCGGGAAGCCGGGGAACCGGGAAGCCGGGAAGCCGGGGTCGCGGAAAGCCGCGACCCCGGACCACCCCGGCCACCCCGGCCACCCCGGCCACCCCGCCCGCCCCGTCAGTCCGTCACGCCGAACCCCCGCGCCGATCCCAGGCGGCGCAGCGAGTCCCGCCCCGGGATCCCGTCCGCGTCCGCGTCCGCGTACCCGCAGCGCCGCTGCCACCCGGCGTAGGCGGCGACCGTCCGACTCCCGAACGAGCCGTCCACCCAGCGCTGTTCGAGCAGCCCCTCGTCCGCCAGGGCCTGCTCGACGATCGCCGCCTCGGCCCCGTAACTGCGGTGCCCCTGCTCGGCGCCGGGATCGGTCCGGGCGGCCGCGACGACGTGCGCCAGCGACACCGACCGGGGCCCGGGCAGGTAGCCGAGCAGCCGCCGCAGCGAGCCCTCCCCCGGGACGCCGTCCGCGGCCTGCCCGCTGTAGCCGAGGCTCCGCTGGTAGTCCGCGTAGTTCTCGGTGTCCGCGTCCGTCCAGTTCGGGCCGGGCCCGGAGCGGTAGTGGGAGCCGGAGCCCTGGGCGACGAGCGCCCGGCCGACGGCGGTGACCTGGTAGCCCTCGGCGCCGTAGCCGTAGGGCAGCCCGTTGATGCTGACCTGGTAGCGGGGCGGGGCCGGCTCGTCCGGGGGAGCCGGGTGCTGCTGCGAGGGCGGGGAGCCCGGGGATCCCGAGCCCGCCGTGAGGTCGGGCCAGGAGCCGGGGTCGCTGTGGTCGTTGAACGGCACGTGCGCGTGGGCGTACCACCCGCCGCGGGTCTCCCACACCTGCTCGTCGCGGTGGTCGGTGAAGTCGGTCGGCCGGCCCATCGGCCAGGTGTCGGGCACGCCCCACGAGCCGATCCAGGCGTGCAGCCGGTCCCAGCCGGCGCACGGGGTGTCGACCAGCCGCGGGTAGACGGCGCCCCGGTAGCGGCAGTACGGGAAGAACACCGCCTCGATCTGGATGACGACCCGGCCGGCGCGGTTGGTGCGGGTCGGGCTCTCCGGCGGGCTGAGCAGGCTCTTCGAGCGGGAGTCGGCCGGGAACAGCTGGGCCGTCCGCCCGCTGAAGGGGTCCCAGACCAGGTGCGGGGCGTTTCCGGCGCCGGCGCCGGTGAAGTAGCCGACGAGGTCTTCGAAGGTGCACCAGTCCTGCGGGGCCGCGGCGGTGGCGTTGCGGTCCCAGGTGATGTGGGCGATGGCCTTCGGGGGGTACTGCTGGTCGGTCGGCGCGTGGTCGCCGAGGTCGTGGATCTCGGCACCGGGCAGCCACAGGTCGGGCATGCGGTCTCCTCCGGACGGCGTAGGGACGTCGTTGCCGGTATCGGCAGGTCCCCGCTCCGGATTGACCCCGATGGCCGAATCCGCGGCCGTGAACCGCCCGGGCCCGCGCGGCCGTTCGACCCGGTGACGGGTATTCGCGCTCCCGTGCGAACCGGGCGCCCGCACGGAGGCGCCGCCGGACCCGCGCCGCGCCGTGCCCGCACGGGCCGGGCCGGGGCGGCGGGGAGCGCCCGGGAGGGCGCGCATTGCACCTCCACCCGGCCCGCCCTGTCAATCGTTGACATCAAAAGTGGTCTAGTCCACGGTAGTCCGCAGACCGGACGGACCGGGGTGGCACCCCGACGCCCGACGCGCGGGGGCCTCGCGAACTCGCCTGCCGCCAGGGCGAGTCGGGCGGCAGGACGGAAGCCGTCCGGCGGCGCCTGCGACGACCACCGGCGCACCCACCCCGCCGCCGCGGCAACGACCCTGACGACCAACGGAGAAGCCCGCCATGAGACGAGTCTGCCTCGCCCTGCCCACCAACCGGGCCTGCGCCGCCACCATCGCGGCACTCGCCGAGGAGGCGGCGCACGCCGTCGAGCACTTCGACGCCGAGGTCCACCTGCTGGTCCTCGACACCGCCGGCCCCGCGGGCTTCGCGGAGAACGCGGGCGCCGTCGGCGCGCTGGCCGCCACCCCCGGGGTCGTCGTGCACCACCTCGGAGAGGACCGGCAGCGGGACTTCCTCCGGCGGGTGAGCAGGCGCTCCGGCGCCACCGACCCCGACCGGCTGCTCGACCTGATGCTCCCCGACGGCGTCTCCTACGGCGCCTGCACCAACCGGGTGTTCCTGGTCGCCGCCGCCCTCGGCTGCACCTCCGTGCACCGTCGAGACTCCGACAGCGAGTACCAACTCCTCGACGGGCGCAAGGTGTTCCCGATCCACCACGAACTGCTCTCGCTCGGCCGCCGGGCCGGCGACGCCGCCGCCGACGTCACCGTCAGCGAGCTCGACCCCGCCGACGCGGACAAGCCCGTCTCCCTCGTCGGCGCCTCCTTCATCGGCGAACTCTCCGTCGACGTCGGCGAGATCCGCGACCTCGACCCGGCCGTCTACCACGAGGTCGTCGGCCTGTGGGCGCCGCCGGTGTGGACGGAGGAGGAGAAGCGCGAGCTGGTCGAGGCCTCGTTCACCGGCGGCGGCACCGAGCCGTTCCGCACCGACGAGTCCGTCCTCGGCGCCCCCGACATCTGGCGGGTGGACATGTGCAACCTCGGCCTGGACCACCGGGTCTACGAGCGGCTGCCGCTCCCGCCGGCCACCGAGACCATCGGCAGCGACTACTTCCTGCTGCACGTCGTCCTCGACTCCGGCCTGCCGGGCGTCGTCCACAACCGGCACATCGTCAACCACTACACCCCGGAGCGGCGCACCGGCCCCGGCTTCACCGCCTACCAGCTGCGCTTCGTCAAGTTCCTGCTCTCGATGCTCTACCTGCACCCCGTGTACGGCGAGATGATGGCGGTCGGCGGCGACCTGCTCGACGAGCGGCACGCGGTGCGCATCGCCCCGGTGCTCGACTCGGTGCGGCGCAGCGCCGCCTGGGACCGCGCCGAGAACGTCCGCCGGCTGGACGTCGTCGACCGCTCATACCGGCGCCTGGGCGGCAAGTACGCCGAGTTCGCCGACCACCTGGCGCCCCGGCGAGCCCGGCTGCTCGACGAGGCGCAGGCCGACGCCGAGGACTTCGCCCGGCTGATCGAGGCCTGGTCCGCCCTGGTGGACGCCGCCCGCGCCGAACGCCTCACCCCCTCGGAGGTGCCGGCCAGGTGAGCGAGGACCTGCGCTTCCGGCTGCTCGCCGAGGCGGACTGGGACACCGTGGTGGCCCTCGAACACGCCGCCTACGCGGCCGACGGGCTCTCCGAGGGCCGGGAGGCCCTGGAGTCGCGCGGGCACAGCTCGCCCGGCACCTGCTTCGTGCTGGAGCTGCACGGCGCCGTCCGCGGCTACCTGCTGAGCCTGCCCTACCCGCCGCTGCGCTGCCCGGACCTCACCAGGCCCGAGGAGCAGCGGTACGCGTCCGCCAACCTGCACGTGCACGACCTGGTGATCGACGAGGAGCTGCGCGGCCGGGACGTCGCCCTGCGCTTCATGCGCCACTTCCGGGAGCAGGCCCGCGCGCAGGGCTTCGAGGAGATCTCGATGGTCGCCGTCCGGGGCGCCGACATCCTGCTGCGGCTGCTCGGCTACCGCGCCCACCGGGAGGTGGCGGTGCCGGCCTGCTACGGCCGGCGCGCGGTCTACATGTCGATGCCCGTGACACCCCCCGCACCGCCGTCCGCCGCACCGCCGTCCGCCGCGGCGGCCCCACCGGCCTGAGCCGCGGAGGGCGGGCCGGCCCGGGGCGGCACCCCCTCCGGCCACACCGGCCACTCCGCTCCCGGCACGGTCCGCGGGCGGTTGCGGTTGCGTCTCCGTTCCGTCTTCCGGGGGACGAACCGGCCCCGCGTCCGGGATCGTTGACGGAAGGCCCCGGCGGCGGGCGGCGAGGCGCGCCGCCGGGCGGCGACGACTCGTTGCGGCTAGGGGGTTGCCATGGGGGACGGCCAGGAGCTCCTGCCGGCCGTGGTCGGGGTGCTGGTGCGGGCCGCCGAGGGAGTGGCCGGCGGCCCGGGCCGGGCGGTGGCGGATCTGGTGCGGACGCGCCTGCGGGCCTCGGCGGAGGGCGCCCGGGCCGTCGCCGCGATCGAGGCGAACCCCGGGGACGCCCGGGCGCGCTCCGGGCTCACCGCCGCCGTCGGCGACCTGCTCGCCGCGGACCCGGCGTTCGCCCGGTACCTGGCCACCACCGAGCTGGGCAAGCCCCCCGAGGAGCCGACCGTGCACCTGCGGGTGGACCCGGCGGTCGCCGGGTCCACGGCGCGGGCCGCCCGGCTCGGCGCCGTCCCCGTGCTGGTGACCCTGTCGCTGGTGGTGGTCGCCGCGCTGGTGGCCGTCGGGATCAACCTCGGCTCGCGCCCGCTGCTGCAGCCCAACGGGCCGGACCTGGCCCACGCCGGGCGTACGCTGCGCGACCCCGCCCAGGTCCGCGCCGTCCTGCCCGACCTGAGCGCCATGCCCGGCGGCTGGCAGGTGCGCAGCGGCCCCACCTCGGGAGCCGGCCCGGGCGCGGACGCGCCGTGCCTCGTCCCGGACGCCTGCGACCGGCAACTCGCCTACGCCACCGTGACCTTCGCGTCCTCCGGAACGCACAGCGCGCAGTTCACCGTGGTCACCTTCGCCTCGCCGGAGACCGCCGGGCGGGCCTTCGACCTGGCGCTCGCCCGGATCGGCGGCGACGGCGCCTCCGTCCTCCCGCTGCCCCCGATCGGCGACCAGAGCGCCGCCCGGACGGACGACACCCAGGGCACGGACGTCCTGGTGCGGGTGGGCTCGGCCCTGCTCGACGTCCGCGACCCGGGCCCCGGGAGCACCGCCGCACCCGCCCTGACCCTGTTCGCCGGTCTGCTCGCCGACCGCGCCCGGGCGGCCCTCGGACCCGCCTGACGGGCGCCTGACGGACGCCTGACGGACGCCTGACGGACGCGCGCCGGGCGCGACCGCCCCGGCGACGGCCGCGGACCTCCGGCCGCACCCCGCCGCTCCCTCCCGCACCCCTGCCGCACCCCTCCCCCGCCCCGACTCGCACGGCCGCCAGGTGCGGGCCCGTCCGCCGCCGTTCCCGCGCGCCCTGCCGTGCCCCGCCGCGGACCTCCGGCACCCCCGCCGCCCGCGCCTCCCCCGGGCGGCGCACCGGCCCGCCCGGACCACCCCGCCGGACCACCCCGCCCGGGCCGGCCGCCCCGCGCCCGGGCGGTGCCTGCTCCCCCGAATGCATGTATCGCTCTCTTGACTGGCGTCACCGAAGCGCCATACTGGCCTCACTCCCGCTCGCACGATGAGGTGCCCGCCCATGGAGCTCTCCCCCTCAGCGCATGTGGACACGTTCTGTCGCGACCATCTCCCACCCCTTGACCAGTGGCCTGAACTCCTCTTCGAACTACCGGAGTTGGCCTACCCCGACCGGTTGAACTGCGCCCGGGCGCTGCTCGACGAGACGATCACCCGGTTCGGCCCCGACCGCCGCTGCCTGCTCACCCCCACCGGCCAGTGGACCTACGGCGAACTGCGCGACCACGCCGACCGGGTGGCCCGGTTGCTGACCGAGGAACTCGGCCTGACCACCGGCAACCGGGTCCTGCTGCGCGGCCCCAACACCCCCTGGCTGGTGGCCTGTTGGCTGGGTGTCCTGAAGGCCGGCGGAGTGGTGGTCAGCACCATGCCGCTGCTGCGGGCCGCCGAGCTCACCGAGCTCCACCGGGTCGCCCGCCCCGTCCTCGCCCTGTGCGACCACCGTTACCTCGACGACCTCACCCGCGCCGAGACCCCCGGCCTGCGGGTGCTCGCCTTCGGCGGTCCCGGCCCGGAGGACCTCACCGCCCGCTGCGCCGCCACCGACGGCGGGTTCGAGGCCGTCCCGACCGCCGCCGACGACGTCGCCCTGATCGCCTTCACCTCCGGGACCACCGGCCGCCCCAAGGCCACCCTGCACTTCCACCGCGACGTGCTCGCCAACGCCGACACCTTCTCCCGCCACCTGCTCCGGCCCACCCCCGACGACCTGTTCGGCGGCACCCCGCCGCTCGCCTTCACCTTCGGCCTCGGCGGCCTGGTGGTGTTCCCGCTGCGGGCCGGCGCCGCCACCCTGCTGCTGGAGCAGGCCACGCCCGAGCAGCTCGCCGAACAGGTCCGGCGGCACGGGGTGAGCGTGCTGTTCACCGCGCCCACCGCCTACCGGGCGATCCTGGCCGCCGGCCTCGCCGACCGGCTCTCCGGCGTCCGGCGCTGCGTCTCGGCGGGCGAGCACCTGCCCGCCCCCCTCTGGCAGGCCTTCCTGGCGGCCACCGGGCAGCGGCTGATCGACGGCATCGGCGCCACCGAGCTGCTGCACGTGTTCATCTCGGCCGCCGACGGCGACATCCGCCCCGGCGCCACCGGCCGCCCCGTGCCGGGCTACCGGGCCGCCGTCCTCGACGACCAGGGCCGACCGGTGCCGGACGGCGTGCCCGGGCTGCTCGCCGTCAAGGGGCCGACCGGCTGCCGCTACCTGGACGACGAACGCCAGCGCGGCTACGTCCGGGACGGCTGGAACCTCACCGGTGACACCTACGTCCGCGACCCGGACGGCTACTACTGGTACCAGGCGCGCAACGACGACATGATCGTCTCCGCGGGCTACAACATCGCCGGCCCCGAGGTGGAACAGGCCCTCGCCGGCCACCCCGACGTCGCCGACTGCGCGGTGGTCGGGGCGCCCGACGACCTGCGCGGCACGGTGGTCAAGGCCTACGTGGTGCTCGGCGAGGGCGCCGCCGCCGGGCCGGAGACGGTGCGCGCGCTCCAGGAGCACGTCAAACGCACCATCGCCCCGTACAAGTACCCGCGCGCGGTCGAGTTCGTCACCGAGCTGCCGCGCACCGCGACCGGCAAGCTGCACCGCGCCGAGCTGCGCAGGCGGGCGGCGACCGCCCCGGCCAGCGTGGCCGTCGAGCGCCGGGTGGAGTGGTCCGACACCGACGCCGCCGGGCACTACCACTTCTCCGCCGTGCAGCGCTGGGCCGAGGCGGCCGAGGCCGCACTGCTGCGCCGGCTGGGCCTGGCCGAGCTGTTCGGCCGGATCCCCCGGGTGCACTTCGAGGCCGACTACCGCGAACGGCTCTGGTTCGGCGACCTGGTCCGCACCGAGCTGCGGGTGGTCCGGGTCGGCGGCTCCTCGCTGCACTACGCCTTCGAGGTGCACGGCCCGCAGGGGCTGGCCGCGTCCGGCCGGATGTCGGTGGTGCACGCCGCGCCGCACGCCAAGGGCGCGGCGCCGTGGCCGGAGCCGGTCCGACGGGCGCTGACCGAGTCCGGGGCGCAGCAGCCGGAGGTGGTGGCGTGAACGGGCCCGGCGCACCGGGCGCCCGCACCTCGGCGGTCCGGCGCAGCGAACCGGACGGCCCCGCCGGGGGCGCCGGGGCCCGTCGCATCGCGGTGATCGGCGCCGGCCCGGGCGGTCTGTACTTCGCCGCGCTGGCCAAGCACCTGGCGCCCGACCGCGAGATCACGGTGTTCGAGCGGGACGGCCGGGAGGACGAGTCCGGCTTCGGCGTGGTCTTCTCCGACGAGACGCTGGACGGCATCGCGCAGGCCGACCCGGAGGTGTTCGCCGCGATCGGCGCCGAGTTCGCCCGCTGGAGCGACATCGACGTGCGCTACGCGGGCCAGGTCCGCACCTGCGGCGGGCACGGCTTCGCGGCGCTCGACCGCAACCGGCTGCGCGCGATCCTGCAGCGGCGCTGCGAACGCCTCGCGGTGGACGTGCGCTACCGCACGCCCGCGCCGCCGGTCGGCGAACTCGCCGCCGGGTACGACCTGGTGGTCGCCGCCGACGGCATCAACTCGGCCACCAGGGCGGCCCACGCCGAGGCCTTCCGCCCCGAGCTGGACCAACGGCACTGCCGCTACATCTGGCTCGCCACCGACCGGGTCTTCGAGGCCTTCACCTTCATCGTCGAGCAGTTCGACTTCGGCCCCCTGCAGGTGCACGCCTACCCGTACGGCGAGCGGCGCTCGACCTTCATCGTGGAGGCCGCCGAGGACACCTGGCACCGGGCCGGCTTCGACGCCCTCGCCGCACGGGAGCCGGCCCGCGGCGAGAGCGACCTGGCGAGCGTGCGGCGCTGCGCGGAGCTGTTCGCCGGGCACCTGGACGGCCACCGGCTGATCCCGAACGCCTCGCGCTGGATCCGCTTCACCACCGTGCGCAACGCGCGCTGGCGGCACCGGAACGTCGTCCTGCTCGGCGACGCCGCGCACTCCGCGCACTTCTCGATCGGGTCGGGCACCAAACTGGCCCTGGAGGACGCCCTCGCGCTCGCCGCGAGCCTGCACGAACAGCCCACCGTGGAGGCCGCGCTGGCCGCCTACGAGGCGGAGCGCCGGCCGGTGGTGGAGTCCACCCAGCGGGCCGCGCAGGCGAGCCTGGAGTGGTTCGAGACGGTGGAGCGGCGCACCGGGCAGGACCCGGACCGGTTCGCCTTCAACCTGCTCACCCGCAGCCGCCGGGTCACGTACGGGAACCTGCGCTCCCGCGACCCCGGGTTCGTCGACGCGGTGGACGCCGCGTTCGGGAGCGGCGGCGAGGGCGGGACCGGCGGGGGCGCGACCCGGACCGGGACCGGCGGAACCGGCGGGAGCGACGGCGGGCCCGGCACCCCGCCGATGTTCCGGCCGCTGAAACTGGGCGCGCTGGAGCTGCGCAACCGCGTCGTGGTGCCCCCGCTCGCGACCTTCACCTCCGCCGACACCCTGCCCAGTGCCTTCGACCGGGCCCAGCTGACCGCGCAGGCCCTCGGCGGCGCCGGACTCGTCCTCGCCGGGATGACCGCCGTCAGCCCCGAGGGCCGCGCCACCGATCACTGCCCCGGCCTCTGGAACGACCGGCAGGAGACGGCCTGGCGCGAACTCGTCCACGCCGTGCGGGCGGTGAGCGACACACCGCTCGGCATCCAGCTGACCCACGCCGGCCGACGGGCCGCCACCGCCGTGCCGGGCCCGGACGGCATCGGCCGTCCGCTCGCCGACGGCTGGCCGCTGATCGCCGCCTCCCCGCTGCCCTGGGACGCCGCCTCCCCCACCCCGAGCGCGGCCGGCGCCGACCGGCTCGCCGCCGTCACCGCGGAGTTCGCGGCCTCGGCGGAGCGCGCGGCACGGGCCGGATTCGACGTGCTGGAGCTGCAGTTCGGCCACGGCCACCTGGTGTCCGGCTTCCTGTCGCCGCTGACCAACCGCCGCACCGACCGCTACGGCGGGCCGCTCGCCCACCGGCTGCGGCTGCCCCTGGAGGTGCTGGCCGCCGTCCGGGCGGCCTGGCCGACCGGGCGGCCGCTGCTGGTGCGGATCTCGGCGAGCGACTGGGCGCCGGGCGGCACCACCGAGGCCGAGGCGGTCGCGATCTGCCGCGCACTCGGCGACGCCGGCGCGGACGCGGTGGACGTCTCCACCGGCGAGGTGGTCGCCCACCAGCGGCCGCCGTACGGGCGCGGCTACCAGACCCCGTTCGCCGAGCTGGTCCGCGCGGCCACCGGCCTGCCGACCATCGCGGTCGGCGCGATCTCCGGGCCGGACGACGCCAACTCCGTCCTGCTGGCCGGGCGGGCGGACCTCGTCGCGGTCGGCCGGGCCCAGCTGTACGACCCGCTCTGGACCCTGCACGCGGCCGCCGAGCAGGGCTACTCCGGGCCGGGCGCGCCTTGGCCCGGCCCGTGGTCGGCGGGCAGCCGCCGACCGCCGGGCCCGGGCGCCGACCGGGTCGCGCCCCGGCTGCACCTGCGCCGTCCGACGGAGGCGTCGGTGCACCGCCGCTGGCCACCGGGCGTACCGGCAGCCGACCGGCCCGCCGCAGGGACCGCCGAAGCACCTGCCGAAGGGCCCGCGAGGTGAGCGACCGGCGACGCCGACGGACCGACACCCCGGTGAGCCGGACCGAGCCGAGGAGCCGGACCGACCCGGCGAGCCACACCGACCCGACGACCGCACCCACCCCACCACCCCACCGACCGACCACCCGGGGGACCCGAGGAGACGCCGTGCCGGACCTGCCCCGCTTCACCGCCGCGGCCGTCCAGGCCGCCCCCGTCTACCTGGACCCGGCCGCCACCGTGGACAAGGCCGTCGCACTGATCCACGAGGCGGCCGGCCACGGCGCCTCCCTGGTGGTCTTCCCCGAGGTCTTCGTCCCCGGCTACCCGTACTGGAACTGGACGATGAACCCCGTGCAGGGCTCGCCCTGGTACGAGCGGCTCTACCGGGCCTCCGTGGACGTGCCCGGCCCGTACGTGGACACCCTGCGCGCCGCCGCCCGGCAGGCCGGGGTGGTGCTGGTGATCGGCGTGAACGAGCGCGGGCGGCACAGCCTGGGCGTGCTGTACAACACCCTGCTGATCATCGGCGCGGACGGCGAACTCCTCGGCGTGCACCGCAAGCTGGTGCCGACCTGGGCCGAGAAGCTGACCTGGACGCCCGGCGACGGCAGCTCCCTACGCGTCCACCGGACGGCCGTCGGCCCGCTCGGCGCCCTCGCCTGCGGGGAGAACACCAACACCCTGGCCCGCTTCACCCTGCTGGCCCAGGGCGAACTCGTGCACGCCGCGAGCTACATCGCCCTGCCGGTGGCCCCCGAGGACTACGACATGGCGGAGGCGATCGCGCTGCGCGCCGCCGCCCACTGCTTCGAGGGCAAGCTGTTCACCGTGGTCGCCTGCTCCACCGTCTCGCCCGAGATCGTCGACGTCGTCGCGGGCGGGGACCAGGAGGTGCGCAAGCTGCTCGCCCGGCCGCGCAGCGCGCTGTCCGGCGTCTTCGGCCCCGACGGGCGGGCCGTGGTCGAGCCGTTGGTGGACGAGGAGGGCATCGTCTACGCCGAGATCGACCTCGCCCGGTGCATCCAGCCCAAGCAGATGCACGACATCGTCGGCCACTACAACCGCTTCGACGTCTTCCGGCTGCACGTGGACAACCGTCCGCTGCGGCCGCTGGTACTCCCCGAGGAGGAGCAGGCATGACCAGCCGAGGTGGGACGACCGACCGCGACCGACCGGACGGCCCGGAGGAGCCGAACGGCCCCGGCCGCCCGGGCAGCCCGGGCGACGGCTACGACGACGACCGGATCGGCCGGGCCAGGGTCACCGACAGCCCGGAACTCGTCTCCTACTACGAGGAGTTGGCCAAGCACGAGGCCGGCGCCCTGTGGACGGTCGCGAACGAGATCGAGCCCTGGTACCCGCAGCCCAGGTCGGTGCCGGTGCTCTGGCGCTACGCGGACCTGCGCCCGCTGGTCCGCAAGGCGCTGCCGCTGGTCAAGGCCGACGACGCGGGCCGCCGGGTGGTCATGCTCGTCAACCCCGGCCGACGCGAACTCAGCGCCGCCGTCGGCCTGTTGTACACCGGCCTGCAGATCATGGGCCCCGGCGAGGCGATGACCGCGCACCGCCACCAGGCCGCCGCGCTGCGCTTCGTCCACGAGGGCACCGGAGCCTGGACGGTGGTGGACGGGCAGAAGCTCAGGGTCGGCCCGCGCGACTTCGCGATCACCCCCAACAACACCTGGCACGAGCACGGGAACGAGTCCGCGGACGGCCCGGTGATCTGGCAGGACGGCCTGGACATCCCGCTGGTCAACATGCTCGACGCGAACTTCTACGAGGTCCACCCCGAGCTGTACCAGCGCCCCGGGCCGGTGGTGAACTCCTCGCTGCTGAGCTACGGCGGCAACCTGCTCCCGTACGGCGTCGAGAAGTGGAGCCGCCCGTACTCCCCGCTGCTCGGCTGGCCGTGGGAGCCCAGCTACCACGCGCTGGGCCAACTCGCCCGCGCCACCGAGGGATCGCCCTACGACGGCGTCGTCATGGAGTACACCAACCCGGTCACCGGCGGCTCGGTGATGCCGACCATGGCCGCCCACCTGCAGCTGCTGCGCCCCGGGCAGGCCACCCGCGCCCACCGGCACACCGGCTCCGTCGTCTACACCGCGGCCAAGGGGCACGGCGTCTCGGTGATCGCCGGGCGGCGCTTCGAATGGCGCGAGGGCGACGTCTTCGTCGTCCCGTCCTGGGCCTGGCACGAGCACGCGAACCTCGACCCCGGCGAGGACGCCTGCCTGTTCTCGTTCAACGACTTCCCGGTGATGCACGCGCTCGGTCTCCACCGCGAGGAGGCCTACCCGGACCACGACGGGCACCAGCCCGTCACCCCGTGCTGAACCCCGAGGAGACCCGACCATGCACCTGTTGACCTACTGCGCCGACGGCGACGACACCCCGCGCCCCGGTGCCCGGCTCGGCGAGCACGTCGCCGACCTGACCGCCCTCGCCGCCTCAGCCGGCGCCGCGCTGCCGCCCGACCTCCTCGGCCTGGTCCGGGCCGGCGCGCCAGCCCTGGCCACCCTCCGCGCCCTGCTGGCCCCGGTCGGCCCCGGCCACCCCGCCGTCCGGCCGCTCTCCAGCATCTCGCTGCGCGCGCCGCTGCGCCCCGGCAAGATCGTCGGCGTCGGCCTCAACTACCTGGAGCACGTCGACGAGTCGCACCGCACCCTGGACACCGACCGCGAACTGCCCGACCGCCCGGTGCTGTTCGGCAAGCCGGCCACCGCCGTCACCGGCCCCGGCCAGCCCATCCTGCACAACGCGGCGCTCACCAAGCAGCTGGACTGGGAGTGCGAACTCGCCGTGGTGATCGGCGAACCCGCCTTCCGGGTGGCCGAGCGGGACGCCCTGCGGCACGTCTTCGGCTACAGCATCGTGAACGACGTCAGCGCCCGCGACCAGCGTCGCTCCGGGCAGTGGTTCTTCTCCAAGGGGCAGGACAGCTACGCACCGTTCGGCCCGGTCGTGGTCACCGCCGACGAGATCCCCGACCCGCAGCGGCTCGACCTCTCGCTGCGGGTCAACGGCGAGCTGCGGCAGGACTCCAACACCCGCCACATGCTGTTCGGCGTCGCCCGGCTGATCGCCGACATCTCCTCCGGCGTCACGCTGGAACCCGGGGACGTGATCGCCACCGGCTCCCCCTCGGGCGTCGGCGCCGGGATGGTGCCCCCGCAGTTCCTCCAGCCCGGGGACCTGGTCGAGGCCACCATCGAGGGCATCGGCACCCTCGCCAACCCGGTGGTCGACGCCCGCTGAGGGCCGGCCCGCCCGCACCGGCCCCGGGCGACGCACACCTGCCCCGGGCCGTCTGCCGCCTACCGCCTACCGCCCGTCGCATTCCGCGCACGCGCACCGCACACTCCGACGCACGCCGAGAGGAGCACCCCCGTGACCACCTACCGGATCGGCCAGATCGTCCCCAGCTCCAACGTCACCATGGAGACCGAGGTCCCCGCCCTGCTGCGGGCCCGCGAGGCGGTCGCGCCCGAGCGGTTCACCTTCCACTCCAGCCGGATGCGGATGACCAGGGTCACCCCCGAGCAGCTGCGCGCCATGGACGCCGAGTCGGACCGCTGCGCCACCGAGCTCTCCGACGCCCGGGTCGACGTGCTCGGCTACGCCTGCCTGGTCGCCGTGATGGCCGCCGGGCCCGGCTACCACCGCGAGGCCGAGCAGCGGCTGCACCGGCGCACCGCCGACAACGGCGCCCCCGCCCCGGTGGTCACCAGCGCCGGCGCCCTGGTCGCCGGGCTGCGGGTGCTCGGCGCCCGCAGGGTCGTCCTGGTCACCCCGTACCTGAAGCCGCTGGCCCGGACCGTGGTCGACTACCTGGGGCACGAGGGCGTCGAGGTGCTCGACCACGCGGCCCTGGAGATCCCCGACAACCTCGACGTGGCCGCCCACGACCCGGCGCGGCTGCCCGGCATCGCCAAACGGCTCGACCACGCCGGGGCCGACGCGGTGGTCCTCTCCGCCTGCGTGCAGATGCCCTCGCTGGCCGCCGTCGAGGAGGCCGAGCAGCAGCTCGGCAAACCGGTCGTCTCGGCGGCGATCTGCACCGTCCACCAGCTGCTCCGCGCCCTCGGCCTGCCGGCCTTCGCCCCGGGCGCCGGGCAGCTGCTCTCCGGCGCCCACGCGCAGGCCTGACCGCCGTCGGCCGCCGCTATGATCACACGAGCTGCCGGGGAGGAGGCCCACCATGGCGGAGAGCACGTCCCGGCCCAGCTCGCTGATCCACACCGTCTACGGCGAGTTCGTCCGCCGCCTCGGCGGCTGGATATCGATCGCCGACCTGATCGCGCTGATGGCCGAGCTCGACGTCGACGGCCCCGCCGTCCGCTCGGCGATCTCCCGGCTCAAGAAGGCCGGCACCCTGCTCCAGGAACGCCGCGGCGGCACCGGCTACCGGCTCGCCCCGGCGATGGCCCCGGTGTTCGAGGAGGGCGACCGCCGGATCTTCCACAGCCTGGAGCCCGCCGAACTCGCCGACGGCTGGGTGGTGGCCGTCTTCTCCGTCCCGGAGTCCGAACGGGCCCACCGCCACCAGCTGCGCTCCCGGCTGAGCTGGCTCGGCTTCGGCAACGCCGCCCCCGGCGTCTGGCTCGCCCCCGCCCGGCTGCTGCCGGACGCCCGGCGCCTGCTCGAACGCCTCGGCCTGAGCCCCTACGTCCACCTGTTCCTCTCCGCCGAGTACGCCGGCTTCGCCGACCTGCGCACCGCGGTGGCCGGCTGGTGGGACTTCCCCGCCATCGAGGCGCAGTACGCGGCCTTCGACGACGCGTGGCGCCCGGTCGCCGCCGAACTGCGGCCCCGGCCCCGGACCGACCCGGTCGAGGCGTTCCGCGCCTACGTGCCGATGCTCACCCAGTGGCGCCGGCTGCCCTACCTCGACCCCGGCCTGCCCGAACCGCTGCTGCCCGACGACTGGAACGCGGTGGCCGCCCGGGCCGTCTTCACCGAGCTGCACGCCCAGCTCGCCGGGCCCGCGCTGCGCCACGTCGAGAAGGTCACCGGCCTGCCCACCGGCACCCCACCCCACCAGGAGCCGTGATGCCCGCCCCCGAACCCGCCGACCTCCTGGTCCGCGCCGCCACCGTGCACACCCTCGTCCCCGGCGAAGCGCCGCAGCGCGCACTCGCCGTCACCGGCACCCGGATCACCGCGCTGTCCCCCGAGCCGCACGGCCTGGACGCCCTGGTCGGACCGGCCACCCGGGTCCTCGACGCCCCCGGCGCGACCGTGCTGCCCGCCTTCGACGACACCCACACCCACCTCGTCCTGGCCGGTCACAGCGTCCACGGCGTCCCCGTCCACCGGGCCCGGGACCTCGCCGGGTTCCTCGGCCTGATCCGCGAACGGGCCGCCCGCACCCCCGCCGGGCAGTGGATCCACACCACCGTCAACTGGCAGGAGGTGCAGTTGGCCGAGCAGCGGATGCCCACCACCGAGGAGCTCGACGGAGCCACCGCCGACCACCCCGTCCTGGTCCGCCGCGGCGCCTACAACATGGTGCTCAACTCGGCCGCGCTGCGGCTGGCCGGGATCACCGCCGCCACCCCCGCCCCGCCCGGCGGGGTGATCGAACGCGACGCGCACGGACGGCTGACCGGACGCCTGGTCAACAAGGCCGTCGAGCTGGTCGAGCGCGTCCTGCCGCGGCCCGCGCTCGCCGAACGGATCGACGGCCTGCGCGCCGCCTCCGCCGACTACGCCGCCACCGGCATCGGCACCGTCCGGGACTGCCTCGTCCCCGTCGAGGACCTCCCGGTGCTGGACGCCGCCCGCGCGGCCGGCGCGCTCGCCGTCCGCGTCCGCGCCCTGGTCTCCGGCTTCGCCACGCGCACCCCGGAGCAGGTCGACGACCTGCTGGACCGGATGGACGCCTGGCGCGCCGAGGGCCGGGACGACGACCTGCTCCGGCTGTGGGGCGTCAAGTTCGGCATCGACGGCGGTTTCGAGGCCGGCGCGCTGGAGGAGCCCTACCAGGGGCAGCCCTGCTACCACGGCCGCCTGCTCTGGGAACCGGCCGAGCTGGTCGCGGCCGTCGACCGGGTGGTCGGGCGCGGTTGGCGGGTCGGCGTGCACGCCTGGGGCGACCGCGGCCTGCGCACCCTGCTGGACGTCTTCGAGGAGGTGCTGAAGCACCGCCCCGGCCTGCCGCCCGGCACCCTGGTGGTCGAGCACGGCGGACTGGCCCGGGCCGACCAGCGGGCCCGGGCGATCGCGCTCGGCGTCCCGGTGACCGTCCAGCACCCGCTGCTGCACGACGGCGCGCTCGCCCAGCAGCGGGCCTGGGGCGAGGAACGGACCGCCGGGATCTTCCCGCTGCGCGAGTGGCTCGACGAGGGCGCGCTGCTCGCCGCCGGCTCGGACTTCCCGGTCGGCCCGTACGGCGCGATGATCTCGGTGTGGGGCATGACCACCCGCCGGACCACGGCGGGGGTGGTCGGTCCCGAGCACGCCATCGACCGGGCCGAGGCCGTCGCGCTGCACACCGTCCACGCGGCCCGTCTGGTCGGCGAGAGCGCCGACCGCGGCAGCCTGCGCCCGGGCGCGCTCGCCGACCTGACGCTCTGGCCGGTCGATCCGCTGAGCTGCCCGGTCGACGAGCTGCGCGAGCTCCGGCCCGACCGCACCGTGATCGGCGGCCGCACAGTGCACGGGGCCGGGAGCGCATAGGGTCTGCCGCCGCCCCGCAGACGCGGGTTCGAAGACAGACCCTAGGGGCCGGTCCGGCGGGACCCTACGGTCCGGCGGGACGCACCTCCTGGAGCAGGCCCCAGGTGAAGTCGGCGGTGCAGGAGCGGGCCCGGCCGTCCGCGTCCGGCGCCGTGAAGTCGAGCCGGAAGCGGGTCGGCGCACTGCCCTCCCGCGGCCGGGCGGGCGGGAACGCCGCGCCCAGGTCGGCCACCACGCAGCTCCACGGGGTCAGGTCGGCGAGCGTCGCCGGCCGCGGTGCCGGGGCACCCGGGGCCCGGACCAGCCACTCGTTCAGCAGCGGCCGGCCCGCGTCCGCCGGCCCGACCAGGCTCTCGAAGCGCAGGTCGGGCCAGAGCGGCAGCGGCCACTGCCGCGCGGTGCAGGCGAGGTCCCCGATCCGGCGCGGCACCGTCGCCTCCGGCGGGCCGAGCACGGCGGCGCAGCGGTCGGCACCGCGCGGGGACCGGGGCGAGCGGAGCATCGCCTGCCAGCGCTTGTTCGCCTCCCGCATCGCCGGCCTGCTCGCCCCCAGCCGCCGCACGGCCGCCTCGACCAGGTCGGGGTTGAAGTCGGCCATCCGCCGCAGCAGCACGAGCTGGAACTCGGTGGGCCCGAAACCGTGGATCGCCATGGCAGCAGGCTAGGGCGTGTCCCGCAGGTCCGGCGGGTCCTGCCGGGCGTCCGGACCCACCGGACGGGCCGTCGGGCCGTCGGGCCGTCAGCCGCCGACGTAGGCGGCGAGGTGCTCGCCGGTGAGCGTGGAACGGGCGGCGACCAGGTCGGCCGGGGTGCCCTCGAAGACGACCCGGCCGCCCTCGTGGCCGGCGCCGGGTCCGAGGTCGATGATCCAGTCGGCGTGCGCCATCACGGCCTGGTGGTGCTCGATGACGATCACCGACTTGCCGGAGTCCACCAACCGGTCCAGCAGGCCGAGCAGCTGCTCGACGTCGGCGAGGTGCAGCCCGGTGGTCGGCTCGTCGAGGACGTAGACGCCGCCCTTCTCGGCCATGTGGGTGGCCAGCTTGAGCCGCTGCCGCTCGCCGCCGGAGAGCGTGGTGAGCGGCTGCCCGAGGCTGACGTAGCCGAGTCCGACGTCGGCGAGGTGGCCGAGGATGCGGTGGGCGGCCGGGGTGCGCGCCTCGCCCTCCCCGAAGAACGCCTCGGCCTCGGAGACCGGCATCGCGAGCACCTCGCTGATGTCGCGGCCGCCGAAGCGGTACTCCAGCACCGAGGCCTGGAACCGCTTGCCCTCGCACTCGACGCAGGTGCTGGCGATGCCGGCCATCATCGCCAGGTCGGTGTAGGTCACGCCGGCGCCGTTGCAGGTGGGGCAGGCGCCCTCGGAGTTGGCGCTGAACAGGGCCGGCTTGACGCCGTTGGCCTTGGCGAAGGCCTTGCGGATCGGGTCGAGCAGCCCGGTGTAGGTGGCCGGGTTGCTGCGCCGCGAGCCCTTGATCGGCGACTGGTCGACGGCCACCACGCCCTCCCCGCGCGAGACCGAGCCGTGGATCAGCGAGCTCTTGCCGGAGCCGGCCACGCCGGTGACCACGCACAGCACGCCGAGCGGGACGTCCACGTCGACGTCCCGCAGGTTGTTCGCCGTCGCGCCGCGGATCTCCAGGGCGCCGGTCGGCGTGCGCACCGCCGGCTTGACGGCCGCCCGGTCGTCGAAGTGCCGGCCGGTGACGGTACCGCTGGCCCGCAGCCCGTCGACGGTGCCCTCGAAGCAGACGTCGCCGCCCGCCGTGCCGGCTCCGGGGCCCAGGTCGACGACGTGGTCGGCGATCGCGATGGTCTCCGGCTTGTGCTCGACGACGAGCACCGTGTTGCCCTTCTCCCGCAGGCGCAGCAGGAGTTCGTTCATCCGCTGGATGTCGTGCGGGTGCAGGCCGGTGGTGGGCTCGTCGAAGACGTACGTGACGTCCGTGAGCGCGGAGCCGAGGTGGCGGATCATCTTGACGCGCTGCGCCTCGCCGCCGGAGAGCGTGCCGGAGGGCCGGTCGAGCGAGAGGTAGCCGAGCCCGATCTCCACGAAGGAGTCGAGGGTGTGCCGCAGGGTGCCGAGCAGCGGTGCGACCGACGGCTCCGCGAGGTCGCGGACCCAGTCGGCGAGGTCGCTGATCTGCATCGCGCAGGCGTCGGCGATGCTGATCCCGCCGACCTTGGAGGAGCGGGCGGCCGCGCTGAGCCGGGTGCCGTCGCAGTCGGGGCAGGCGGTGAAGGTGACGGCGCGGTCGACGAAGGCGCGGATGTGCGGCTGCAGGGCCTCGCGGTCCTTGGAGAGCATCGACTTCTGGAGCTTGGGGATCAGGCCCTCGTAGGTGAGGTTGACGCCGTTGACCTTGACCTTGGTGGGCTCGCGGTGGAGGAAGTCGTGCATCTCCTTCTTGGTGTACCGGCGGATCGGCTTGTCCGGGTCGAGGAAGCCGGAGTTGGCGTAGACGCCGACCGTCCACCAGCTGTCGGTCTTCCAGCCGGGGATCGTGATGGCGCCCTCGGAGATCGACTTGGTGTCGTCGAAGAGCTGGGTGAGGTCGATGTCGGAGATCCGGCCGCGGCCCTCGCAGCGCGGGCACATGCCGCCGGTGATGCTGAAGCTGCGCTTCTCCCTGACGGTCTGCCCGGAGCGTTCCACGGTGATCGCGCCGGCGCCGCTGACCGAGGGGACGTTGAAGGAGAACGCCTGGGGCGAGCCGATGTGCGGCTCGCCGAGCCGGCTGAACAGGATCCGCAGCATGGCGTTGGCGTCGGTGGCGGTGCCGACGGTGGAGCGCGGGTCCGCCCCCATCCGCTGCTGGTCGACGATGATCGCGGTGGTCAGGCCCTCCAGGACGTCCACCTCGGGGCGGGCCAGCGTCGGCATGAAGCCCTGGACGAAGGCGCTGTAGGTCTCGTTGATCAGCCGCTGGGACTCGGCGGCGATGGTGTCGAAGGCCAGGGAGCTCTTGCCCGAGCCGGAGACCCCGGTGAACACCGTCAGCCGGCGCTTGGGGATCTCGACGCTGACGTCCTTGAGGTTGTTCACCCGGGCCCCGTGCACGCGGATCATGTCGTGGCCGTCGGCGCCGTACGCGGCGGACGGCTGCGCCGCCGTCCTCCTGGGCTTGCTCATCGTCTCTCCATCCGTGGGGCGGGGCTGCGAGGGGGCGGGCCGTCGTCGCGGGGGTCGCCGACGCCTCCCGGGAGCCCGTGGACGGCGACCGGCCCGGCACCTCCGAAGCCTAACCGGCGGGCGCGGGCGCACGTCGCGCAGACCACTATTCGCGCACTCGTTCGACTCCGGGCGTACGCTGAGCCCATGCACAGCACCGTCCACCTCCAGCCCTCGCTGTTCGACGACGCCGGCGACGACGGCGAGGTCCGCCTCGGGGCGCTCACCGGGCTGCGCCGCACCGCGCTCGGCGACGGGGCCTGGCTGGACGTGCTGCCCGGCTGGCTGCACGGCGCCGACCTGCTGTTCGAACACCTGGCCGCGACCGTGCCGTGGCGGGCCGAACGGCGCGAGATGTACGAGCGGACGGTCGACGTCCCCCGGCTGCTCGCCTCCTACCCGGCGGACGCCGAGCCCCCGCACCCCGTGCTCGGCCGGGCCCGGACGGCGCTGAGCCGGCACTACGCGCAGGAGCTCGGCGAGCCCTTCCGCACCCTCGGCCTCTGCTACTACCGGGACGGCCGGGACAGCGTCGCCTGGCACGGCGACCGGATCGGGCGCGGCGCCCGCGAGGACACCATGGTGGCGATCCTCTCCGTCGGCGAGCCGCGCGCGCTGCTGCTGCGGCCCCGGGCCGGGGGCGGCCCGGTGGTCCGGCACCCGCTCGGCCACGGGGACCTGGTGGTGATGGGCGGCTCCTGCCAGCGCACCTGGGAGCACGCTGTCCCGAAGACGGCCCGACCGGTGGGCCCGCGGATCAGCGTCCAGTTCCGGCCGCACGGGGTGGCCTGACCCGCGGACCCGACCTGCGGGGCGCGGTCGGCTCCGCGGCAGCCGCTGGAACCCATCGGTTGCCGCCGCCCGGCCGGACGCGGACGCTGGCCAGTGGGGCGCCCGGCACGGAGGAGGCCGCATGCCGAAGGCCGGCAGGTACCACGAGGGCGTCCCGTGCTGGGTCGTGCTGACGACGCCGGACCTGCCGCGGGCACAGCGGTTCTACGGCGCGCTGTTCGACTGGGGGTTCGTGCCGACCGGCCCCGCGGAGGCCGTCGCCACCCGCTACGGCGCGCAGGTCGCCGCGATCGCGGCGACCACGGCGGCGGGGACACCGGAGGGGGCGCGGGAGCCGGGAGCCGCCGCGGCGTCCGGCGCCCCGGACGCCGCGTGGACGACCTACCTCGCCTGCGCCGACCTCCCGCACACGGCCGCCCTGGTCCGGGCCGCGGGCGGCCGGATCGTCCGCGAGCCGTACGAGGTCCCCGACCAGGGGCACGCCGCCCTCGCCGTCGACCCGCTCGGAGCGGTCTTCGGCCTCTGGCGGGCCGGCGCGATCGACGGCGCGGGCCTGGTCGACGAGCCCGGCGCGTTCGCCTGGAACGAGCACCGGTCCCCCGCGCCGGACACCGCCCGGGACTTCTACCGCCGTGTCTTCGGCTACGGCTACGACCGGCCGGCCGCCGGCTCCACCGTCTTCCGCGTGGACGGCCGCCCGGCCGGCGGCATCGGCCCCGCCGGGACGGGCGCCCCCGCCTGGCTGACCCACTTCGCGACGGCCGACGCCGACCGCGCGGCCGCCCTGGTCCGGGCCCTGGGCGGCACCGTGCTGACCGGCCCCGGGCCGACGCCGTCCGGCCGCGCGGCCCTGGTCCGGGACGACGCCGGCGCCCTGTTCACGCTGATCGGCGTCCCGCCCGGCGAGTCCGCGGCGGCCGCCTGAGCCGGCTGGGTCCGAAGGAGCGGGCCCGGGCCCGCCGGCGCCGCCGGAGGGGCGGCCGCGGTCAGTCCTTCACCGCGCCCGCGAGCCCGGAGACCAGCTTGCGCTGGACGGCGACGAAGAACACCAGCACCGGGACGGTCATCAGGGTGGACGCCGCCATGATGCCGCCCCAGTCGTTCTCGTCCGGCTTGAAGAAGACCAGCAGGGCGGAGGGCAGGGTCTGGTTCTCGGTGGCGCTGATGATGAAGGTCTTCGCGAACACGAAGTCGTTCCACGCCGCGATGAAGGAGAACACGCTGGTCGCCGCGAGGCCCGGCGCCACCAGGGGCAGCAGGATCCGCCACAGGATGCGGGTGCGGCTGGCGCCGTCGATCTGCGCGGCCTCCTCGATGGACACCGGCACCGCGGCGACGAATCCGCGCATCATCCAGATGCCGAACGGCAGCGAGAACGCCAACTGCACCAGGACCAGCGAGGCCAGGGTGTTCAGCCCGACCCCCGGGGCGAACCGCCCGGCGTCGCGGAACATGAAGAACAGCGGGATGGTCAGCGCCTCGACCGGGATCATCTGGGCGATCAGGAACATCACCATCACGGTGGTGCGGAACCGGAACCTGAACCTGGTCACGGCCACCGCGGCGAGGAACACCACGACCGCCGAGAGCACCACCACCGACAGCGCGACGACCAGGCTGTTCACGAAGTACCGGCCGAAGCCGTCCACGCTGAGCACCTGGCGGAAGCTCTCCAGCGTGGGGTGGGCCGTCCACGGCTTCGGGTCCAGCGACTGCACCTCGCCCTTGGGCTTGAAGGCGGAGAGCACCATCCAGAAGACCGGGAAGGCGGTGGCCGCCGCCATCACGAGCGCACTGGTGTCGGCGGCGAGGCGCCACCGGCTGCGGGAGTTCACAGGTCGTTCCCCGTCCGTCGGAGGGTGCGGATGTAGAGGACCGTCGGGATCACCAGGACCAGCAGCATGATCACGCCGATCGCCGCGCCCAGCCCGTACTGCGAGGAGGCGAACGCCTTCTGGTACGCGTACACGTTCAGCACGAGGTTCTGGCCGGCGATGCCCCCGCCCTCGGTCATCACGTAGATCTGGGTGAAGACCTTGAAGTCCCAGATCACCGACTGGATCACCACGATCGTCAGGATCGGCCGCAGCATCGGTGCCGTGATCCGCCGGAAGGTCGTCCAGGTGTTGGCGCCGTCCAGCGCGGCGGCCTCGAGGATCTCCTCCGGGATCGCGCGGATCCCCGCGTAGAGGGTGACCATCACGAAGGGGAAGGAGTGCCACACCACGACGGCGCCGACGATCAGGAACGCCGTCCACTTGTCGTAGAACCAGTTGAACTCGTGGAAGCCGGTCAGCCCGAGCCGCACCAGGGTGTGGTTGACCAGGCCGAGGTTGGTGTCGAACAGGAAGCTCCAGACCGTCGACCCGGTCATCGCCGGCGCGGCCCAGGCCGCCGTCGCGGCGGTGGTCAGCACCAGCCGGGGCCAGCGGCCGACCCTGGTCAGCAGCACGGCCAGCGCGGTGCCGACGGCCAGGGTGGCGAGCACGCAGAACGCGGCGAAGCCGACCGTCTGCAGCAGCACCGACCAGAACTGGCCGTCCTGGAGGATCCTCGTGTAGTTGCCGAGGCCGACGAAGGACGTCGGGGCCCCGCCGGAGGCCTGCGCCTGCCCGAAGTCCAGCACGGACAACAGGCCCAACTGGTAGATCGGATAGGCGACCAGCGGTACCAGGACGACCGCGGCCGGCAGGAGCAGCAGCAGCGGGGTTCGGCGGCGCCGGCCGCCCGGGGGTGCGGCCGGCGCCGGGCCCCCGCGGCGACCGCCCGGGGAGGGCGGCGCCGCCGGGGCGGTCGTGGTGGGGACGGACACGTGCGGGACCTGCTCTCTTCCACGGGCCGGGGCGGGGTCAGTGCGCGGCGAAGGCGGAGGTGATCCGGCCCGCCGCGTCACCGGACGCCTTGGCCACGTCCGCCTTGCCGGTGACGACCTGTTGCAGCATGGTCGGGATCACCGACTGGGCGTCGATCTGCGCCCAGGCCTGGTCCAGCGGCACGAACCTGGTGCCCGCCGCGATGGTGTCGGTGAACGGCTTCAGGAAGGCGTCCTTGGCCGCGACCCTGGCACTGACGGACCTGAGCGTCGGCAGGTTGCCCATAGCGTCGTACATCTGCTCCTGGTACGCGGGGCCGGCCAGCAGCCGGGCGAACTCCACCGCGAGGGTGTGGTGCTTGGCCGCCTTCATCACGCCGAGGTTGTTGCCGCCCGCGAAGGCCGGCGCGATCGAACCGGCCTTCTCCCCCGGCAGCGGCACCACGCCGTACTTCCCCTTCACCGCGCCCGCGTCGACCTTGCTGCGGCTGGAGTTGGGCAGGATCGCCATCGCCGACTTGCCGGCCGCGAACAGGTCCACGGTCTTGCCGCCGGTGAGGTCGGCGCACTGCTGGGCGGGGCAGCCGTCGGCACCGAAGAGGTCGGTGTAGCGCTTGATCCCGGCCTGCGAGGCCGGCGAGTCGATGGCCGCCTTGTAGGCCGTGCCGTCCTTGGCCGCGATGTCGCCGCCCGCGTCCCAGACGAACGGCAGCGCGCCGAAGGTGTACTTGCCGCCGACGGCGATGCCGAAGGTGTCGGGGTGCGCCGCGTGGATGCTCCGGGTGGCCGCGACGAGGTCGGCGTACGAGGCCGGCGGGGCGAGCCCGGCCTCGGTGAACAGGTCGCTGCGGTAGTAGAGGGCGCGGACGCCGACCCACCAGGGCAGCCCGTAGGTCCTGCCGTCCACGACGGCGGTCCTGGCGATCGCCGGGTCCAGGTCGCCCTTGTCCGGCCAGGCGTCCAGGTCGGCGCCGATGTCGGCGAGACCGCCCGCGGCGACGTAGCCGGGGAGGTCGGTGTTGCCGAACTCCACCAGGTCGGGGGCGCTGTTGGGGTCGTTGAAGGCGCCCTTCATCTTGGCCGCGCGGGCCGAGGCGTCGGTGTCGATGTAGCCGACCCGGACGGTGACGCCCTGGTGGGAGGCCTGGAACTCGCCGACCGCCTTGGCGATCACCGCCTCCTTGGCCGCGTTGCCGGCCTCGTTGTACAGCCAGACCTGGAGGGTGCCCGTCCGGTCGTCGCCGGCCCGGTCCGCGGCCGGTGCCGCGGTGCCCGGAGCGCAGGCCGTCGCGGCGAGGCAGCCGGCGGCGAGGACGACGGCCGCGGCACTCCGTCCGATGAGTCGCATGGGTGAGGACCTCCCCTCCCGACAGTTGCCGCCGAGACGCGCGCCGTTGGGGACGGGTACGTCGAAGCGGGCCCTGACCGGGGCCGATGGTGGGTGTGGGTGGTGGCCGGCCCGGACGCACGCGACGGCGTCCCGGGCAGGCCGGTGTGAGGGTGCGGCACGGCGGACCGTTCGGGTGGGACGACCCGCCTGCTCGATGGCAGGGACGTTAGGCGCGGGCGATCGGCGCCAACAAGAGGCGGTTCGGGAAGTTTTGCACTGCACAACGTTGTGTCGAAGAAGCGGCGGAGCCGACTCGAACGGGTACGTTCTGACCACCGCCGCCGCAGGGCGCGGGACCACCGGCAGCACGAGACGAGGGACGGACCCATGACGGAGACGGGCCCCGGGGCCGCGACCGACCAGCCCGCGGGCACCGGTGCCGGTGCCGGCCGGAAGGCCACGACCGAGCGCAACCAGTCGTCCTCGCTGCGCCGGGCACTCGCCGTCCTCGGCCACGTCCGCGACCACGGCGACGGACGCGGCGTCCCGCTCGCCCAGCTCGCCGAGGCCCTCGACCTCAACAAGAGCACCGTGCTCCGGCTCGCCGGCCCGCTGCTCGACGAACACCTCCTCGACCGCGACCGCGAGACCGGCTGGTTCCGCCTCGGCCACGGCTCACTGCGCCTCGGCCAGGCCTACCTGTCCACCCTCGACCTGCGCAGCGTCGCCGCCGAACACCTGCGCCGGCTCCAGCGCGAGGCCGGCGAGACCGTCCACCTGACCGTCTGGCAGGCCCCGGGGATCGTCTACCTCGACAAGGTCGAGGACGAGACCAACGTCCGGATGGCCTCGCGCGTCGGCAGCCGGGCCCCCGCCTACTGCACCGCCACCGGAAAGGCCATCCTCGCCTGGCTCCCCGACGAGGCCGTCACCGAGGTCGTCGCCGCCGGGCTGCGCCCCGTCACGGCCTGGACCATCTCCGACGAGCCCCGCCTACGGGCCGACCTCGCCCGGATCCGCGCCCGCGGCTACTCCATCGACGACCGCGAGAACGAACCCGAGGTCCGCTGCGTGGCCGCACCGATCTTCGACCACACCGGCGAGGTGACCGCGGCCCTGTCCGTCTCCGGCCTGACCTCCCGCATGACCGCCGCCCGGGTCCGGGCCCTCGGCCCGGTCGTCGCCCAGGCCGGCCTGCGGATCTCCCGCGAACTTGGCTCCGACCGCCAGCCGTCCTGATCCACCCCGGAAAAACGGAAAAGGCCCGGCACCCCGAAAGGCACCGGACCCCGTCCGGAATAGAGCGCCAGGCCCGGGTCGCACGGACTCTCCC
>NZ_JBIALK010000017.1:0-74447 GCF_042873275.1 Kitasatospora sp. NPDC004745 | reverse complement strand
AGGCCCGGGTCGCACGGACTCTCCCTACTGAAAGTAGGACGTGCTCTGGTAGCACCACTGACGCCTGACGAGGAATCATCTCCCTCGCAACGAGAAGAACACTAACACCCGAACACCGAAATGCCCAAGCCGCCCGATCCACCCCGGAAAAACGGAAAAGGCCCGGCACCCCGAAAGGCACCGGACCCCGTCCGGAATAGAGCGCCAGGCCCGGGTCGCACGGACTCTCCCTACTGAAAGTAGGACGTGCTCTGGTAGCACCACTGACGCCTGACGAGGAATCATCTCCCTCGCAACGAGAAGTACAGTACCAGCTCCGTGACCAGGCGCAGAACCGGAGGGGAACCCCGCATGACGAGCATTCGACCCGAGGTCGTTCCGTACGCGGACGGCAGGCTCATGGACGTCCACCGCCCGCCGGCCGGTGCCGCCGGGCCGGCTCCCGTGGTGCTGCTGTGGCACGGCCGCGGGGCCGACGAACGCGACGTGCTGCGGCCGCTCGCCCGGGAGGCGGCCGCGCTGGGTCTGCTGGTGTTCGTGCCGGACTGGCGCTCGGACGGGCCGGACGGCGGCCGCGCCGAGCTGCTCGCCTCGCTCGCGTGCGCCCGCCGCGAGGCCGCCGCCCACGGCGGGGACCCGGAGCGCCTCGTCCTGGCCGGCTGGTCGCTGGGCGGCCGGGAGGCCGTCGCCGTGGCCACCCGTCCGGACACCTCCGGTGGCACCCGCCCCGTCGCCGCCGTCGGGATCTCCTCCAGCTACGCCCGCCCCTCCGCCGTCACCGGCGACGCCCCGCTCGACCGGCTGGCCGCCGCCCCCTCCCCCGTACCGGTGTGGCTGGTGCACGGCACCGAGGACGAGGTCGTGGGCCCGGAGCACACCCGGAAGCTCGCCGAGGCCCTGCCGGCGGCCGTGCTGCTCGAACTCCCCACCGACCACGCGGGCGTGGTGATGACGGCCTACGACGCCGGGGCCGGCCGTTGCCTCCCGACGGACGACCCGGGCGTCCTGCACGCCGGCCGCCGGACCGCGGCCGTCCTCGCCGAGGCGGCCGGCCTCCGCTAGGCCGTGCCGCCCGGACCTCCCGCCCGGGCCGGTCAGGACACGCCCCCGCACCGTCCCCGGAACTCCAGGCCGGGGACCGTCACCGCGCCTCCGCGGCGGCGGAGGCATCGCTGCGGCTGCGGGTCAGCCGCCAGACCAGCTCCTCGCCGCTCCCGCCCGGGGCGGGGTGCTCGGCCGGGCGGCGGAGGCGTTCGGTGAACCCGAGGCGGGCCGGGACGGCACCGCTGGCGCGGTTGGCCGGGTCGTGGACGACCTCGACGTGGTCGACGCCGGGAAGGCGGAACGCCTGGTCGACCAGGGCGCGGGCGGTCCGGGTGGCCAGGCCGCGTCCGGTGGCGGCGGGGTGCAACCAGTAGCCGATCTCGAGGCCCTCGCCCGGGGCCTCCGCGCCGCGGAACAGCACGCCGACGCCGACGATCGCCCCGTCCACCACGATCGCGTAGCTGAACGCCTCGCCGCGGGCCCAGAGCTCCTGGCGACGGGCCAGAAACTCGGCGGTCCTGGCCAGGCTGTGCTCGGCGACCCAGGGCATCCACGGGCGCAGGTGCTCCAGCGACTCCTCGATGACCCGGAAGAACTCCGGGAGGTCCGCCTCGGCGTCGAACCGCCGAAGCGTCAGGTCGTCCAGTTCGATCACCTGCTGGGGAAGGTCCATGCCGGGAGGATCGTCCGGCGGCAGCACCGCCGCAACAGGATTTCGAGCTGCGCCCCGGCCGGCCGGCGGCGGCCGTCCCCGCCTCCCCGCCTCCCCGCCCCCCGCCCCGGCGGTCCTCAGCCGCCGGCGGAGAGGATGCGCAGGTCGCGGCCGCGCTCCAGGGCTTCGAGGTCGTGGTGCAGCGGGGAGCGGGGAACGGCGAGCACCGGGCAGGTCGCGTGGCGGACGCAGTACGCGGTGACGGAGGGGCGCAGCAGGCGGGAGAAGCAGCCCCTGCTCCGGCCGGCGCCGAGGACGAGCTGGTCCCCGGGCTGGTCGGCGCAGCGGACGAGGGAGTGCCCGGCGTCGCCGCGGACGGTCTGGCAGCGCAGGCGGACTCCGGCGTGACGGCCTGCGAACGCCTCGTCGAGGACCTGCCGGAGGCGGGTGGCGGCGGCCTCGCGGCTGGCGGTGAGGACCGGCGGGCAGGGCGTCCGGTGGTGGCCGAGCCCGTCGCCGGGCGGGATCCAGGCCAGGACGGCGAGGACCTCGGCGTCGGTCCGGCGGGCCTCGGCGACGGCGTGGTGGAGGGCGGTGAGGCTGCCGAGCGAGCCGCTCACGCCGACGACGAACCGGCCGGCCGCGCCGCCTCTTCCCCCGCCACCGATGTCTGCCATGGTCCCCGCCTTCCGCCGCGACCCGTACCGTCGCTCGCCCTCGACGTGCAACGCCGTACCGTGCCCTGCCACTGCCGAACATCGTGCCGTACCGCCGCCGTCGCGCGCCCTGTCGGAACCAGCGAACCCGGGTGCGCCGGGCACCGGGTGCGGTGTTGACGCGGTTCTGACGCGCGGGCCCGCGTTCCCTACGCGGACCTGACGGCTCAGGGGCCGGGCGCCTCGGCGTCCCAGAGGTCGGCGAACATCCGGTCGAGGTGTTCCTCGCCGATCGGCGGGACGGGCAGCGGGTGGGCGGCGCGGGCACGGAAGCCGTCGAGCAGCAGGGCGAGGTAGCGGCGCCAGAGGTCGGGGCGCAGTTCGGTGGCCGCGGGGAGGGCGCGGCAGAGCGGGCCGAGCAGGAACAGCAGGTCCATGGTGACCACGTCGCGCCGCATGGTGCCCTGCTCCTGGGCGCGGGCGATGAGCGCGCCGACGGTGGCGGCGTGCCGGCGGCTGATCTCGATCATGCCGGGGATGGCCGGGATGGCCTGGGTGACCAGGTCGTTGACGCCGCGGTCGGCGGCGACAAGTGCGAAGATCCGGCCGAAGTAGTCCTCGAGGCCGGTCCAGGCGTCGTCGGCGGCCAGTGCTTCGTCGCCGGCGCCGGCCAGTCCGGCGGCTGCGTCGGCGAAGACCTCGCCGATGAGGGCCTCGCGGGTCGGGAAGTGGCGGTAGAGGGTGGCGTTGCCGACGCCCGCCTGCTTGGCGATCTGGTCCAGGGGGACGTCGAGTCCGTGCCGGGCGAACATGTCGCGGGCGGTGGCGAGCAGGAGGTCGCGGTTGCGCTGCGCGTCACGCCGGAGCCGTCCCGGGGGGTTCGCGCTGCTCGGTGCCATGCCCCGACCCTAGCGCGTGTCCGACGGTCGCCGCCGGGCGTGCGGCGCCGGGGCGGGGCGGAGCCCGACCGGCCCTCGGGGGCGGCGTGTCCGGGCTCCCGGTGCCCGGGCATCCGGCCCGGCGGCCTCGGCGGGGAAGTGTGCCGGGGCCACCGGGATCGGAGGGCTCGGCCTACGGCCGCCGGCTGCGGGCGGCCCGGCGTCCGGTCGAGCGAAGGCGCGAGCGGAGGTGCGGGCGGAGGTCCGAGCGGAGGTGCGGGCGGGCCCGGGCGGCTCGGGGCGAGCGCGCCGGGCGGTTCAGCAGCCCTGGTCGATCAGGGAGAACGAGGCGTAGTGGTCGCCGGTGTAGTAGTCCTCCTGGTAGGCCTCGCCGGTGATGATCCGCCGGGCGCCGCGGGTCGGGGCGCCCGGCGTGATGACGGTGTACTCGTGGTAGTAGCCGTAGGACCGGCCGGGCAGGACGTGCTCTCTGTTCTGGAAGACGACGCCGTCCTGGGAGTACGGGAACGGCCCGTCGGTGGCGATCAGGTCGAGGGTGTCGGACGCCTCCGGGGGGAGGGCGGACAGACACACCGTGCCGCTCACGTCGGCGTGCGCGTCGGTGGCGACGGCAACGGGCGCGAGGGTCATCAGGGCGACGGCGGTGACGGCGGCAGCGCGGGACTTCCACGCGCGTAGAGTGCGAGTCATGCCCCTCAGTCTGGCGAGCCACCGACAACTCCGGAACCCCCGCGCGAAGTATTAACCACCGGGTAACTCCACTGTTCAGCAAGTGACTTGACCCGTATCCCGAGCCCGGCCGAACCACTCCCGCGCCGTCCACGAACCGCCCCGGCCCGCCCTGGGCCGACCGCCGTCGAACAACCGGAACCGCCGGTCGTCGGCCGCACTGTCGGCCTCCTCACACCTTGCCCCGGCTCCCGTTCCGCCCCCGCCCGGCCGCATAGAGTGCGGATCATGTCGGGCCGCAACGACCGCTGACGGGGTGGGCATGGGAACGGGCACGAGGGCAGGCACGGGAACCGGGACGGACGCCGGACTCCCGCTGACGGCCCGGCGGTTGATCGGACTGCTGGTCGACCCGGGCAGCTTCCGGGGCTGGGACGAACCGCCGGCCGGCCCGCCCGCCGACCCGGGCTACCGCGCCTCGCTCGACCGGGCGCGCGAACGCACCGGACTGGACGAGGCCGTCCTCACCGGCGCCGGCCTGGTCGACGGTCGGCCGGTGGCACTGGTGGCGTCCGAGTTCGGCTTCCTCGGCGGCTCCATCGGCGTCGCCACCGCCGAACGGATCACCCGCGCCGTCGAACGCGCCACCGCCGAGCGGCTGCCGCTGCTCGCCCTGCCGGTCTCCGGCGGCACGCGGATGCAGGAGGGATCGGCGGCCTTCCTCTGCATGCTGCGGATCACCGCCGCCGTCCAGGCCCACCGCGCGGCCGGCCTCCCCTATCTCAGCTACCTGCGGAACCCGACCATGGGCGGCGTCTTCGCCTCCTGGGGCACCCTCGGCCAGCTCGTGTTCGCCGAGCCGGGCGCCCGCCTCGGTTTCCTCGGCCCGCGCGTGTACGAGGAGCTGCGCGGCGTGGAGCTGCCCGCCGACGTCCAGCGGGCCGAGACCCTGGCCGAGCGCGGCCTGGTCGACGCCGTGGTGGCCCCCCAGGAGCTGCGCGAACTGCTCCGCCGCACGCTCGCCGTACTGACCACCACCCCCTCGCCCCTTCCTGCCTCCCCCCTCCCCGCTTCCGGTCTCCCCCTCCCTTCCGCTCCCCCTCCCTCCTCCTCCCCTCCCCTTCTCCCTTCCTCCCCCTCCGATCCCCCGGACGCCTGGGACTCCGTCCGGCGCACCCGCCGCCCCGACCGTCCGGGCACCCGCGAGCTGCTGCGCCACACCGCCGGGGACCTGGTGTTGCTGGACGCCCCCGGCGGGCGCGACGGCGCCCTCGTCCGCGCCCTCGCCGTGCTCGGCGGCCGGCCGGTGCTGGTCGTCGGGCAGCAGCGGCGGACCGCGGACCACGAGCGGCCCTTCACCGCCGCCGACCTGCGGGCCGTGCGGCACACCGCGCGGCTGGCCGAGGAGCTGGGGCTCCCCCTGGTCACCGTGGTGGACACCGCCGGTGCCGAACTGTCCGCCCAGGCGGAACTGGACGGGATCGCGATCGAGATCGCGCACTGCCTCACCACGCTGCTGGCACTGCGCACGCCCGTCCTGGCGGTGCTGCTCGGGCAGGGCTCCGGCGGGGGCGCGCTGGCACTGCTCCCCGCGGACCGGGTGATCGCGGCCGGGCACGCCTGGCTGGCGCCGCTGCCTCCGGAGGGCGCCTCGGCGATCGTCCACCGGGACGGCGGGCACGCCGCCGAGCTGGCCCGCGCCCAGGGCATCGGCGCGCACCAGCTGGCCGCGGTGGGGCTGGTGGACGAGGTGGTCGAGGAGCGCCCGGACGCCGCCGACGAGCCGGAGGCCTTCTGCGCCCGGCTCGGCGAGGCCGTCGGAGCGGCACTCGGCGGGTTGGCGGCCCTACCGGGGCCCGACCGCCTCGCGGCCCGGGCCGTACGGCACCGGCGCCTGGGCGACCTGCGCTGAGCCCGGGGCCCGGGCCACGCCGCACCGCACCGCACCGCAAAGGGCAACGCCCGGGCCGCACCGCACAGGCCAGGGATGAGGCCCGGGCCACACCGCGGGGGAGGTCCCGGGCCCTCCCTCGCCGACCCGGGGTGTGGCGCCGGTCTCAGCGGCGCCGAGATCGTCTGTACCCAAAGTGGCGCCCGCGAATCGGCGGGTGACGGCCGGAACGGGCCGCTCGGTGAGTGCGCTCACAGAGGAATCCCGTTTACGACGGCCGGTAGTGGCCGCGACGAAGCGCCCGGGCTGCCCGGACACCCCTCCGCGGCGGGACATCCGCGCAGCTCACATGGGGTCGGCGCGCCCACGCGCGGCCGACCCTTCGAATCCACGGCCCACCCCGCCCGTACGACCGGGGGTCGTAACGAGGGGGTCTTGGCGGCGGGCGATCCGGTCTGGCAACAATTGCTCCGTCGCCAGCCGCACCGGCTCCTGTCCCGCCGGTCAGCGGCTTATCGCCGAGTCACGCCCCGCGACCGATACGGCCCCTGTCCGGCCACGGTCCGAGACGGGGTGTGACCCGGCCCAACCTGATTGAGGTCTAGTTCTTCATGCCCGCTTTCAAGCTCCGTATGCGTACGTCCGCCGCAATTCTTGCCGGCGCCGCCGGTCTGACCGCCCTGGGTGCCGGCGTCCTGCCCGCCACCGCGAACGCCGCCACCGCCTCCCCGCAGGCCCTGGCCGCGCAGATCGTCCCGGCCAACCAGCTGGCCTCGTTCAGCCAGATCATCTCCCACGAGTCCGGCTGGAACGTGAAGGCGACCAACGCGAGCTCCGGCGCGTACGGCCTGGCGCAGGCCCTGCCGGGTTCCAAGATGGCCTCGGCCGGCGCCGACTGGAAGACCAACCCGGCCACCCAGATCAAGTGGGCGCTGGACTACATGAACTCCCGCTACGGCAGCCCGAACGCCGCCTGGGCGTTCTGGCAGAACCACCACTGGTACTAAGCCGACAGGATCGGCTCACCGACCACCACCCGTTTCCTGGCCACCTTCCCCCTCACCCCGGGGGTCGGACAGGGACCACCGGGGTGACCCGAGAGGGCCCGGGCCCGCGCGATCCGCGTGGCCCGGGCCCTGTCGCGGTTGACGGGGCACGACACCCTGTCGCAGTTGACGGGGCACGGCAGCACGTCGCGGTGGAAGGGGCGCGGCCCGTCACAGCTCGCCGGTGAGCCCGAGCAGTTCCCGCATCCGCGCGTACTTGGCAGCCAGCCGCTCGGCGGTCGCGGTGTCCAGCGCGGCGAGCCGGGCCGGGTCCGAGTTGTGCGCCAGATCGGCCCGCTTGACCAGCAGCGCCCCCGGTGTGGCCAGGATGCGCGCGGTGTACTCCTCGAGCGGCTCGTCGTCACCGCGGGTCAGCGCCTCCACGATCACCTTGGTGGCCGCGGGCAACGCGGCCCCGGCGAGCCACTCACGGCTCAGCCGGTCGTCCTCGACGGTGTCGTGCAACCAGCCCGCCGCGATCTGTTCCTCGGTGCCGCCGCGTGCGGCCGTCCCCCGGGCGACCGCCGCGATGTGCTCGCCGTACGGGTGGCCGTTCTTGTCGACCTGCCCCTCGTGCGCGCGCCGCGCGATCTTCTCCACCTCGGCCAGGCTCAGGTATTCGGGCTCCATCGCCTCATCGTAGGTCCCGGCCGGCCCGCCCGCCGGGGCCGGCGGCCCGGGCCCGGGCCCCTACCCGGCCGGTTCGCACGCACTGGTTTACTGCCGCGGGGCGGGCGACCCCCTCCCCGTCCGGCAGACCCGTCCGAGCGATCCGAGGAACCATGCCCGCCCTTCATCCCCTGCTGTCCGGCTTCGCCCCGATCTGGGCACTGACCGGGATCGGCTACCTGGTCGGCCGGAGCGGGCTGCTCGGGCCGCACGCGGAGGCGGTGCTCAGCCGGTTCGTGTTCCACGTCGCGATGCCGGCCGCACTCTTCCTGATGATCTCCCGCACCCCGCTGGACCGTTTCGCCAACCCCTCGATGCTGGCCTTCGCCGCCGGCACCGCCGTCGCGACCGGACTCGGACTGCTGGCGGCACGGCTGCTGTTCCACCGCAAGGCGGGCGAGGCGGCGATCGGCGCGATGGCCGCCGGGTACGTCAACTCGGCCAATCTCGGCATCCCGGTGGCCGTTCAGGTGCTCGGCGACGCCTCCTTCGTCGCGCCCGTCGTGCTGTTCCAGATCCTCTTCGTCACGCCCGCCGTCCTGGCCGTGCTCGACGGCGGCGCCGCCGGCCGCCGCGCGCTGCTCACCCTCCCGGTGCGCAACCCGATCCTGCTGGCCACCGCCCTCGGCGCCGTCGCCTCCGCCACGGGGCTGCACCTGCCCGCCGAGCTGAATCGTTCCTGCGAGCTGCTCGGCGGCGCCGGCGTGCCGACGGCCTTGGTCGCCCTCGGCATCTCGCTGCACAACCGCCCACCCGCCGCGGGCCGTTCGGGCCGCGCGGAGGTCGGGCTGAGCGTCGCGGTCAAGACGCTGGCACAGCCGCTGGTCGCGTTCGCGGTGGCAGGGCCGCTGCTCCACCTGCCCGCCCACCAACTGCTCACCGTGGTGCTGTTCTCCGCCCTGCCCACCGCGCAGAACGTCTACGTCTACGCCCGCGAGTACGGGCAGGCCACCGGGCTGGCCCGGGACGCGGTGCTCTGGTCGACGCTGGCGTCGATGGCCACCCTGTCGGTGATCAGCTGGTCCCTCGGTCCGGCCTGAGGACCGCCACCCGTCCGGTGGACCGGAGTTGACGGGCACGCAGGGACGCCGCCGGCCGGCACGGACGTGGCGGGTGACGCAGAAGCGGCGGGTGACGCGAAAGTGGCCGGAACCCGTCCGCTGCGCGACGGTCTTCCCTCATGCACCGGACAAAACCGCGGAACCCCGGTCGGCGCCGCGCTCCCGGTGGAATGCTGGCGCCCATGAGCCAACCGGACACCCGCGAAGCCGAGTTCCACCACTGCGCCTCCGTCGTCACCGTGCCGCAGGTCGACGTGGACCACTACAACACCGTCCCGCGCGGCGCCTTCCTGATCGAGCCGCGACTGCGCTGCGACCTCGCCGGCGGCCACAACGGCATCCACTCCGCGCTCGTCCAGGGCGTCGGCTTCGACCTGCACTGGGCCTCCTGGCCCGAGTACCTGGTCGAGGTCGCCCCGCGCTGCCCGGCCGTCGGACCGTTCGAGGGGCCGGAGCCGCCCCGCGATCCCAACATCTGCCTGCTGCGCCAGGACCACCCCGGACCGCACTACGGCTGGGACTGGTTCTGACGGTCCCCGCGGTCCCCGCGTTCCCCGCTCACTCCCGGCTGGCGGCGGCCACCACCTCGGTCATGACCTCCAGGAAGCGTCGGGCCGTCGCCAGCTCCGCCGGGTCGAACCGCCCCATCGCCCCGACCAGATCACCGATCAGCCCGCCGAAGAACTCCTCCCCCAGGCGCACCGCCCGCTCCTCGACCACCAGTCTGACCTTCCGCCGGTCCTCGGGGTCCCGCTCGCGGCGGATCAGGCCGAGCCGCTCCAGCCGGTCCACCAGGCCGGTGGTCCCCGCCGAGTTCAGCCGCAGCGCCTCCCCGAGCCGCCCCGGGGTCACCACCCGGCCGGCCCGAGCCGCGTCCAGCAGGTGGACGAGCGCGCGCAGATCGGTCGGATGAAGGCCGTTGCGGGACGCGAACTCGGCCCCGAACAGGTCGAGTTCGACTGTCAGACCGCGCAGCAGGTGGACCAGTCGCATCGGTTCCTCGGCCTCGGACACCCTCTCGTCCCTCCTCGGGCACGTGTGTGCCGGTATTCTCTCGCTCAGCGAGATACTTGTGCAACGAGTGATCAGCAGCAGACCCATCCTGCCCGCATCCTGCCCGCGGAGGCTCGCCTTGTCCGCATCCAGCGCCCGTTCCGCCCGCACCGGCCGTCGTTCGACCCGCACCTCACCCCCCGACCGCACGGCACCCTTCCTGGCCGCCTACGACGCCCTGCTGGACCGCTGGCCCGTCCCGGTCGAGCCGCTCACCGTCCGCACCGGGCACGGGACCACCCGGATCAACGCCTGCGGCCCCGCCGACGGACGCCCGCTCGTCCTGCTGCACGGCGGCGGCGCCACCTCCACCCTGTGGTCCGCCAACGCCGGCTCCTGGGCCGCCGCGGGGCACCGCGTCCTCGCCGTCGACCTCATCGGCGACCCGGGGCGCAGCGTCCACGACGGGCCCGCCCTCGCCGGCCTCCCCGGACTGCTCGGCTGGCTGGACGCCGTCCTCGACGGCCTCGGCGTCCCGCGGGCGGACCTCTGCGGCCACTCCTACGGCGCCTGGATCGCCCTCCAGTACACACTGCACGCACCCGACCGCGTCGACCGGCTCGCACTCCTCGACCCCACCCAGTGCTTCGCCGGCTTCCGCCCCGGCTACCTGCTGCACGCCCTGCCCCTGTTCCTGCCCGGTCGCAGCGCCGACCGCGCCCGCCGCTTCCTCGACTGGGAGACCGGCGGCGCCCGGCTCGACCCCGCCTGGCGCGAGGTGTACGCCCTCGGCCACTCCGACTTCCCCGCCTCCCGCGTCGTCACCGGCCCCCGCCCCACCCCGGACCGGCTGCGCACCCTCGCCGCCCCGACCCTCACCCTCCTCGCCGAGCACAGCCGGGTGCACGACGCCCATCGGGTCGCCCAGGCCGCCTGCCGCGCGCTGCCCGGCTCCACGGTGGACGTCCTCCCCGACGCCTCCCACCACGACCTGCCGATGGCCGCGGCCCCCGAGGTCAACCGACGGCTGACCGCGTTCCTCGCCACGCCACCGGCCTGACCGGACACCCGGGCCCCGAACCGCCACCCTGTGCACTCCGGCTCCCGATCGGCACACCCCGGGGCCGCCGCGCTCCTCAGGTGTCAGCGGTCACGGCGGCCCGGCTCCGGCGGAAGCTCCGGGAAGCCGCTGGTCCGGGCGTCCGGTCCTGAGGACTCAGGAGGAAGACACCGCCGACCACCGACGCGTGCCGACTCATCGTGTCCCTCGGCACTCAGGAGGTGCGGCCGAAGGCGGCCTCCAGCACCGTCGGGAGTTCGGCCTCCGGGACGGTGGCGCGCAGCTCCGCGAGGACTCCCGGCAGGTCCTCGTCGAGGATCCAGCCCCGGTGCTCCTCGCGCAACCGGTGGACGACCGCGACGAGTTCGGGCCGCAGACCCATCCAGCCGCGGGACTCCCGGACCTGCCGGTCCACCTGGTCCATGAACCAGCGCATCACCTCGTACGGCACGTCCCAGAAGGACTCCGACGGCCGGCCCCGGGTGGCGAAGGACACCGACGGCTGTTGCGCCGGATCCTCGTCGGGGACCACCGCCAGCACCAGGGCGCCGGCGTCGTCGACGCGGTGCAGCTCCAGGTGCCAGGCGTCCTCGGAGACGGAGTACAGCGCCGTGCTCACGAACCGGTCGTCGGGGGACGGGAGGGTCATGCCGGCATGCTGTCACGGGGGCCGGAGGGCCGACGAGTGGGTTTCCGCCGCCGGCCGGCCACCCCCCGGCCACCGGCCGACCGCCGACCGGGCGGCGCGGCCGCACCCCCGTACGGGCCGCGGCGCCGGCCGACCGGCCGGCTGCCGAGAGGCGTCAGTAGATCAGGTAGCCCGGGCGGTGCCCCTCGTCGTCGATCTCCCCGGTGGCCTGGGCCCGCAGCTTGCGGGACAGCGCCTCCAGGGCGCGGGAGGCGGCGACCTCCTCGCCGATCCTGGCGAGCGGACGGTCGTCCGCACTCTTCACGGACTCGCCGTGGGCGCTCAGGCCCGGCGCCCGGGCGCCCGTCAGCCTGGCGTCGCACGCCGTGTGCACACCGTCTTCCTCGAAGCTCAGCTCCACGTCCCACTGGTTGTGCATCCCACACCTCCTGGCGGCGGCCCCCTCCACGCCTGTCGGGACCGGCACGGACGGTGAGCCGTGGCGGCCGCTCACACCAGCGTGCGCCCGTCCCGCCCGTGGCGGCAAGCCCGGCGGCGGACGGCCCGACGGGCACCGCCGACCGTCCGCCGACCGGGCCCCGCCGCCGCCCCGGCGGTACGCTGACGGAAGCGCGCCGCGACCGCCGACCGGCCCCGGAACCCCACCGGCGCGGCGCCGGCAGCGACAACCGGGTGGTCCCTTCGTGGCGGTCTTCCTCCTCGCTCTCAGCGCCGCCTGCTGCCTGGGCCTCGGCTTCGTCCTCCAGCAGCACGCGGCGCAGCGGGCGCCCCGTGCCGACCTGCTGCACTGGCGGCTGCTGCTGGACCTGATGCGGATGCCCGAGTGGCTGCTCGGCACGGGCTTCATGGTCAGCGGCCTGATCCTGTCCGCGCTCGCCCTCAACCAGGGCGAGGTGTCCCTGGTCGAGCCGCTGCTCGCGACCAACCTGCTGTTCGCCATGGCGCTCTCCCGGGTGCTGACCCGTCAGAGCCTCGGCCGCTCGGGCTGGGCCGGGGTGCTGCTGCTCGGCCTGGGGGTGACGGCCTTCATCGTGGCGGGCAGACCGACCGGCGGCGGGGCTCCGGCCGGGGAGCTGCGGCACTGGCTGGTGGTCGGCACGGTCGTCGGGCTGACCCTGCTGCTGGTCTCGCTGGCCCGGCGGCTGCCGCTGTTCGAGGAGGCGACCCTGTTGGCGCTGGCCGCCGGGCTGCTCTACGGCCTCCAGGACGCGCTCACCCGCACCACCACGCAGCGCCTCGACCACGACGGGCTGGACGCGGTGCTGCGCAGCTGGCAGCCGTACGCGGTGGTGGCGGCGGGCGTGGTGGGGCTGCTGCTGGTGCAGAGCGCCTTCGAGGCCGCACCGCTGCGGATGTCCCTGCCCGCGCTGACCGCCGCCCAGCCGATCGCGGGCATCGCCTGCGCGGTCGGCTTCCTCGGCGACCGGTTGCGGGTGACGCCGGGCGCGCTGGCGTGGGAGGCGGCCGGGCTGGTGGCCATCGTCATCGGGGTGATCGTGATCGGACGCCACCCCGCGATGCCGGGGAGCGCCCGCGAGACGCCGGGAGCCGTCCCCGCCGCACCGGAGGGCACCGGGCCGTCCGCCGCGAGCGGACCGGACGGACCCGGCGCACCGGACGGACCGGGCGCACCGGGCGAGGGCTGCTCCGACGGTACGCCGTACCGCAAGGCCCCGGACGGGAACAGTGCCCGGGACGGGAACGGGAAGCAGGACGGAACCGGGGACCAGGACCCCGGCGGTGGCGGCAGCAGCAGGAAAGCCGGCTAGGCGGGCCGGGCCGATGTGCTGGAGCGCCCGGGCGGACGCCGTGGCCGGTGGGGTGATCGCCGGTGTCGGGGTGCTCTGCCTGATCCGTGCCCGGCGGGCCGGCCGGCCGCGGCGGCTCCTCCTGGCCTCGCTGCCCCTCGTCCTGGGGACGCACCAGCTGATCGAGGCGCTGGTCTGGCTCGATGCGGACGGCGGGCTGCCCGAGGGCGTCGGCGGTGCGGCGCGCACGGCCTGGGCGGTGATCGCGCTGCCGCTGCTGCCCGTGCTCGTACCCGTCGGTGTGTGGTGCGCGGCCACCGAATCGGACCACTCCGCCGGTCCGGCCCGCCGCGGCCGACCGGGGCCCGTCCTGGCCGTGCTCACTGTGCTCGGCGCGGCCGTCCGCCGTGCCGCTCGCGGTGGCCGTCGCGGCCCACCCGGTGACGGCCGCCGAGCACGGCCACACCCTCGGCTACGGCATCGGCGTCCCGCACCCCGCCCTCCTGCTCTCCGGCTACCTGCTGGCCACCATCGGCCCCCTCCTCGCCTCCGGCGACCGCCTGCTGCGCCGCCTCGGCCTGCTCACCGGCGCGGGCGCCGTGCTCTGTGCCCTGCTCTGGCGCCTCGCCTTCGTCTCCACCTGGTGCGCGCTGGCCGCAGTCGTGAGCCTCCTGCTCCTGCAGTGGTCGGGCCGCACCGCCGCGGACGACCGCGAGCGGCTCCCCCCGGCCACCGCCCCGCGCTGACCGCCCCCGCCGCCCCTCCGGCGGGCTACGGCCGCTGCACCCCCGCCCGGCTGCCCGGAGCTCCGCCGACACGGCCCCACGGAGGCGCGCCCGGCGCCGCACGGCCGACCGGAGCCCGGGGCCGGCCGCGGCTCAGTGGACCGGCACCGTCTCCCGTTCGGCCCGGCCGGCCGGGACCTCCGCGTCACAGCCGCGGTCCCGGTCGCGGTCTCGGCGGCCGTCCATCTCGCGCCACTCCGGGCGGAGGCCCGCGAGGTTGGTGGTGGCGAAGTACAGCAGACCGCCGGCGACCAGGGTGGGCATCAGGCCGACCAGGGCGACCGCCGCGCCGGCGAGGAGACCGCCGAGGGGGATCCCGGCCCAGGCGAGGGAGTCGCCCAGGGCGTGGACGCGGCCGAGCAGGTGGCGCGGCACCCGCTCGAAGAGGACGGCGCCGAGGATCGGGTTGAGGAACCCGGAGCCGAACCCGCCGACCGCGAAGACCGTGAGCACCACCCACATCGGTGCACCGGCGGCGAGCACCAGGAAGCGCGGCGCCCCGGCCAGCAGGAACCCGGCGAAGAAGACGGCCCGGCGGGGCAGCCGGTGGGCGACGGCCGCGGCGATCAGGCTGCCGGCCACGGCGGCGATGCCCATCGCGCTGGCGGTCAGGCCGATCGCGGCCGGGCCGTTCCCGGACTCCCGCGCCCAGACCGGCACCAGGACCGTCATGAACCCGGCGTCGAGCAGATTGGTGATGCCGACCATCACGATCACGGTGAGCAGCAGCGGCTCGGAGCGCAGGAAGGCGAGGCCCTCCCGGAACATCCGCCAGTAGCCGGGCCGTTCGGCCTCCTCCGCCACGGCAACACCCCCGGAAGCACCCTCGGCAGCGCCCCCGTCCGGGCTCCCCGCCGGGCTCCCGGACGCGGCGGCCGGGACCGCCGCCCGGCCCATGCCGCGGGGCAGCGCGAGAGCGATGACGAGGGAGCCGAGGGCGAAGGTGGCCGCGTTGACCGCGAGCCCCGCCATCGGGCCCGTCAGCGCGACCAGCCCGCCGCCGACCGCCGGCCCGACCGTGGAGGCCAGCCGTTCGGTGACCCCGGACAGCCCGGTGGCCCGCTCCAGCGGCACGCGGGCGGCGTCGGCGGCCTCCGGGACCATGACCGACTTGGCGAGGTCCCCCGGGCCCCGCATCGCGCCGATCACCGCGACCACCGCCAGCAGGAGCCAGAACGGCAGCAGCCCCTGCGCGTGCAGCAGCGGGACCAGGCCGGCGGCGACCGCACTCACCGCGTCCGTCGTCCAGGACACCACGCGCGGGCCGAGGCGGTCGACCAGCGGCCCGGTCAGGGCCTTGACCAGGACGTAGGGCGTCATCTCCGCGAAGGCGACCAGGCCCGTCATGGTGGCACTGCCGGTGGTGGCGAGGACGAACCAGGGCAGGGCGATCGCGGAGATCCGGGTGCCGGTCAGGGAGACGGCGGTGGCGGCGAGCACCCCGGCCAGCGGGCGGAGGCTGCGCGCGGACGGCGCGGCGGTGGCCGCCCCGGTGGTCGCGGCGGCGGTCATCGGGGCTCCTCCGCCGCGGGCTCGGCCTGCGGCTCGGGCAGCACGTGCAGGACCACGGCCACCGGCTCGGCGCCCTCCGGCGCCGGACCGGCGGTGTCGACCCGGCGGTACCGGCCGATCACGGTGGAGAGTTCGGCGGAGAGCTGCTCGGCCTCGTCCGGGGTGATCAGCAGCACGAGGTCGCTCAGGTCGACCGTCCTGCGCCAGTCGCGCGGCATCGTCTCGAAGGCGTCCAGCGCGCGCTGGCCGAGCAGGGTGTGGGCGGCCAGGACGGACCGCAGGAAGCCGACGGCCGTGTCGGGCTCCTCGTCGGCAAGCTCGTCGCCCGTCCAGACGGTGAGCGGGTGCGAGGACCGCCACCAGCGCTCGCGGGCGTTGCCGCGCTCCGGATCCTCCTCGACGAAGCCCGCGGCGGCGAGCTGGCGCAGGTGGTAGCTGGTGGCCCCGGAGTTCAGGCCCAGCTGTTCGGCCAGCCTGGTCGCGGTGGACGGCCCGTGCTTGCGCAGCAGCCCGACCAGCTGCATCCGCACGGGGTGGGCCATCGCCCGCATGCCCCTGGCGGTGAGGACGGCGTGCGGGTCGTCGCTGTGCTTCCAGCCGCTTTCATCGGTCATGGCAGGAGCGTACGACCGCAAAGGACTCTTTGCAAAGGGTTTTTTGCGAAGGCCTCTTTGCGGTTCGCTCCCCGGCGGCCGGCTTCGCCGCGGTCAGGTCCCCTGCGGCCGGCTTCCGCGCAGTCAGGTCCCCTGCGGCCGGCTTCCCCGCGGGCGCGGCGTTCCCCCGGCTCAGTCGTGCGCCACCGCCAGCAACAGCACCACCGTCAGCCCGCCGCCGGGCGTCGGCTCGACCGCGACCCGCCCGCCCGCCGCCAGCACCAGGCTGTGCACCGTGGGCCCGACCGGCCCGTCCGGGCGCACGCCCGCGAGCAGCCACTCCCGCGCCTCGGGCAGCGCGTCCGTCCCCCGGTCGGACACCCGTATCTCCACCCGCCCGCGCGGGCGGGCCGCCGCGCCCAGCCCCGCCGCCACCAGCTCGTCCGCCGCCGGCCCCGGCCCGCCCGCCACCTCGGCCCGGACCAGCACCCGCCCGCCCGGCGGGTTGCGCCGGACGGCGTGGTCGACCAGGCCCGCCAGCGCGGCCTCCAGCCGGCGGGCGTCCCCGGCCACCACCGGCAGCCCGGGCGCGACCCGGACCGTCACGGCCGCGGCGCGGCCGCCGCCGCGCACCACCCGGCGCACCACCTCGGCCACCTGGACGTGCCGTGCCCGCGGTTCGCAGCCGCTCTGCCGGCCGGTCCAGCCCAGCCGCTCCAGCTCCGGCCCGGACAGCGCCCGCGGCCCCGCCATCGCCCCCGGGTGGAAGGGCCCCGGGGCCTCGTCCACCGCCCCGCCGCCGGCCCGTCCCGGAACGCCCCGGGCGCCGAGCGCCCGGGCCCCCGACGCGACGTAGCCCCAGAGCTTCCCGCGTGCCATCGCCCTGCCCCTCGTGCTTCTCCGGCGGCCGTCCCCGGTACGGCGGCCCACCGCTGCGGGCCGCTTCCCAGGCCCTCCTGCCAGCCTGCGCCTCCCCCGCCCCGGTGACAATCCGGCTCGGGGGCCGGCGGCCGCGCGCCGCCCCCGCCGAGCGGCCGGTCGGGCACCCGCCGACCGGCGGGGCGGCCCGTCGCAACGGGCCCGACCGGCCCCGGGACCCCTCCGGACCGCACCCGGCGGCCCGGTGGAGGTCTCGTGGAGGAGTACCGGAGGACCCGCGCAGGAGGGCCCGGCAGCGGGCGGCGGCGGCCCGGACCGCGCCCCGGGCCGGGTCCCGGGGCAGGACCTAGACTGACCCCATGCCCCGGCTCAACGACCAGGTGCGGGAGCTGCTCCAGGAGTACGCCGACCTGATCAACATCACCGGTGGGGACGCCTTCCGGGCCCGCGCCTACGAGAAGGCCGCCCGCGCGGTCGGCGGCCACCCCGAGGACCTCGCCGGCCTGGACGCCAAGGGCCTGCAGCGCATCCCCGGGGTCGGCAGGTCCACCGCCGAGAAGGTCGCCGAGTACCTGTCCACCGGGAGCATCACCGCCCTGGACGAGCTGCGCGCCGAGATCCCGCCCGGCGTGCGGGAGATGATGGCGGTGCCCGGCGTCGGCCCCAAGCGGGCCCTCGCCCTCCACCGCGACCTCGGCCTCGCCTCCGTCGACGACCTGGCCGAGGCGGTCCGCGCCGACCGGCTGTCCGACGTGGCCGGGTTCGGCGAGCGCAGCGGCGAGAAGATCCTGCACGGCATCGAGGTGATGCGGCAGTCCGGCGGACGCAGCCTGCTCGACGCGGCCACCGAGCTCGCCGAACAGCTCGTCGCCGTGCTCTCCGCCGTCCCCGGCTGCACCCGCTGTGCGTACGCGGGTTCGCTGCGCCGGATGCGCGAGACGGTCGGCGACATCGACGTGCTGGCGACCGCCGCCGACTCCGCGCCGCTGATGGCCGCGCTGACCGGACTCCCGTACGTGGCCGAGGTGATCGGCAGCGGGCCGACCAAGACCTCGGTGCGCACCACCGGGGGCGTGCAGGTGGACCTGCGGGTCGTCCCCGAGGAGGACTGGGGCGCGGCGCTCCTCTACTTCACCGGCTCGAAGGCGCACAACGTCAGACTCCGCACGATGGCCGTCCGGACCGGGCTGAAGCTCTCCGAGTACGGGCTGTTCGAGGTCGACGGCGGGGCCAAGGTGGTCTCGGCGACCGAGGAGGAGGTGTACGCGGCGCTCGGCCTGCCCTGGATCGCGCCGCCGCTGCGCGAGGACCGGGGCGAGATCGAGGCCGCCCTGCGCGGCGAACTCCCGGACCTCGTACAGGAGTCGGACCTGCGCGGCGACCTGCACACGCACACCGACCTGACCGACGGACTGGCCACCCTGGAGGAGATGGTCGACACCGCCGCCGCCCGCGGCTACTCGTACTACGCCGTCACCGACCACGCCCCGGACCTGGTGATGCAGCGGATGACCGACGAGAAGATGCTCGCGCAGCGCGAACGGCTGCGCGCCCTCGCCGGCCGCCACCGCCGGCTGCGCCTGCTGCACGGCACCGAGCTGAACATCGGCCCGGACGGCGGGGTGGACTGGCCGGCCGACTTCCTGGCCGGTTTCGACGTCTGCGTGGCCTCCGTCCACTCGCACTTCACGGCCGGCCGCGACGCCCAGACCCGTCGGCTGATCCGTGCCTGCGAGAACCCGTACGTGCACGTCATCGGCCACCTCACCACCCGGCGGATCGGCCGGCGCGGGCCGATCGACGTCGACCTGGACGCGGTGTTCGCGGCCGCCGCTCGCACCGGCACCGCGATCGAGGTCAACAGCTCCCCGCAGCGCCTCGACCTGCGCGACGAGGACGTGCTGCGGGCGAAGCGGCACGGCGTCCGATTCTCGATCGACAGCGACGCCCACGCCACCGGCCAGCTCGCCTACCCGCGCTTCGGCGTGGGCACGGCGCAGCGCGGCGGGCTCACCGCCGAGGACGTGATCAACACCTGGCCGTGGCAGCGGCTGAAGCGCTTCCTCCGCAAGGACGCGCTGCGCTGAGCCGCACCACCCCGCGCCGCGACGGCCGCCCCGCCACGAACGACCCCGGCCCGTCCCTCCCCGACCCACCCCGCCCCGCTCACCCCCCGGCGAACGAGGCCCCCGGCGAGGCGAGCACCCGGGCCGCCGTGCGGTGCCCGAGCGCGGCCGCCCCGGAGAGGTCGCCGGTCTCCAGGAACCCGGCGAGGAACCCGGCGGCGAAGGCGTCCCCCGCGCCGGTGAGGTCGCGCACCTCGCTCACCGGTGGCACCGGTACGGTGCGCAGCTCCTCCCCCGGCGCGTCGACGGTGGTCGGCTCGGCGCCCGCCTTGGTGACCACCGTGGTGGCCGGCAGGCCGGCCCGCTCCGGCCCCGGCAGCCCGCCCGCCAGCAGTCCGAGGAACTCGGACTCGGAGCGGTTGGCGAACACGAAGGTCGGTGCCAGCCCGGCCAGCAGGGCGAGGAAGCGCTCCCGCCCGTACCGCTCCAGCATCCCGGTGGAGGAGGCGTCGACGGAGGTGGTGCCGCCGGCCCTGCGGACCCGGGCGAGCGCGTCCACCGCCGTGCGGCCGACCGGATCGCCGTCGAAGGAGTAGGCGGGCACGTGGAGGTGGGTCAGGCCGGCCAGCCACGCGTCGGGCACCCGTTCCAGCAGCGTGGCCGCGCCGCGGTCGGGCAGCATGGTCCGCTCGCCGTCCGGGTCGATCAGGACCACGACGCTGCCGGTCCGGCCGCGCCGCTGCACCCTCACGTCCACGCCGTGGCCGGCCAGTTCGGCCACCACGGCGTCGCCGACCGGGTCGTCGCCGACGCAGCCGAGGAACCGGGCCGGACACCGCCCGGCGGCGAAGCCCGCCACGTTGGCCGCGCTGCCGCCGCGGCGCCGGAACACCCGGGCCGGCGAGTCGGTGCCGTGGCGCAGCGGCCCGTCGACCCAGACGACGACGTCCTCGACGAGGTCGCCGAGCACCCCGAGCACGGTCAGGCCCCGGTCTTCGCGGCCGCCGCGAGGGCGGTGGCGATCTCGCCGCCGAGCCGGACGTTGCCCCGGTAGACCTCGACGTTGACCTCCAGGCTGCGGCCCCCGGTGTCGCGCTGGATGTGGTCGAGCAGGAACGGCGTGGCGGCGTTCCCGGTGATGCCCCGGCGTTCGGCCTCGGCCCGGGCGCGGGCCAGGATGCCGTCCAGCTCGTCCGGCGGCAGCTGCTTGGCCGGGTCGACGGGGTTGGCGATCAGGACGGCCTGCGGCAACCCGAGGGCGTCCCGGGCGTCGATGACCCGCGCGGCCTCCTCGGGCGAGTCGACGCGGTAGGCGATCTCGTGGCCGGAGTCGGTGACGTAGAAGCCGGGGTACCGGCGGGTCCGGTACCCGATGACCGGGACGTTGTAGGTCTCGAAGCGCTCCAGGGTGGCCCGGATGTCGAGGATGGACTTCACGCCCGCGCTGATCACGGTGACGGGCGTGGCGGCCAGGGTGGTCAGGTCGGCCGACTCGTCGAAGCTCTCGGACGCGCCGAAGTGCACGCCGCCCAGGCCGCCGGTGGAGAACACCCGGATGCCGGCGCGGTGGGCGAGGAAGGCGGTGGCGGCGACGGTGGTCCCGCCGTGCCGGCCGAACGCGGCGACCACGGGCAGGTCGCGCAGGCTCACCTTGTCCAGGCCGTCGGTCGCGGCGAGCTCGGTGATCTGCTCGGTGGTCAGGCCGACGGTGGGCACCCCTTGGTGCACGCCGATGGTGGCCGGCACGACGCCCGCGTCGCGCAGCTGCGCCTCGGCCGCCAGCGCGACGGCCAGGTTGCGGGGCCGCGGCAGGCCGTGCGTGAAGATCGTCGACTCGAGGGCGACGACGGGCCGGCCGTCGGCCACGGCCCGGGCGACCTCGTCCGCCACGTGGACGGCCCGCGGGGGGCCGCCGGCCTCGGGAGTGCTGATGGGCAGTCCGGTCATGATGCGGTCCTCCTGTGAGGTGCCACCGGGACGGGGCGACGTGCCGTTCAGCGTATGGACCGTCCGCATCGGAATCCAGAATGAGTCCCGGGGCTTCCGATAGCCTCCCGGCTATCGGTCACGGGCGCGAACTAGTCTTCGGGCATGGGTCTCACCTTGCGTCAGCTCGAGGTCTTCCTCGCCGTCGCCGACACGCTGCACTTCGGCCGGGCCGCGGAACGGCTGCACATCTCGCAGCCGACGGTCAGCCAGGAGGTGGCCCGGCTCGAGCGGGCCGTCGGCGTCGAGCTGTTCGACCGCAGCCGCCGGTCGGTCGCGCTCACCGGGGCCGGCGCGGTGATGGCCGCGGAGAGCGGCCGGCTGCTCGGGCAGGCGGAGGCGCTGCTGGCCCGGGTGCGGCTGCACGAGGAGTCCCGGCTGCGGACGGCCCGGATCGTGGCCTCGCCGAGCGTGGTGAACCGGCTGCTCCCCGCCGTCGTCAGCCGGGCCGAGCTGGAACTGCCCGCCCTCACCACCGCCGAACTCGCCGTCGACACCGGGCAGGTCTCCGCCACCCTGGCCGCCGAACTGGCCGACATCGGCCTCGGCCGGTTCCTCGACGAGGCGCCCGGCTACCGTCTGGAGCGGCTCGCCGACGAGCCGGTGCGGGTCGCCCTCGGCCGGGACCATCCGCTGGCCGGCCGGGCCGCCCTGCACCTCGCCGAACTGGGCGACCTGCCGCTGCTGTCGTGGCCGCGCGAGCAGCACCCGCGCTACCACGACCACGTCCTCGGCCTCTGCGCGGAGCGCGGCGTCGACCCGCCGGTGCTGGTCAGCCCGCCACGGATCGTCGGGTCCCGGCTGTACCTGCTCGCCCGCAACCGCGCGTTCTCGCTGGTGCCCGGTTCGATGACCGGACACCTCACCGGGGACGTGACCACCGTCCGGCTGGAGGGCCGGGCCACCCTGCCGCTGGAGATGCAGTGGCGGGCGGACGACCGGCGCCCGCTGCTGGGCGCCCTGCGCGACCTGTTCCGGCAGGAGGCCGCGGCCCTGGCGGCGGACTGAGCCCCCGGAGCGGCGGAGGGCGACACGGGCCGGCACCCGCCCCCCCCGACCACCGGCCCAGTGACCACCGACCACCGACTCATTGACCACCGGCCGCCACCCCGACCCATTGACGCTGCCATGCCAGCACCGGAAGGATGCCCGGATCACCCACCCGGCCCGCGGCGAGGCCCGCCGGCCGCCCGACCCCGGGGATCCGCCTTGGCCGTCCGCCCCCTGCTCCGCCGCGCCGCCGGCTTACTCGGCGCCGCCGTCCTGACGCTCGCCGGCACCCTCACCGCCGCCGGCCCCGCCCGCGCCGACTTCGGCACCGACTACCACGACCCCGTCACCGCCACGCAGCCGCTGACCCGCCCCGACACCCGTTCCTGCACCGTCGAGGTGATGCACGACCAGCCGTTCCGCAACGGCTACGGCAACCCGCCCGACACCCCGTACACCGCCACCCTGACCCCGCCCGCCGACTGCGCCGGCCCCTGGTCGGCCGTGGTCATGGACCTCCACGGGCAGGTCGCCGGGCGGCAGTTCGACCGGATCTTCAGCGTCCGCGTCGGCGGCGTCCAGGTGCTGCTCTCCTCCACCCCCGAACCGTCCAAGGACGGCATCGAGTGGAGCCTCGAACACGACGTCACCCGCTACGCCCCGCTGTTCACTGCAGGCCCGCAGCCCTTCTCCTTCGACCTCGCCAACGTCACCGACGCCACCTACACCGGCGTCTTCACGATCAGCGCGAGCCTCACCTTCTACACCGCCGACCGCCACCGGCCGGCCGCCCGCACCGCCGACCGGCTGCTCACCACCGGCCCGTTCGCGCTCACCCAGGCCGCCCCCACCGCCGGCCGCGACCTCACCTTCCCGCAGAACCTGGAGCGCCTCACCGCCGAGGTCTACACCCGCGGCGGCGGCGCCTGCGAGGAGTTCGCCTACGCCTCCGCCCCGGACGCCTTCGTCAGCGCCAACCCGGGCCTCGGCGCCTGCGGCAAGGGCCCGTTCCGCGAGCTGCGGCTGACCGTCGACGGGCGCACGGCCGGCGCCGTCTGGCCCTACCCGGTGATCTACACCGGCGGCTGGGACCCGCTGCTCTGGCGGCCCGTGCCCGGCGTCTTCGCCTTCGACCTGCCCGCCTACCGGCTCGACCTCACCCCCTACGTCGGCCTGCTCGTCGACGGCCGCCCGCACACCGTCGGCATCGGCGTGAACGCCGCCGAGGCGCAGAGCAACGACGTCTGGACCGGCCAGGTCAACCTGTTCGCCGACGTCGACCACGGCGCCGCCCGCACCACCGGACAGCTCACCGACCACCGGGTCGCCGCCGAGGCCACCGTCGGCACCGACCTCACCGACCACGGCGGCGGCAGCGGCGACTGGACCGTCACGGCAGGCCGCCACGACCTCGCCCGCGGCTGGGTCCAGACCTCCCACGGCCGGATCACCACCGAGGTCCGCGACGACCTCGTCTTCCGCTCCGCCCAACAGCTGCGCGACGGCGGGAACGACATCACCCTGCACAACGGCACCGACCTCACCCGCACCACCACCAGCTGGGGCGGCGGCCCGCGCCGCACCACCACCGTGCACGAGGGCGAACCGCTGGACGTCGGCTACCGGACCACCCACGACGCCGCCGGCAACACCGACCAGCGGACCACCATGGACCTCGGCTACCACCGCGAGGCCACCACGGCCACCGGCGGGCACGTCACCGAGCACTCCACCGTCGACCACACCCTGCGGCCCACCGCCCACCGCCACGACGGGGACACCACCGTCCGCACCGGGACCAGCACGGAGGACTACCGCAGCACCGGGCCCGGAGGGCCGTACCACCGCACCCTCGGCTTCGTCGACGGGTGGCCCGCGCCGTAGGACGCGCCCGACGGGCGCCCGGGAACGCACGATCCGCCCGAGTTGCGAAAAACGCCCGATTCCAGGCCGTCGACCCCTGGTGCACCCGGCGTGGGAGGCGCATGATGGAAGTGGACCTGCGAGGTAGCTGAAGGAGTTCGACCGCAGGAGGCAGTGGCGACAGATCGAGACGGATCAGGGTCTGCCGCTGGCACTACCTCGGTCGACGATCGAACTGCCGGCCGGAGGGCGTGACGCCCGGAGGCCACCCCCACCTCGCAGGTTCCACGCGTCCACGGGGCACCCCCTCGGCCCCGTGGACGCCCTGCGTCCGGGCCGTCCGACACCGGGGCGGGGCGGGGCGGGACGAGGGAATCCGCGACACCGTCCGCGCGTTCACGCCGGTCCGCCGCGCCCGCCGCGCCCCCCGTGTCCGCCGTGTCCGTGACCAGGCCGGACGGCGGGACGGCGGCTCTCCCGGGGGAGGCCGCGCTCCTCCTCGCGGTGGAGCCCGAGGCCGCCGACTCCCCTCCCCGGCGGGAGGTGCGGCCGCACCCCTTGCGACGAGAGTGGTGGCACCGAAACCGGTCCCCATCCGTCGAGAAGGACGAACCCGCCATGAACCGTCGCCCCGCCGTCACCGCGGCCGCCCTCTGCCTGCTGGCGACCGTCGCCGCCGCCGTTCCCGCCGCCGCGGACCCGACCGGTGCCGCCCCGGCCGACCGGGGCGCCGCCGGGACGGCCCGGCTGCACGGCACCGGCGGAGCCGTCCTCACCGCCGCGTTCGGCGACTTCGCGGGCGACCCGGTCCGCTTCGAACTGGACGCCCGGGCCGACGTCAACACCGACCCCCGGACCACCCGCGGGCACTTCCACGTCCGCCACGTGCACACCGACGGGCGGCTGGTGGCGGACTTCGAGGGGGACGTCACCTGCCTGGGCGTCGGCGGCCGGGAGGCCATCGCCACCGGCGTGATCACCAAGGGCGAGGCGCCGTGGTTCCCGGGCCTCACGCTGGTCGGCCAGAAGGTCGCCGTCTCGGTCGAGGACGACGGGCCCCGCGGGGACCGGCTCGGCTGGGTCTGGGGCGCCTTCGGCCTGCCGGTCGCGGACTGCCAGGGCACGGTACCTTTCATCCGCACCACCGGTGGCGACTTCACCGTGCGCGGCTGAGCCACCCCCGCCGGGGCCTCCCGTCGCCGCGCGGCGCCACCGCCCGCCCGAGCGCCCCGGAGGACCACCCGATGCCCGTCGACCGCCCGATCGAGCCCCGCCCCGCACCGGGCGCCGCCCCCGGGCCCACCGACCCGGGCGCGGGGGTCACCGACCTCACAGGGGAAGGCCGGTGACCCCCGCACCCGACCGCCCGCCCGTCGACTACGGCCGGCTCGCCGCCGTCGGACCGTACTTCGCGCTCGACACCCCCACCGCACCCGACCAGGGCCCGCCGCCGGGCTTCCGCCCGCTGGCCGACCTGTTCGGCACCGGCCCGGACGCTCCGCTGGCCGGGCGGATCCGGGTGGTGGCGCAGCGGCTGGGCACCGCCGAACCACGGGTCGCGGCGTCGATCCTGCACCTCGGGCTGGCCGCCCGGTTCTGGTCGGTGGGGCTCGGGTCGGCCGTGCTGCTGGGGACGGTCCCGACGCTGGAGCGGGCCTGGACGCGGATCCCGGACCAGGGGCCGATCGACCTCTGGACGCCGCCGGAGCCCGCACCCGCGACGCCCCCGCCAGCCGGCACGCCCAGCACGCCCAGCACGCCCAGCACGCCCAGCACGCCCAGCACGCCCAGCACGCCCAGCACGCCCAGCACGCCGGACAGCCTCGCCGACCGGCTGCACCGGACCGTCCTGACGGACCGGCTGGAGTCGCTGGCCGCGGCGGTCCGGGCCGCCGTGCCGCTGTCCGCGGGGCTGTTGCTGGGCAACGCGGCGTCCGCACTGGCCGGCACCCTGCGGGTCCTGGACGCGCACGCCCCGGGCCGGGCCCGGGCGCTGGTCGCCGAACTGCTCGCCCGTCCGCCGCTGGCCGGGACGGGCACGCTGCGCACCGGGCCGCACGGCGCCGCCTTCCGTCGTTCGAGCTGCTGCCTGTACTACCGGGTGGGGCCGGGCGCCGGGGTCTGCGGCGACTGCTGCTTCACCCGGCCACCCGCACCGGCCCGGCGCGGCTGAGGCCCACCGAGCCCGGACGGCTCGCCCACGGCCCCGCGTCCGGCCTGTCCGGGGCCGGGCGCGGGGCCTTCGATCCCACCCGGCGCCGGTGCCCGCGGCCCGGGTGGAGCCTCTCGGCGGGCGGTCAGACCGCGACCGCCTCCGCCAGTTCCTCCTCGCTCTCGGCCGCCGTCCCGACCGGACGGCGCCCGCGCCGCTCGGACCACCCGGCGGCCGCCAGCACGGCCCCGCCCAGCACCAGCCAGACCGCCAGCGTCAGGACGTGCCCGCCGAAGCCCGCACCCCCGTCGAAGTAGAGGATGTCGCGGGCGCCCTCCAGGAAGCCGGCGCCGGTCCAGAACCCGTGCAGCGCACCGAAGAAGGCGTTCTGCAGCTCGGGCCGGTAGATGCCGCCGGAGGTGGTGAAGTTCAGCATCACGAACAGCACCATCAGGGCCAGCGTGGTCCACTTCTTCAGGAAGGTGTGCAGGCCGACGCCGATGGTCACCACGCCCGCCGAGTAGAGCCAGCCGAGCGCCCAGACCGCGGCCCGGTCGTGGTCGACCACGTGGAAGACCGGGCCCGCCGTGACGATCCCGATCACGCTCACCACCAGGGACACCGCGAGGCCGGCCAGCGCCCGGGTCCGCAGGTTCAGGCCGGCGCCGGCGGCGCCGATCGCCGCGACGCTGGCGTAGGAGCCGATGCTCAGCGTGACCAGCAGGAAGAACAGGCCCTGGCCGGTCGGGTCGCCCTCGGCCGGCGTGGTGAGGTCGGTGACGTGCAGCGGGACGCCCTGCCGGTCGGTGACCGTGCTGAACACGGCGGTGGCGGCGACCACCGAGGTCTCCGAGTTCCCCTTGGCGACGACCAGTTCGGGGCGGTGCGCGTCCGGGACGAAGGCGCCGACCAGGGTGCGGTCGCGCAGCTGCTGCTCGGCGGCGGCCCGGTCGGGCAGGGTACGGACGTCGAGGGCGTCGCCGGCCTCGGCCCGGACGGCCCGGGCCAGACCCTGCGCCTGCGCGTCGGTGCCGACCACGGCGACCGCGAGGTGGCGCGGCTCGGGCTGGTGGAAGGCGCCCTGGTAGGCGAGGGCCATCCCGAGGCACATCAGCAGCGGGGTGATCAGGTGCGTGGCGAGGTGCTTGAGCGCGTGCCCCGGGGTGGGCGGCGCGGCGGGGGTCTGGGGTGTGCTCATGGCGTGCTGGCCGCCCTCCGGTGGGGTCGATGCAGGACTCGCAGATGGCGGACGCCACCAAATCAGGTGGTAAATGCAACCATCTAAGGATGTAGCTTACAACTATCCGACGTCGACCGGAAGACGGGCCACCCCCGCCACCCGGCTACCCCGCCACCCGGCCGGCCACCGGCCCACCGGCCGCACCCGCCGGCCGCGGCGTCAGCCCAGGTCGAACACCCCGTACGAGAACCCGTCCGCCCGCAGCTCCCCGTCCACCACCCGCACGCCCTGCACGTCCAGCGGCCGCGCCGGACCGTCCGCGAGCCGCACCGACCCCGGCTCCCGGCGCGGGTTGACCGCCACCAGGTACCGACCGGACCGGACGTACACCAGCGGGTACCCGGCGTGCCGGACCTCCACCCCGCCGGACGCGCCCAGGCCCGGGTGCGCCCGGCGCAGCGCGATCAACCGCCGGACGGTGTGCAGCAGCGAGGTCGGGTCGGCCCGCTGGGAGAGCACGTCCGGCCGCCGCGGGTCCGGGTCGACGGGCAGGTAGAGGCGCTCGGGCGGCGCGCTGGAGAAGCCCGCCGCCGGTCCGGGCCGCCACTGCATCGGCGTGCGCGAGCCGGCCCGGTTGTACCGCGGGCCGAGCACGCTGCCCTCCACGTCGGGCAGCCCGGGCAGGTAGCGCATGCCGATCTCGTCGCCGTAGTAGACGGCCGGCAGGGTGGGCCAGGTGAGCAGGAACGCGAAGGCCGCGGCGAGCTGCTCGGCGGTGCGCGGGCCGGTGGCCAGCCGGGAGAAGTCGTGGTTGGCGGTGGGCAGCGCGATGTAGCCGCCGCCCTCGGTCAGTTCGGCGGCGGAACGCCAGGCGTCCAGGAAGGTCTGCGGGGTGCCGCGCCCCTCGGCCTCGAAGTAGCAGGGGCCCTGCCGCCAGAACTCCTCGACCGTCCCGGCGCCGTTGTTCCACAGCGACCGCAGCGGCAGGCCGTGGTCGGCGCCCCCGAAGTGCAGGAAGAAGTCCGCGTGGAAGCCGGCCGCGACGGCCGCGGCCGGGTCGCCCCACTCGGCGAACAGGGCGGCCTGCGGGTGCGAGCGGTCGAGCCAGTCGCGGACGCCGGTCCACAGCTTGGCGGTCTCCACCAGGCCCGGATCGTCCTTGACCAGCGAGTAGGCCATGTCCACCCGGAAGCCCGCGATGCCGAGGCCGAGCCAGTGCGCCATGATGCCGCGCAGCGCCGCCCGGTTGGCCCGCGGCCCGTCGGCGTCCACCGACTGGCGCCAGGGCTCGGCGGAACTCGTGCGCGCGTAGCCGAAGTTGAGTGCGGGTTGGCAGTCGAAGAAGTTCGGCCGGTACCAGCCGGTGCGACTGCCGGGCGAGGCGACGAAGCCGTCCACCCGCTGCTCGGACCAGATGTAGCGGTGGTCGGCCGGGTCCTCGGCGGAGGCCAGGAACCAGGGGTGGCGGTCGGAGGTGTGGCCGGCCACCAGGTCGAGCAGGATCCGGATGCCCCGGCGGCGGGCGGCCTCGACCAGCTCCACCAGGTCCTCGGTGCGGCCGTAGCGCGGGGCGGGGGTGAGGTAGTCGGTGACGTCGTAGCCGGCGTCGCGGAACGGCGAGGCGAAACAGGGGTTGAGCCACACGGTGTCGACGCCGAGCCAGGAGAGGTGCTCCAGGTGCTCGGTGATCCCGGCGAAGTCGCCGATGCCGTCGCCGTCGGAGTCGGCGAAGGTCTGCGGGTAGATCTGGTAGAGGACGGCGTCGGCGAGCCAGTCGGGGCCGGGGCGGGTCGAGGTCATGAACTGGGTCCTCCTACCTGGTCCGGGGCCGGGGCCGGATCCGGGGGGCCGGGTCCGACGGGCCGGGGCTGGAGCTGGGGCCCACCGATTCTCGTCCAAACCCGGCCGTCCCGACAGCCCGCCGCCCCGACGGCCGGCCGGGCAACCCCTGACCGACGCCCGTCGGCCCGCCGCCGCCCGACCGCACGCCGCCCCGCCGCCTACCCCGCGCCGCCGGCCCGCCGTCTACCCCACGCCGGCCGCCCCGCCGCCTACCGCGCGCCGTCGCCCCGGCCGGCGCCCTGCGCGCACGCCTCGGTGAACGCCCGGGCCCGCCGGGTGATCCCCGACCAGTCCCCGGCCTCGACCGCGTCCGGCGGCACCACGTCCGTCCCCGCGCAGACCGCGAGCGCCCCCTGCGCCAGGAAGTCCGCGGCGTTGCCCGCGTTGACCCCGCCGGAGGCGACCAGCCGGACGTCCGGATAGGGCCCGCGCAGGTCCTTGAAGTAGCCGGGGCCGAAGGCCCGGGCCGGGAAGATCTTGACGGCGGCGGCGCCGAGGTCCACGGCCCGGGCGACCTCGGTCGGGGTGAGCGCCCCCATCACCAGGGGCACTCCGGCCTCCTGCGCGGCCCGGGCGACCTCGGGCCGGCAGCCGGGCGTCACCAGGAAGGACGCCCCGGCGTCGACGCCGCGGACGGCCTGCTCGGCCGTCAGCACGGTGCCGACGCCGACCCGGTGGCCGGCCCGGGCGGCCCGCCGCAGGTGGTCCACCACGTCCGTCGTGGTGTAGGTGAACTCGGTCCAGCCGATGCCGCCCTCGGCGAGGGCGGCGCAGAGCGCGGCGGCGTCCGGGATGCGGTGGGCGCGGACCACCGCGATCACCTGGTTTTCCTCGTGCAGGGCGGAGAGGGAGGTCATCTGGCCTGGGTTCCTCGGTCGGTGCGGCGCAGGGCGCGTCCGGGCCTGGCGCCCGTGGTGCGGCCCTGCCGGACGACGGCGGTGCCGTTGACGTACACGTGCTCGACGCCCTCGGCTGGGCGCCGGGGGTGCTCGAAGGTGGCGGCGTCCCGGATCCTCGCCGGGTCGAGGAGCACCAGGTCCGCGTGGTGGCCGGGGGCGATCCGCCCGCGCCGGTGCAGGCCCAGCCGGGCGGCCGGGCGGCCGGTCATCCTGGCGACGGTCTCCTCCAGCGTCAGGACGCCCAGCTCCCGGCCGTAGTGGCCGAGGTAGCGGGGGAAGGTTCCCCAGGCCCGCGGGTGCGGCCGGGCACCGACCAGCAGTCCGTCGCTGCCGACGGTGTGCACCCGGTGGCGCATGATCGCCCGGACGTTCTCCTCGTGCCCGACGTGCTGGAGGATCGTGGTGGCCAGGTCGTCGCGGCGCAGCAGGTCGAGGAAGACCTCGGTGCCGCCGCGCCGCTGCTCGGCGGCGAGTTCGGCGACGGTCCGGCCGACGCTGTCCGCGAGTGCGGGCGAGCGCACGCCGGAGATCTGGATGGTCGCCCAGTCGGTGACGACGCCGTGGCAGCCGTCGCTGCCCTTCTCCTCCACCTCGTACCGGATCCGTTCGCGGACCACCGGGTCGGCGAGCCGGTCCAGGGTCGCCTCCGGGCCGCCCTCGGTGGCCCAACCGGGCAGCAGGGCGGCCAGGGTGGTGGATCCGGGCAGGTACGGGTAGCTGTCCAGGGTGAGGTCGACGCCGTCGGCGAGGGCCTGGTCGACGAGGGCCAGCAGGTCGCCGGCCCGGCCCCGGTTGACGTCGAAGTTCATCGTGGCGTGGGTCAGGTGGAGGCCGCAGCCGGTCCGCCGGGAGATCTCCACCATCTCCGCGTACCCCTCCAACGCGCCCGCACCGTAGGAGCGTTGGTGGGGTGCGTGGAAGCCCCCGTAGGCCGCGACCACCAGGCACAGTTCGACCAGCTCGGCGGTGTCCGCGTAGCTGCCGGGGGTGTAGCTGAGACCGCTGGACATGCCGACCGCGCCGTCGAGCAGCCCCTGCGCCAGGTGCTGGCGCATCCGGTCGAGTTCGGCCGGGGTCGGCGGCCGGTCGGCCCAGCCCATGGCGAGGGCCCTCAGCGTGCCGTGCGGGACGAGGTAGCAGGCGTTGACGGCCGGGCCGGTGCGGTCGAGCCGGTCCAGGTAGTCCGCGACGCCGCGCCAGTCCCAGTCGAGGTCCGCCGGATCGCCGTTCCAGCCGGCGAGCTGGCGGCGCAGCAGCGGCAGGGTGGTGTCGTCCACCGGGGCGTAGGACAGGCCGTCCTGGCCGAGGACCTCGCAGGTGACGCCCTGGGTGACCTTGGCCGGGTGCTCGGGTTCGAGCAGCAGGGCGAGGTCGGAGTGGGCGTGCATGTCGATGAATCCGGGGGCGAGGACGAGCCCGTCGGCGTCCACCACCGCGGGGGCGCCGAGGCCGTGGCCGATCTCGGTGATCAGGCCGTCGGCGATCCGCACGTCCGCCCGGTAGCGGTCGGCCCCGGTGCCGTCGACGACGGTCGCGCCCCGGAACACGACCGCCCCGGGCGCCGGTCTGCCGCCGGCCATCAGAAGAACGTCCTGACCAGGCCGGTGACCTTCGGCTCGGCGGCGTCGGCGGAGTCCAGCACCGGGATCGCCGTCCACCGGTCGAAGGCGGTGCACGGGTGCGAGACGCCGAGCCGCAGCACCGCGCCGACCGGAGCGAGGTCGCCCGCGTCGCGCAGGAAGGCGTGCTGGTCGTTGAGCGCGGTGATCCGAGCCGCCGTCCCGGTCAACCGGGCCCCGCCGCGTACGAGTTGCGGCTCCGGCAGGCCTTCGTCGAAGGGCAGGTCGCGCTTTCCGGCGTCCAGCAGGGCCAGCTGCGGCTCGGGCCGGGAGACCACCCGGGCCCAGCCGTGCAGCGCGCCGCGGAAGGGCGTCGCGCCGGCGCCCCGGACCAGCGGAGAGATACCCCGGTAGAAGCCGTCGTCGTGCGCGACGTAGGCGCCGGAGCGCAGCACCACCATGGCGTCCGGCAGTGCCGTCAGCTCCTCGACGACCAGGTCGAAGTAGGCGCTGCCACCCGCCGAGACCACGGGTCGGGCGTCGTCGGGGTAGGCGCGGGCGAGCCGGCCGTGCAGCTCGGCGAGGGCCCGGAGGTAGCCGCGGACGGTGGCCAGCGCGTCGGCGGTCGCGTCGTGGGCGAGGGCGCCCTCGTAGCCGCCGACGCCGGCGAGGCGCAGGGTGGGGGCGCGCAGCACGGCGGCGGCGATCTCGACGGCCGCGTCCACGCCGCGGGCACCGGTCCGCCCGCCGGGGCCGCCGAGTTCGACGAGGACCTCGACCGGCCGGTCGGCCCCGGCGGCGCGCAGGGCCTCGTCCATCAGCCGCACGCTCTCGGTGGAGTCCACCCAGGAGACGAGGGCGAAGGCCGGGTCGGCGGCCTGTTCGGCGGCGAGCCAGGCGAGTCCGGCCGGGTCGATCAGGGTGTTGGCGAGCAGGATCCGCTCGACGCCGAAGGCCCGGGCGACGCGCACCTGCGGCAGGTTGGCGAGGGTGATGCCGTGGCTGCCGGCGGCGAGCTGCGCCTGCCAGAGCGCGGGCGCCATGGTGGTCTTGCCGTGCGGGGTGAGTGCGACCCCGGCCTCGGCGCACCAGCGGGCCATGGTGCGGATGTTGTGGTCGAGCGCGGCGCCGTCCAGGGTGAGCAGCGGGGTGCCGAGCCCGTCGAGGGTCGGTCCGGTGGCCAACCAGTCCCGGACGCTCCGCGCGCCGGCGGCGTCTCCGGGGTACCGGGCGGGGGGAGAGTCCGACGGGGCGGCCTTGAACCGCCAGTCGAGCGTCTCGTCGGCGAGGGCCGCCACCGCGGCGTCGTCGATGCCCGGCCCGGTGCCGGGGCTTGCGAACGTCTGCTCCACCGTCTTCCTCCATCTGCCATGTTGCAACATGTGCAATGAGGGTTGCACATGCTGGCATCACGGTTCTAGCATCGGCGCCGGATCACGGTCAACGGAACGGCCGCCGCAGACGAGGAGCCCAGCTGATGCCGCGACAGGACACCCCGGGCCCGAGCCGCCCCGGGCCTCCCCCGACGGCCGTCTGCGTGGGCGAGTCGATGGCCGTCCTGCTCCCGGACCGCCCGGGCCCGCTGGAGGCGGTGGACACCTTCCGGCTGTCGGTCGGCGGAGCGGAGTCCAACGTGGCCGGCGCGCTGGCCGCGCTCGGCGTTCCGACCGCCTGGATCAGCAGGGTCGGTGACGACGGCTTCGGGCGGCGGCTGCTCGCCGAGGTCGCCGCCCGCGGCGTGGACGTCTCGGCGGTCGCCGTGGACCCGGCCCGCCCGACCGGCCTCTACCTCAAGGAGGTCGGTGGCGACAGCGGCCACCGCCACGACCTCGGGCCCGGCCGCAGCCGGCTGCACTACCACCGGCGCGGCTCAGCAGCCGCGGCGCTCTCGCCCGCCCTGCTCACCGACCCGGCGGCCGCGCGCCTGCTGTCGGGTGCCCGACTGCTGCACCTGTCCGGCATCACCGCCGCGCTCTCCGACGACTGCCTGGCCCTGCTGCGCGCCCTGCTCGCCGCCCCGCGCCCGGGCCGGCTGATCAGCTTCGACCTCAACTGGCGCCCCGCGCTCTGGCACGGCCGCGACCCGGCCGTCCTGCCACCGCTGCTGGACGCCGCCGACCTGCTGCTGCTCGGCGCCGACGAGGCGGAGGCCGCCTTCGGCACCGGGGACCCGTCCGCGCTGCGCCGGCGCTTCCCCTCCCCCGCCACGGTCGTGGTCAAGGACGCGGCCCGCGTCGTCACCGCCCTGGAGCGGGACGGCACGGCGGTGGCCGAGCCGGCGCTGGCCGTCGAGGTGGTCGAGGCCACCGGCGCGGGCGACGCGTTCGCCGCGGGCTACCTGGCCGGCACCGTCCGCGGCCTGGACCAGCGCCGTCGGCTGCGACTCGGCCACCTGAGCGCCGCCTGCGCGCTGACGGCCCACGGCGACCAGGCCGAGCTGCCGCCCGCCGCCGTGGTGGCGGCGCTGCTCGACGCCTCGCCCGCCGACTGGGCGGCCACCCGGGTGTGCGCACGGGGCATCTCCGGCCCGGCCGTCCCCGCGGGCCCGGCCCGCGCGGCCCGGTGGGCACGGGCAGAATGAGCAGCGATCCCGGCCCCCGCCGCAGCCCCGGCCGGCGCCGCGCTCCCGGCGCGTCCCGCGTTCCCGGCGCGTGCGGCGCGTGCGGCGTCCGCGACGCGCTCGGCGCCCCCGGCCCGCGCCGCGATCCCAGCCCGAGCCCTCCGAGCGGAGCACGATGAGCCAGACCGTCACCCGCGCCCTGCGCATCCTCGCCGAACTGGGCGAGGGCGAGCGCTCCCTCGACCAGCTGGCCGAGGTGCTCGGCGTCCACAAGACGACCGTGCTGCGACTGCTCCAGAGCCTGGAGGAGGAACGGTTCGTCTACCGCGACGCGGGCTACCGCTACCACCTGGGCGCCGGCCTGTTCGCGCTCTCCGGCCTGGCGCTGGAGCAGCGCGGCGTGCGCCGGATCGCCGCCCCGCACCTGGCCGAGCTGAACGCCGCCACCGGCCAGACCGTGCATCTGGCCGCGTACGAGGGCGGCGAGGTGGTCTACATCGACAAGTTCGACTCCCGGCACCCCGTCAGGATGTACTCCCGGATCGGCCTGCGCGCCGCCCTGCACAGCGCCGCCGTCTCCAAGGTGCTGCTCGCCGACCTGCCGCTGCCGGAGCGCCGCCGGGTGGTCGCCGGGATCGACTTCACCCCGCACACCGCCCGCACCCTCACCACGCCCGAGGAGCTGCTCGCCGAGCTGGAGCGGGTGGCCGCCCAGGGCTGGGCGCAGGACCACGCCGAACACGAGGCGTTCATCAACTGCGTGGCGGCGCCGATCCGGGACGTCACCGGCCGGGTCGTCGCCGCCGCGTCCATCTCCGTCCCGGACGTCGTGCTGCCCTACGAGCAGGTGCTGGACCTCCTCCCGCAGCTGCTCGCCACCGCCCGCGCCGTCTCGGCCGACTGCGGCCGCCCGGACCGTACCTGACCGACCGCCAGAACACGAGGAAGCCGATGACCGACAAGACCGAGATCCGCACCGACGGCGCCCCCGCGCCCGCCTGGACGTTCTCCCAGGGCGTCCGCAAGGGCCCGATCCTCCAGGTCTCCGGCCAGGGCCCGCAGGACCCGGCGACCGGCGAGTACCTGTACCGCGGCGACGTGCGGGCCCAGACCCGGCGCACGCTGGAGAACGTCAAGGCGATCGTCGAGGCCGGTGGCGCGACCATCGAGGACGTGGTGATGTTCCGGGTCTACCTCACGCAGCGGGCCGACTTCCCGCTGATGAACGAGGTCTACGCGGAGTTCATCGAGGAGAACGTGAAGCCCGGCGGGGTGAAGCCCTGCCGGACGACGGTCTTCGTCGAGCTGCCGCAGGAGCCGATGCTGGTCGAGATCGACGCCCAGGCCGTGATCGGCTGAGCGCCGCCGCCCGGACGGAAGGGCCCGGACGCCCCGCGCGTCCGGGCCCTTCCGCGCACCGCTCGGACGGCGCGGACGGGGCGGCACTTGCCACACCCTCCCACGGTGATTAGGTTAGGCTCACCTAACCAACTGGAGGTCCGTCATGAGTCTGCCCACCGACGACGCCCCGGTGCCCGAGCCCACCACCGCCGAACGGGTCCACAGCCTCCTCGCCGCGACCTCCTCGCTCACCGTCCGCGCCCTCGGCGAGCACCACGACCTGGACACCCCGGTCTCCGTCCACGGCTCCCGGCTGCGCCTGCGCGCCCCGCTCGGCTCCCCGCTCTCCACCGCCGCCGCGCGCGAGACCGACGGCCTCGCGGTCGTGCTCGACGTCACCGACGTCTCCCCCGTCGCCGTCCGCGACCGGATCCGCGCCCGCCTCACCCTGGCCGGCCGGCTGCACCTGGCCCACCTCGCCGACGACGGCATCAGCGTCCACCTGCGCGTGGACGTCGCCCACGCCGTCCTGTCCACCCCGTACGGCACCGGCGCCCTCACCGCCGCCGACCTCGCCCACGCCGCGCCCGACCCGCTGGCCCGGTACGAGGCCGCACTGCTCACCCACCTCGCCGACGACCACGCGGACGCCGTCGCCGTCCTCACCCGGCTGCTCGACCCGGCGCTGCTCGCCGGGCGGCCGGACGTCCGGCCGCTCGCCCTGGACCGGCACGGCCTGGTGCTGCGCCTGGACCACCCGCACGGCCACCGCGACGTCCGCCTGGTCTTCCCCGAACCCGTCGCCGACACCGAGGAGTTCGGCCAGCGGGTGCACGAGCTGCTGAACGCCGCGGAGCAGGGCCTGCCCGTCCACCGGCTCTGAACCCGCAGCCCGGCGAACGGCACCCGGCGAACGGCACCCGACAGGCGGCAGGCGGCGGACGCCCCCGGGGCCGACGTCACACCCCCGGCGCCGTCCGCCCGTTGCGCGCGCCGGCGCCGGAAGCGGAGACGCACCGGGAACGCCCCCGGGAACGGCGGCGGAAACGGCAGCGGCCGGCCCGGCTCGCGAGGGAGGTCTCGCGAGCCGGGCCGGCCTGGGCGTGTCCCGCGCCCATGTCCGCCGTTGCGGCGATCACCCGGTCGAGCGGTCACCCGACATGACCATCCCGGAGGATCGTTTCGCCCCGCATCAGCGGTAGTCCCGAAGGGCCCGTCCGGCGGGACCGGGCCCTCGACCCGTCAGGGTCAGAGAGCGACGCCGTGCGCCCGCAGGTAGGCGACCGGGTCGATGTCCGAGCCGTACTCGGAGCCGGTGCGGATCTCGAAGTGCAGGTGCGGGCCGGTCACGTTGCCGGTCGCACCGGAGAGGCCGATCTGCTGGCCGACGGTGACGGCCTGACCGATCGACACGCCGATCGAGGAGAGGTGCGCGTACTCGGCGTAGTGGCCGTCGGCGAGCTTGATCTCGACCTCGTTGCCGTAGGCGCCACCGTTGCCGGCCTTCACCACGACGCCGTTGGCGACGGCGCGCAGCGGGGTGCCGGTGGAGGCGACGAAGTCCTGGCCGGTGTGGTGGCCGGAGGCCCACATCGAACCGGCCACGCCGTAGGCGGTGCCCAGCTTCGGGTTGGCCAGCGGGGCGACGAAGCCCGAGGTGCTGGCGGCGGCCGGGGCGGCGGTGACGGCGGCGGCCGGCTTCGGGGCCGCGGTCTGCACCTGGGTCTGGACCGGGGCGGACGGCTTGGCGGCCTCGGTCTTGGCCTGCACCTGGGCCTTCGGCTTGGCCGGGGCGGCGGGCTTGGCCGGGGCGGCCGGGGCGGCGGGCTTCGCCGGGGCGGCGTCCGCGGACGGCGCGGCGTGGCCGGCGATCGAGAGGTGCTGACCCGGGAAGATCAGGTTCGGGTTGCCGCCGACGACCGAGCGGTTGTGCTCGTACAGCGCCTGCCAGCCACCGTCGACGTGCTTGGCGTCGGCGATCTTCGACAGGGTGTCACCGCTGACGACGCGGTAGCTCTCGGCCTGGGCCGGGGCGGTGACGGGAGCGGCGGCCGGGGCGGCCGGCTTGGCGTCGACGCTGGTGGCGCCGGTCCAGGTGGAGCTCTGCGCGGCCGGGGCGGCCGGGGCGGTGTGCGCCTGGGCGCTCACGGCGGCCACGAGCGGAAGGGCGAAGGAGACCCCGGTGACCGCGGTGGCGATGCCGATGCGGGCGGCGCGGGGCAGGGCGATACGACGAGCCTGAGCAGGCATGGAAGTTTCCTCTCCGACGCCTGCGAGGTGAGCTGTCGGGTTCGGGCTGGAGTTGCCCGGCCGCATGCGCGGCTTCACCCCAAGCCGGCCCTGGGATCCGGTACGCGAAGCGCGTGCCGATCCCGGTCCGGCGACTTACCTGTGGGTCCCCCGCTCCTGCCGTACAGAGTTCAGTTCGAACCACCGGGCAGCGGCAGGATTCGGCGTTCCACCCGGCGGATCCGTCCGGACTGGCCGGGCGGTCGCTGAACTAAAACCCATCCGTCCGGGTGAAGCAATGTCGATCTCTTGAACGGACAACCATCCCCGCCGGGGCCGTGACACTCCGAATGATCGGCTGCACCGTGCGTGCACAATCCATTCACCCGGCGCCACTGATCCACGACGCTGCGCCGATCCCGCCACCGCTGCGCGACCGTTCGCTCACGCACCGCACACCGTCGACACACCCCCCGGTGACCCTTGTCACGCGGGCCCCGCGGGGCGCAGGATCGGGCCGTGGCCACCTCCGCGGCCGGCACCCTGCGCCTGGGCACCGCGCAGGGACGCTGGGTACTCCTGGCAACCGTGCTCGGCTCCAGCATGGCGATGCTCGACGGCACCGTGGTGAACGTCGCGCTGCCCCGGATCGGCACCGACCTCGGTGCCTCCCTCGCCTCCCTGCAATGGACCCTGAACGCCTATCTGCTGACGCTCGCCGGGCTGATCCTGCTCGGCGGCGCGCTCGGCGACCGGTACGGCCGGCGCCGGGTGTTCCTGATCGGGGTGGTCTGGTTCGCCGCCGCCTCGGCGGCCTGCGCCGCCGCCCCCACCATCCAGGTGCTGGTCGCGGCCCGCGCCGTGCAGGGCATCGGCGGCGCGCTGCTCACCCCCGGTTCGCTCGCCATGCTGCAGGCCGTCTTCCACCCGGAGGACCGCTCGGCGGCGGTCGGCCTGTGGTCGGGGCTCGGCGGCGTGTCGGCGGCGGTCGGCCCGTTCCTCGGCGGCTGGCTGGTGGACGGCCCCGGCTGGCGGTGGATCTTCCTGCTCAACCTGCCGCTGGCGGCCGCCGTCGTCGCGGTCGGCGCCCGGCACGTCCCGGAGAGCCGGGACGAGAGCGCCACCGGTCGCTTCGACGTCCTCGGTGCGCTGCTCGCCGCGCTCGCCCTCGGTGCGCTCACCTACGCGTTGACCGCCGCCGGGGAGGGCCTCTCCCCCGCGGTCTGGTTCGCCGGAGCGGTCGGGCTGGTGCTCGGCGCGGCCTTCCTCACGGTCGAACGCCGCGCCGCCGAGCCGATGCTGCCGCTCGGCCTCTTCTCCTCCCGGCTGTTCACCGCCGTGAACCTGGTCACCCTGTGCGTCTACGCGGCGTTCAGCGGGGTGTTCTTCCTGCTGGTCGTGCAGCTGCAGATCGTCTCGGGCTTCTCCCCGCTGGTCTCCGGCCTCGCCCTGGTCCCGATCACCGTGCTGATGCTCACGTTCTCGGCGCGCGCCGGGCGGCTGGGCAAGCGGATCGGCCCGCGGATCCCGCTGACCGTCGGGCCGCTGTTGTGCGCCGCCGGGGTGCTGCTGATGCTGCGCATCGGCGCCGGCTCCACCTACTGGGCCGACGTGCTGCCGGCCGTGACGGTGATGGGCTGCGGGATGACCCTGCTGGTGGCGCCGCTGACCGCGACGGTGCTGGCCGCGGTCGAGGTGCGGCACGCGGGCATCGCCAGCGGCGTCAACAACGCCGCCGCCCGCGCGGCCGGTCTGCTCGCGGTCGCCGCCCTGCCGGCGCTCGCCGGGCTCAGCGGCGACGCCTACCGGGTGCCGTCCGCGGTGGACTCCGCCTTCCACACCGCGATGCTGATCTGTGCCGGTCTGCTCTGCGCCGGTGGGCTGACCGCCCTCGCCACCGTCCGCGGAAACGTGCTCGCGCCGGAGGACCACCCCGTCGCCGAGCCGGACTGCGCGTGGACCTGCGGCACCACCCCGCCGCTCGACCCGGGCCACGTGCACACGGACGAGGGCCCCGCCACCGGAACGGCGGCGGGGCCCTCAGCGGGCTGAGGCGACGTCAGAGGATGTCGCCCGGCGCGTACTTGGCGGCCTCCGGGTAGGCGGCGGCGACGGCCTCCACCTGGCGGACGACCTCGGCGACCTGGGCACCGGCCGCACCGGTGAAGGAGAGCCGGTCGGCCAGCAGGGCGTCCAGCGCGGCCCGGTCCAGCGGGATCCGCTCGTCGGCGGCCAGGCGGTCCAGCAGCTCGTTCTCCCGGGCGCCGGCACGCATCGCCAGCGCGGAGGCGACGGCGTGCTCCTTGATGACCTCGTGCCCGGTCTCCCGGCCGACGCCCGCCCGCACCGCACCCATCAGCACCTTGGTGGTGGCGAGGAACGGCAGGTAGCGGTCCAGCTCGGTCTCGATCACGGCGGGGAAGGCGCCGAACTCGTCGAGGACGGTCAGGAAGGTCTCCAGCAGGCCGTCGAAGGCGAAGAACGCGTCCGGCAGCGCGACCCGGCGCACCACGGAGCAGGAGACGTCGCCCTCGTTCCACTGGTCGCCGGCCAGCTCGCCGGTCATCGAGGCGTAGCCGCGCAGGATGACCGCGAGGCCGTTGACCCGCTCGCAGGAACGGGTGTTCATCTTGTGCGGCATCGCCGAGGAGCCGACCTGGCCCTCCTTGAAGCCCTCCGTGACCAGCTCGTGGCCGGCCATCAGACGGATGGTCTTGGCCAGGCTGGACGGCGCGGCGGCCAGCTGGACGAGGGCGGTGAGCACCTCGAAGTCCAGCGAGCGCGGGTAGACCTGGCCGACGCTGGTCAGCACGTTCTCGAAGCCAAGGTGGCCGGCGACCCGCTGCTCCAGCTCGGCCAGCTTCGCGGTGTCGCCGCCGAGCAGGTCCAGCATGTCCTGGGCGGTGCCGACCGGGCCCTTGATCCCGCGCAGCGGGTAGCGGGCGATCAGCTCCTCCAGGCGGCGGAAGGCGACCAGCAGCTCGTCGGCGATCGAGGCGAAGCGCTTGCCCAGGGTGGTGGCCTGCGCGGCCACGTTGTGCGAGCGGCCGGCCATGACCAGCTCGGAGTGCTCGGCGGCCAGGCGGGCCAGCCGGACCAGCACGGCCACCGTGCGGTCGCGCACGTGCTCCAGCGACTGGCGGACCTGCAGCTGCTCGACGTTCTCGGTCAGGTCCCGGGACGTCATGCCCTTGTGGATCTGCTCGTGGCCGGCGAGCTCGCTGAACTCCTCGATCCGGGCCTTCACGTCGTGGCGGGTGATCCGCTCACGGGCGGCGATCGAGCCGAGGTCGACCTGGTCGATCACCCGCTCGTAGTCGGCGACGGCGTTCGCCGGCACCTCGACACCGAGGTCCTGCTGGGCCTTCAGGACGGCGAGCCACAGGTGGCGCTCGAGGACCACCTTGTGCTCGGGGGACCACAGCTGGGCCAGGGTCGCCGAGGCGTACCGGGAGGCCAGGACATTGGGGATCTGGGGCTTCGCGCTCACGCTTCGCAAGCCTAACAGCCGAGGTCAGCCGGAACGCCGCCGGATCCGCGGCCGCGCCCCACCCGCCCGCGGCGCCCGAGCCTCAGTGCCCGGGTCCCGACGCCCGGGCCTCATGCCCGGGCCGCTACGCCCGGGCTGCGGCGTCCTAGGCCCCGGTGCCCGACCGCCCGGCCAGCACCGGCAGGACCTGCCCGCAGATCGAGTGCAGCGCGATCCGCTGCTCGTCGGTCATCGCCTCGAAGGCCTGGTGGGTGCGGGCCATCTCGCCGCGGATCCGGGTGAGGATCTCCCGACCCTCGTCCGTGATCACGACGATCTTCACCCTGCGGTCACCGGCCGCCGCCTCGCGGTGGGCGAGGCCCAGCGACTCCAGCCGGTCCACGATCCCGGTGACGTTCGACGCGTCGCAGCCCAGCCGACCGGCCAGCGCCCGCATCGGCACCGGCTCCTGCACCGAGCCCAGCGCCTTGGCCTGGGACGAGGAGAGCCCGTGCCGGGCGGCGGCGGCCGCGAAGTCCTGGAAGTACGCCGCGCCGACGGCGGCCAGCGCCTCCATCAACTCGGCGTTGGTCGGTACGGTCGTCGTCGCTGTCGAACCCATGGGACCAGCGTACGGCGGAGTGCTTCACCAACTCAAGCTTTGACCACGGCAACCGTCACCGGGGAGGCGGAACCGTCACCGCGGAGGACCGGGAGGACCGCGGAAGGCCGCGGACGACCGGGGAGGGCGGAGGACCGGACCTCAGAGGACCAGCTGGTCGAAGAGCCGCCGCAGCTCCGCCTCCGGGTCCGCGGTCAGCCCGGTGTGCACCGGCCCCGGCTGGACGACCGCGCTGCGCGGCGCGGTCAGCCAGCGGAACCGCTGCCCGGGGCTGTCCCCCTCCGCCGGACCGGCCTGCGGGCCGCCCGCACACACCGCCTCGATGCCGTGCAGCGCCCGCCGCACGCCCTGCACGTCCGCCACCGGGTCCAGCGCCAGCAGCCGGGCCTGGTCCAGGTGCGTGCGCGCGGCGAGGTGGGCGTTCTGCCGGCAGTACAGCAGCACCCCCACGTTGACGCACTCGCCGCGCTCGACCCGCGGCACCGCCCGGATCACGGCGTACTCGTAGTCGTGCAGCTCCACGGCCGCCGACGGCACGGACGTCCTCGGCTCGGTCATGCGGGCACCTCCGGCAGCCAGTCGCGCGGACCGGCCAGGCGCCCGGTCAGCTGGTCGCGGTACGCGGCGCGCACCGCCTCGGGTGAGTCGAAGCCCGGTTCGTCCAGCAGCCAGACGTCCGGGATCTGCGCCACCGCCCCCTCGACCGCCGCCTCGGCGAGCGGGGCGAGCGCCTCGTCGGCGGCCGCCAGGTCCGGCCGGGCGCGCAGCAGCGCGTGGTCGGAGGCGTCGTACGGGCGGCGCACCCAGGCCGCCGCCCCGGACCACGCGTGGTGGAAGATCAGGCTCGCTCCGTGGTCGATCAGCCGCAGCCCGCCGGTCGCCACCAGCAGGTTCGGATTGCGCCAGGAGCGGTCGACGTTGCCGATCAGCGCGTCGAACCAGATCACCCGGCCGGCCAGCTCCGGGTCCACCTCGAAGCAGAGCGGGTCGAAGTTGAGCGCGCCGCTCACGAAGGCCATGCCGAGGTTGGTGCCGCCGCTGGCGCGCATCTGGTCCTGGACCTGCTGGTCGGGCTCGCTGCGGGCGAGCACCGGGTCCAGGTCGATCGTCACCAGCTCCGGCACCGGCAGCCCGAGCCGCCGGCCCAGCTCACCGGCCAGCACCTCCGCGACCAGGGCCTTGCGCCCCTGCGCGGCGCCGACCCATTTCAGCGCGTACAGCCGCCGGTCGTCGGCCTCGACCAGGCCCGGCATCGAGCCGCCTTCTCGCAGTGGCGTCACGTAGCGGATCGCCGTCACCTCGGGGAGCACGCCCGACAGCCTAGCGGTGCCTCCCGCCCCCGCCGCTCCGCGCCGTCGGCCCGCACCACCGGCCCGTCACCCTGCTCCCCGCACCCCCACCGGCCCCTCACCCCCCATCAGCCCCGCCCCGGTGGCAGGCCCTGCTGCGCCGTGCGAGTGTGGCGGACAGTAATGGGGACCTTCGCGGTCACGACCCGCACGGCAAAGGGATGAGCGATGGAACGACCTCGGATCCTGATCGTGGGCGGTGGCTTCGCCGGCCTGGAGTGCGCTCGCCGACTCGAACGCAAGCTCTCGCCGGCCGAGGCCGAGATCTCGCTGGTCACTCCGTTCAGCTACCAGCTCTACCTGCCCCTGCTGCCGCACGTCGCGGCGGGCGTGCTGACCCCCCAGTCCGTGGCGGTGTCGCTGCGCCGGTCGCTGCGCCGCACCCACATCGTCCCCGGCGGCGCCATCGGCGTGGACCCGGCCGCCAAGGTGTGCGTGGTCCGCAAGATCACCGACGAGGTGGTGGCGCAGAAGTACGACTACCTGGTGCTCGCCCCCGGCAGCGTCACCCGCACCTTCGACATCCCGGGCCTCACGGACTACGCCCGCGGCATGAAGACGCTCGCCGAGGCCGCCTACGTGCGCGACCACGTGATCGCCCAACTCGACCTCGCCTCGGCCACCCTGGACCAGCGGGAGCGCGAGTCCCGGCTGCAGTTCGTGGTCGTCGGCGGCGGCTACGCCGGCACCGAGACGGCGGCCTGCCTGCAGCGCCTGACCACGGCAGCCGCCCGCCGCTACCCCCGGCTGGACGCCCGGCAGATCAAGTGGCACCTGATCGACATCGCCCCGAAGCTGATGCCGGAGCTGGGCGACGCGCTGGGCACGGCCGCGCTGGAGGTACTGCGCGAGCGCGGCATCGAGGTCTCGCTGGGCGTCTCGGTGGCCGAAGTGGGCGCCGAGTCGGTCAAGTTCACCGACGGCCGGGTGCTCCCCTGCCGCACGCTGATCTGGACGGCCGGGGTCGCCGCGAGCCCGCTGATCGGCACGCTGGACGCGGAGACGGTCCGCGGCCGGCTGGCGGTGACGGCGGAGCTGCGGGTGCCGCAGTTCGAGGGCGTGTTCGCGCTGGGCGACGCGGCCGCGGTGCCGGACCTCGCCAAGGGTGACGGCGCGGTCTGCCCGCCGACCGCCCAGCACTCCGCCCGGCAGGGGCGCGCGGTGGCCTCCAACGTGATCGCCGCGCTCCGCAACCAGCCCCTGGAGCCCTACTACCACAAGGACTTGGGCCTGGTGGTCGACCTCGGCGGCAAGGACGCGGTGTCCAAGCCGGTCGGCGTGGAGCTGCGCGGGGTGCCGGCGCAGCTGGTGGCCCGCGGCTACCACCTGATGGCGATGCGCACCAACGTCGCCAAGTTCCGGGTCGGCGCGAACTGGCTGCTCAACGCGACCGCGGGGGACGACTTCGTCCGCACCGGCTTCCTCGCCCGGCAGCCGGCCCGGCTGCAGGACTTCGAGTACACCGACGCCTATCTGACGAAGGATCAGGTACGGGCGCACGCGCAGGCGTTGCTCGCCAAGGGCTGAGCCCGCACGCCCGGTGCCCCCCGCGCCTGCGAGGGGCACCGGGCGTGGTGTCAGCGCGCGGCCAGGTACATCCCGCTCGCGTCCTGCCCGGCGGTGTTGCGGCAGGAGTAGTCACCGCTGGTGCGGCCCCACAGCAGCGTCAGGCAGCGCCCGAGCGCCTGCTGCCCGTAGTAGTTGGGGTGCATCGACTCCTGCAGGGCGCCCTGGGTGCTGTTGAGGCCGCCGTCCAGGAAGCGGGCCCACTCGCTGGTGGTCGCGGACGGCCCGGAGGCGGAGGTGGGCTGCCGGGTGGCCGTGGAGCAGACCTCGCGGCCCTGCAGCATGTCGGAGAGGTCCAGGAACTGCGCCCCCTTGGCGGAGGCGACGCCGGCCAGCGCGGTGGAGATCTGCGGCACCATCGAGTCGCGCGCCCAGTCGGCGTCGCCGTCCCAGAACGGACAGCCGCCGGTGTTGGAGCGGGTCCACCCGCTCTCCGGGTAGCGCATCTCGGAGCTGCGCGGGATCGGCGACGGGTAGGACTGCAGCACCAGGCGGTAGTCGCCGGGGGCGTAGCCCGCGCCGGTCATCACCGCGCGGATCTCGTCGATGGCCTTGCCGACCCCGGCCATCGCGGTGGGCAGCTTGGAGTCGATCGAGGACTGCGCGGAGTCGTGGCAGTACGAGTACCAGATCAGGTAGTCCTGGACGCAGTTGGAGATGATGTCGGCGAAGCCGAGGTCGTTCCCGCCGATCGACAGGGTGATCAGCTTGACGTTGTTCTGCCGTGCCACGGTGGCGAGTTGGTCGGCCTGGGGGGCCTCGCCCTTGTAGGACTGGCCACCGTTGGCGGCCCGGTAGACGTTGGCGGCGACGGCGCCGGAGCAGGCCAGGTTGATCTCGTTCTGGGCCCCGGTCGAGGCGCTGAGGACCTCGGCGACGTCGGAGCGGTCGCAGCCACTGGAGGCCGTCGCGCCGTAGACCCGGGAGGCGTCGGCGGAGCTGCCGTTCCAGGCGCGGTCGGTGCCGTTGCGGCTGCCGCTGGTGCCGGCGGCGTTGCCCTTCCAGCGGCCGGCCTCGCCGGAGATGTAACTGTCGCCGAGGGTGACGCTGGCGGTGGGGCCGCTCGGGACGGCCGAGGTGGCGGCCCGGGCCGGCGCGGCCGCGGCGAGGCCCCCGGCCATCAGGCCGCCGGCGGCGAGCGGGAGGGCGAGGGCTGCGGTGAGCAGCCGTCGGGTGAGTCGAGGGGTGCTGCGGGTGATGCTCGAACCGTTTTCGGGCACGGCGGAACTCCTGCGGCTCGGTCCTCCCGCGTGGTGGGGACGGGAGGACGCCTAGGTGAGGGTGGGCCGCCGGCCGGTGGCGCGATGAAGATGACATGCCCGCGTTAGTTACCGCTAGGTATCTGCAGCAGGTTTCCCGCTTTGTTACCGCCGGGTTCAGACCAGTGGGGCCGGGGGTTGGACGCCGCGCAACCTCACCGGACGGCGCGCGGGCGCCCTGCGGGCCGCTGACCTGCACGGCACCCGAACACCACCCGCCCCAAGGGCGACCCGCCCGTGACCGGCCGCCGCCCGGGTCACACCAGGCGCGAGCCGACCCCGCCCGTGCCCAGCACGCCGGCGAGGTCCTCGGCCAGCCGCCGGGCGTCCGCCGGGTCCAGCCGGGACGTGGTGATCCGCAGCCCGGGCGGCGACTGGAGCCGGTACCGGGCGCCCGGCGCGGCGACCCAGCCGCGCTGCACCAGCGCGGCGAGCGCCGACGTCTCGTCCGGCACGGGCAGCCAGACGTTGAGCCCGCTCCGGCCGTGCGCGGCGATGCCGCGGGCGGCGAGTTCGTCGAGCAGCGCGTCCCGGCGGGTCCGGTAGACGCCGGCCACCCGGGCGACCGGTGCCGCGTCGGTGCGCCACAGCTCGGCGACGGTGCGCTGCAGCAGCAGGCTGACCCAGCCGGCGCCGAGCCGCAGCCTCCCGGTCAGCCGTCCGACGGTGTCCTCGTCGCCGACGGCCACCGAGAGCCGCAGGTCCGGTCCGTAGGCCTTGGCCGCCGAGCGCACCACCGCCCACTGCCGGGTGCCGGCGCCCACCAGCGGGTGGTAGGGCTGGTCGACCATGCCGTGCCCGTGGTCGTCCTCGATCAGCAGCACGTCGGGGTGGCCGGCCAGGACGTCGCGCAGCTCGTCGGCCCGGCGGGCGGTGAGCGCGGCGCCGGTGGGGTTCTGCGCCCGGCTGGTGACCACCACGGCACGGGCGCCCTCGGCCAGTGCGGCGGCGAGCGGGCCGGGCAGCGGGCCCTCGTCGTCCAGGCGGACGGGCACCGGCCGCAGGCCGATCGCGGGCAGCAGGTCGAGCAGGCTGCCCCAGCCCGGGTCCTCGACGGCGACGGCGTCGCCGGGGCGCAGCCGGGTGACGAGGATGCGTTCCAGGGTGTCGAGCGAGCCGGAGGCGAGGGCGATCGGGCCGCCGGGCAGGCCGTCGGCCTCGAAGGAGGCGCGGGCGAGCGCCAGCAGTCCGGGGTCCACGGCGGGGTGCCCGTAGAGGACGGGCTCGGCCCGGGCGGCCTCGGCGGCGGCGGCGAGCGCGGGGCCGAGGTCGGGGAGCAGCGCCGGGTCGGGGTTGCCGTGGGAGAGGTCGCGGGCGTGCGGCGGGACGGGGATCCGGATCTGGTCGCGCGGAGTGAGGGCGGGCCTGGGCAGGATGCGGCTGCCCTTGCGGCCGGCCGTCTCGATCACTCCGCGGTCGCGGAGCAGCCGGTAGGCGGCGGCGACGGTGTTGGGGTTGACGCCGAGTTCGGCGGCGAGGTCGCGCAGCGGGGGCAGCGCGGTTCCGGGGGCGAGGCGTCCACTGCTGACGCCCTGCTCGATGTGGGTGGCGATCTCGCTGGCGCGTCGCCCTTTCAGCGGATAGTCTCCTAGCACAAAGCAAATTATGCACTAGTACAACGAGGTTGTCATGTCGCTCCCCGCAGACGGCTCCGCCCCCTCCAGCTACTCCCGCACGCCCCGCACCACCCCCACCCGGTACAAGGACCGCGCCACCTGGGAGCAGGACGCGATCCACGCCGTCCTCGACAGCGCGTACATCTGCCACCTCGGCTTCGTCGCCGACGGCGCCCCGGTCGTCCTGCCGACCATCTACGCCCGGGTCGGCAGCCGGCTCTACGTGCACGGCTCCACCGGCAGCCGTCCGCTGCGCGGCGCCTCCGGCGACCGGGGCCTGCCGGTCTGCGTCACCGTGACGGTGGTCGACGCGCTGGTGCTGACCAAGTCCGCGTTCAACCACTCGGTCAACTTCCGCTCGGTGGTCGCCCACGGCACCGCCCACCAGGTCACCGACCCCGAGGAGCTGGACGTCGCCCTCGCCGCCCTGGTCGACCACGCCGTCCCGGGCCGCTCCGCCGAGGTCCGCCCGGCCAACGCCAAGGAGCTCGCCGCCACCGCCGTGATCCGGCTGGAGCTCGACGAGGTATCGGCCAAGACCCGCGCCGACGGCGCCGACGACGACCCGGAGGACCTGGACCTGCCCTACTGGGCCGGCCTGATACCGGTCTCCACCGTGCACGGGACGCCCGAGCCGGACGCCTCCACCACCGTCCCGCTCCCGGCGCACCTGCGCTCCTACCCGCGCTGACCGGAGGTCCGCCCATGCTGATCCGCTCCTGGGACCGCGGCGACGAGGCGGAGTGGCGCGCCTGGCTGGCCGAGGGCCGCGACTTCGGCCTGCTCGCCGCCAACGGCGCCCCCGGCGCCGGCCCGGTGCTCGTCCCGACGCACTTCCTGCTGGACGCCGACCGCGGCGAGATCCTGCTCCACCTCGCCGCGCCCAACCCGCTGCTGGCCGCCGTCCGGGCCGACCCGAAGGTGACCCTCGCCGTCACCGACGACTACGCCTTCGCACCGGGCCACTGGCGCGGCGAGCCGGGCACGCCCACCAGCTACTACGCCTCCGTCCACTTCCACTGCACCGCCGAAGTGGTCGAGTCCGCGGCGGGCAAGGCCGAGATCCTCAACCGCCAGCTGGCGCACTTCCAGCCGGAGACCCCGGACACCCGGGTGGTGCCCGGCGAGGGCGAGTTCTCCCGACTGCTGCCCGGCCTGCGCGGCCTCCGCCTGACGGTGGACGAGGTCCGCGCCAAGTTCAAGTACGACGACAAGAAGCCGCCCGTCGCGCAGGAGGAGATCGCCGACCGGCTCGCCGAACGCGGGGGTTCAGGCGGCCCGCGGCGCGACCACGACGCCGGCGCCCGCACCCAGCTGCTCCGCCGCCACCGGCGGCGCACCCGCTGACGGCACGGCGCACCGGCAGGGCCGTACACCCGCACCGGCCGGACCGCACGGCACGCCCACCGCACCGCACCGCGAACCGCGAACCGGCCGACGGGCCGACGTCCTGACACCCGTTCAGGCGACACGCCGTCACCCGTTCGGCCCCCAATCCGCGCACCGCGGCGCCGCCGCTGCTCGAATGTGAGACGAGTCCTGCCCACCCGGCCCTCGGAGCGGGCCGTCCACCCGGGGAGCGCACTTGTCCACAGTCAACACCCATCGGTCCGGCGAGGCGCACCTCGGCCACGTGGTCTTCATCTCGGCGGCCGCGGCGATGGGCGGCTTCCTGTTCGGCTACGACAGCGCGGTGATCAACGGCGCGGTGACGGGCATCCAGAAGCACTTCGGGGTGGGCAACGGCGAGACGGCCTTCGTGGTCGCCATCGCGCTGCTCGGGTCGGCGGCCGGCGCGGTGGCCGCCGGCCGCCTCGCCGACCACCTCGGCCGGGTCCGCACCATGCTGCTGGCCGCCACCCTCTTCGCGATCAGCGGGATCGGCTCGATGTTCCCGCCGAGCATCCAGGTGCTGGCCACCTGGCGCGTGGTCGGCGGCGTCGCGATCGGCATCGCCTCGGTGATCGCGCCGACGTACATCGCCGAGGTCGCGCCGACCGCCTACCGCGGCCGGCTCGCCTCCTTCCAGCAGATGGCGATCGTGCTCGGGATCACCGTCTCCCAGCTCGCCAACTGGGCGCTCAACCAGGCGGCTGGCGGCGAGTCCACCGGCCACCTGGGCGGCATCCAGGCCTGGCAGTGGATGCTCGGCGTGGAGACCATCCCCGCCCTGGTGTACGGCCTGATGGCGCTCGCCATCCCGGAGTCCCCGCGCTACCTGATCGCCGACCACCGCGAGGAGCAGGCCCGCAAGGTCCTGCTCGAGGTGGAGGGCGAGGGCGTGGACCTGGACGCCAGGGTCGCGGAGATCCGCGCGGTGCTGGAGTCCGCGCACAAGCCCCGGGTCAAGGACCTGCTGGGCGGCCGGTTCGGCCTGCTGCCGATCGTCTGGGTGGGCATCGGCGCCTCGGTGTTCCAGCAGTTCGTCGGCATCAACGTGATCTTCTACTACTCGTCCTTCCTGTGGCAGTCGGTCGGCATCAACGAGTCCAACTCCCTGCTGATCAGCCTCTCCACCTCGATCGTCAACGTGATCGGCACGGTCGTCGCGATGGTGCTGGTCGACCGGATCGGCCGCAAGCCGCTCGCCCTGGCCGGCTCGGTCGGCATGGCGCTGTCGCTGGCCACCGCCGCCTGGGCGTTCTCCTACCGGCACGGCACCGGCGACACCGCCACCCTCGACGACACCCACGCCACCGTCGCCCTGGTCGCGGCGCACGTCTTCGTGTTCTGCTTCGCCTTCTCCTGGGGCGTGGTGGTCTGGGTGCTGCTCGGCGAGATGTTCCCCAACCGGATCCGCGCGCTCGCGCTGTCCGTCGCCGCCTCGGCCCAGTGGATCGCCAACTGGGCGATCACCGTCAGCTTCCCGGACCTCGCCGACTGGAACCTGTCCGCCACGTACGTCATCTACGCGGTCTTCGCGCTGCTCTCCATCCCGTTCGTGGCCTACTGCATCAAGGAGACCAAGGGCCGCGCCCTGGAGGAGATGGGCTGAGCCCGCCCCGCCGCCACCCCGGGCGCGCACCCCGAGGCGCACCCGGGCCGCTCCCCCGTCGAGTCCCCGCCGCACCCGGCCCGACCCACCGAGAGGACGCCATGCCCGACCAGCGCGGCTCCCGGCAGAACACCACCTTCCCGAGCGCCGGCCGCACCGCGCACGGGTACCTGGCCCGCCCGCCGCAGGGCGTGGGGCCGGGTCTGGTGGTGGTGCAGGAGTGGTGGGGGCTCACCTCGCACATCGCGACGATGGCCGACCGCTTCGCCGCCGAGGGCTTCACCGTCCTCGCGCCCGACCTGTTCGGCGGCGAGACCACCCACGACCGCGCCGAGGCGGCCCGGCTCAAGCGCGACCTCCCGGTCGAACGGGCCGCCGAGGACCTCTCCGGGGCGGTCGACCACCTGCTCTCCCTGGACGGCGTGGTCGGCGACGCGGTCGGCGTGGTCGGCTTCTGCATGGGCGGCGGCCTCGCCCTGCTGCTGGCCGCCCGGGCCGGCGACCGGGTCGCCGCCGTGGTGCCCTTCTACGGCCTGCCGCCCGATCCGGACTTCGACTACCGCGGCCTGACCGCGCACGTCCTCGGGCACTTCGGTGAACTCGACGGCTCGATCCCGGAGACCGCCGTCGACGAGGCCGCGATCCGGATCGGCGAGGCCACCGACGTCCGCCCCGAGTTCCACTTCTACCCGGCCGGGCACGCCTTCATGAACGACGAGGACCTGCTCGGCACCCACGACCCCCTGCAGGCCCGGACGGCCTGGCGCCGCACCCTCAGCTTCCTCTGGGGCCACCTGGGTTAGGGCGCGTCCTGTGGATCCCGTCGGGCGCACGACGCCGGATCGTCCGGCCGGCCCGCAGGGGCACCGCCGACGCACCGGAGTCCGCGGGCGAGCCCGCCTTCGCGCCGTGAGCGCCCCGTGCGCCCCGCGTGCGCCCGCCCGTACGCAACCAGCGGTGCCCCCGGCTCGTCCGACCGGTCAAGCAACGCCATCGCCTTTGGGGGGCCACCGGTGCCGAAGCCACTGCTGTTCCTGGACGTCGACGGGGTGCTGAACCCGGTCTGCCCGCACCCGGACGCCGGATTCGACACCCACACCCTGCTCGGATACTCGGTGCTCCTCTCGGAGCGGCACGGCGCCTGGCTGCGCGAGCTGGCCGGCAGCTACGAGCTCGTCTGGGCGACGACCTGGGAGGAGCACGCCAACACCCACGTCGCCCCGGCCATCGGCCTGCCCGAGCTCCCGCTGGTCCGCTTCACCGGCGACGTCCCGCAACCGGGTGACCCGCGCGTCCCGCTGATGGAGCTGCTCTCGGCCCGCAAGTGGGCCCCGCTGCTGCGCTACGCGGCGGGCCGCCCGTTCGCCTGGGTGGACGACGTCATCCCGCCGCGGCTGGTCCGCCGCGCGCTCTGGCGCCGGGACCGCCTGCTGCTGCCGATCGACCCGGGCCAGGGGCTGGAGCGCCGGCACGTCGACCGGCTGCTCGCCCGCCCGCCGCGCCCGCTGACGGCCCGCCGCCCGCTCAGGGGGTCGGCAGCCAGCTGACGTGCCCGGCCAGCAGCGCGTACCCGACGAAGGCCACCGTGTCGATCAGCGCGTGCGCCGCCACCAGCGGCATCACCCGCCCCCACCGCCGGTACAGCAGGCAGAACACCGCCCCCATCACCATGTTGCCGACCAGCCCGCCGACCCCCTGGTACAGGTGGTACGACCCGCGCAGCACCGAGCTGGCCGCCACCGCCGCCGGCCAGGACCATCCCCGCTGACCCAGCCGGCGCAGCAGGTAGCCGAGGACGACGACCTCCTCGAGGACGGCGTTCTGCCAGGCGGAGAGCAGCAGCACCGGCACCCGCCACCACACGTCCGGCAGCCCGGAGGGCGCCACGGTCAGGTTGTACCCGGCCGCCTGCGCGCCCAGGTACAGCGCCAGTCCGGAGCCGCCGATCACCGCCGCCACGGCGGCGCCCCGGCCGAGGTCGCGCAGCTTCTGCCCGAGGTCGAAGCCCAGGATCCGCAGCGAGACGCCCTCGCGCACCAGCAGGTAGCCGACCAGCACCACCGGCATCAGGCCGCGCCCGATGTAGTACAGCTGCCACACCAGGTCCAGCCAGGGCCGCCCGGGCGCGCGCGAGCCGTTGAGCGTGGCGACCTGCTGGCCGAGCGTGAGGGGTTCGGTGAGCGAGCCGGCGAAGCTGATCAGCGCACTGACGCCGCTGGCCCCGAGCGAGAGGCCGAGGACGATCAGCAGTTCCGCACCGAGCAGCCGGCGCGTGGGCCGATCGGTCTCCGGCGCGGTCGGGACGGTGGTCACGGGGGCTCCAGCGGGGCGGGCGGCGCTCCGGCCGTCGGCCGACCGCCGGAGCGATCATCCTGACACAGCCGGACGGTCAGCCGACCGGCCAGGTGTGCACCGGCTCGCCGCCCCGCATGTGCTCGACGTAGCGCCTGGTCATCGCGGCCAGCGCGGCCGACCGGTCCATCCCGTACTGCTCGCGCAGCCGGTGGAAGGTGGCGCTCTGCCAGGAGGCGCCGTTGGTGCGGCGCAGGCAGCGCTGCTCGATGATCCCCAGGTAGCGGTCCCGGTCGGCGGGTTCCACGCCCCACTCGTCCAGCCCCTGGTGGGCCATCGGGAGCAGCTCGTTGAGCACCAGGTCGACGGCGGACACCGTGGTCAGCCCGCCGCTGCGGCCTGCCCGGCCCGGGCGCGGCCAGTGGAACACCGCGTCGATGCCGTACCGGGCGCCCTGCCGGAAGTTCTCCTCCGCCCGTTCGAACGGCAGCCGGGTCCAGACCGGCCGGGACTGCTCGGCGAGCACCCGCACCAGCCCGTAGTAGAAGGCGGCGTTGGCGAGGGTGTCGGCCACCGTCGGGCCGGCGGGCAGCGCCCGGTTCTCCACCCGCAGGTGCGCCACCCCGCCGGCGACGTCGTACACCGGCCGGTTCCAGCGGTAGATCGTGCCGTTGTGCAGCCGCATCTCGGCGAGCCGGGGCGCGCCGCCGGAGGCGAGCACCTTCAGCGGGTCCTCGTCGTCGCAGATCGGCAGCAGCGCCGGGAAGTACCGCAGGTTCTCCTCGAACAGGTCGTACGCGGAGTCCACCCAGCGCTCGCCGAACCAGGTGATCGGGCGCACGCCCTGGGCCTTGAGCTCCGCCGTACGGGTGTCACAGGCCTGCTGGAAGAGCACCGGACGGGTCTCCCGCCACAGCTCCCGCCCGAACAGGAACGGCGAGTTGGCGCCGAGCGCGAGCTGCGGCCCGCAGATCGCCTGGGCCGCGTTCCACACCGAGGAGAAGCGCTCCGGGGTCACCTGCAGGTGCAGTTGCAGCGAGGTCGCCGCCGCCTCGGCCACCATGGTGATGGTCTCCAGCTGGAGGTGCTCGACCCCCTCGATGTCCAGGGCGATGTCCTCGCCGCGGGCGGCCAGGATCTGGTCGCTGAGCAGGCTGTAGCGCGGGTTGTGGGAGATCGCGTCCAGCCCGGTGTGGCCGTGTTCCAGCGTCGGCAGGATGCCCACCATGACGATCCGGGCGCCGGCCTCCGCGGCCCGCCGGTCGGCGTAGCGCAGCCCGGTGTCGATCTCCTCGCGCAGCTCCTCGAAGACGTGCCCGCAGAGCCGGTGCGGGACGATGTTGACCTCGACGTTGAACTGCCCGAGCTCGGTCTGGAAGTCGCTGGAGCCGATCGCGCTCAGCACCTCGGCGTTGCGCAGGGCCGGCAGGCCCTCCTCGTCGGCCAGGTTGAGCTCGATCTCCAGGCCCATCACGGCCCGCGGCCGGTCGAAGCGGTCCTCCCGCAGCATCCGCCCCAGCGCGTCGAGACAGGCCTGGAGCTTGCGCCGGTACAGCTGCCGGTCCGCCAGATCGGCCCGAGTCGCCACGACCTTCTCGCCCACGGTCCCCTCCTCCTGAGCCACCGGCCGACCCGACCGTGCAAGCATCATGCCCACCTCGAAGATCGATACCCGAATGCTTGTACTGGCTTGCAATGCAAGGAAACTGACGCGTATTCAGCGAATCTGCCGACTTGCCCGGCGCCACCGCCTGTGATAAACAGGTCACCCTGCGCACCTGTTCGATAGAATTCGCACTGCGCTGCGGCCGGTCCGCTCCCCGCCCCGAGGCCCTCGTCGACGGCGGCGACCGCGCCGGCACCGCGATCATGCACAACCGGACACGGCCGGGTCCCGTCACCGATGACACGCCGCGCCACGCCGGTATGCCGCACTCGCACGCCGATCTCGCACGGAGAGGCGGACCCCGCCATGACTCTGCAGACCCCACAACCCCCGCCGAGCGCGCTGCGCGCCGTCCTGGCCGCGCTCGACTCGGACACGGCGCTGCGCCAACCGGCCGCCGCGGCGCTGCGCCGTCCGATCGGCCCGCTGCTGCCCGCGCACGCACTCGCCGTCCACGTCCTGGACGGGCCGCGCCCCGAGCTCCCCGCCGCCCGCCGCACGGGCTGGCGCTTCCTGATCAAGGACGGCGCCGAGGTGGCCGCCGCCGCGGAGGTGGTCCAGAGCGTCGAGGGCCACACCTTCTCCCACTTCACCGCCGGCCCCTACCTCGACTCGACGGTCCGGGCGCTGCGCCAGGCCTGGCAGATCGCGCAGGGCTCCCGGGCCCGGCAGCAGCCGCGCCTGCTGACCTTCCCCGGCCAGTACGCGACGGCGCTGTGGCTGCACTGCCCGGACGCCGGCCCGGACGCCGACCAGCTGATCCCGCTGGCCCCGGCCCCGCTCGGCGTCACCGCGCACCGCGCCTACCCGGCGGCCGAGCTGCTGCCACTGCTCGCCCGGGCGCCGCTCGCCAAGCCGCTGCTGCTCTCCTCCTGAAGGACCGCCGCCACCGCCACCGACGGGCCACCGGGTCAGCGCATCCGGTGGCCCGTCGGCGCGCGCGCCGCCCACACCCTCCCGGACCACCCGGACGAGTCATCCGGCATGGTCGCCTCGGGCCATGCCCGGACTGACCCGTCGGTGCGCGGATTCCCGCCGGACCCACCTGAACGGGTGATCTATGCCGGGGAGTTGTGGCGCATGTCACGAAATCGCTGCGCGCGCGTCCGCAGATGCCGACACTGGGAACCAGCGTGGAAGGACCACCTGTCCTACCCACTTGAGCGCCGGTCCACACCTGGTCGGTGCGCGGACAGGATCCGGCTACCGCGGCGGCTCCCGACGGCTCCACCGCCGGCGACCGCATCACGGGGGAGGATCGCAGAGCGAAGCGAGGGTACGCGTATGTGCCAGCACCGTCCTGAGTGCCCGTCGGCGGAGTCCGAGGACCGCGAGGCCGCCGTCACGGTGGCCTGCCACCCGGAGCAGGGCTGGAGCCTGCTCTGCAACGGCGTCCTGATGTTCGAGGACACCGGAGAGCTGCTGCCCGACGGCCGGGTGATCGCCCCGCGCCGCGCCGTCGCCCACGCGGCCTGACCGCGCCGGCGGGGGCAGCCGCCGCGGACGACGACGGGCAGGGCCCCGGCGGATCGCTCCGCCGGGGCCCTGCCGTGCGCGTCACCGCGCGGGGTCTGGACGCGGTCAGACGCCGTACTCGTCCAGCGGCGGGCAGGAGCAGACCAGGTTGCGGTCGCCGTACGCGCCGTCGATCCGGCTGACCGGCGGCCAGTACTTGTCCGCCGGGTTCACGCCGGCCGGGAAGACCGCCTCCTGCCGCGAGTAGCCGTGCGCCCAGTCACCGGCCAGGGCGGCGGCGGTGTGCGGGGCGTTGCGCAGCGGGTTGTCCTCGGCGGCCCACTCGCCCGAGCCGACCTTGTCGATCTCGGCCCGGATCTCGATCATCGCGTCGCAGAACCGGTCGATCTCGTGCAGGTCCTCGGACTCGGTCGGCTCGATCATCAGCGTGCCGGCCACCGGGAACGACATCGTCGGCGCGTGGAAGCCGTAGTCGATCAGGCGCTTGGCGATGTCGTCCACCGTCACGCCCGTCTCCTTGGTCAGCGGGCGCAGGTCGATGATGCACTCGTGCGCGACCAGCCCGCCGGGGCCGGTGTAGAGCACCGGGAAGTGCGGGGCCAGCCGCTTGGCGATGTAGTTGGCGTTCAGCACCGCGACCTGGGTCGCGCGCTTGAGGCCCTCGCCGCCCATCAGCCGGACGTACGCCCAGGAGATCGGGAGGATGGCCGCCGAGCCCCACGGCGCCGCCGAGATCGGGCCGACGCCGGTGGCCGGGCCGGCCTCCTCCTGGAGCGGGTGGTTCGGCAGGTACGGCGCCAGGTGGGCGCGCACCGCGACGGGGCCGACGCCCGGGCCGCCACCGCCGTGCGGGATGCAGAAGGTCTTGTGCAGGTTCAGGTGCGAGACGTCCGCGCCGAACTTGCCCGGCTTGGCGAGGCCGACCAGCGCGTTCAGGTTGGCACCGTCCACGTACACCTGGCCGCCGGCCTCGTGCACCAGGGCGCAGATGGTGGTGATCTCGGTCTCGTACACGCCGTGGGTGGATGGGTAGGTGACCATCAGCACGGCGAGGCTGTCGCGGTGCTGCTCGATCTTGGCCTTCAGATCGTCGACGTCCACGTCGCCGTCGACCAGGGTCTTCACCACGACCACGCGCATGCCGGCCATCACGGCCGAGGCCGCGTTGGTGCCGTGCGCGGAGGAGGGGATCAGGCAGACGTCGCGCTGGGTGTCGCCGTTGGCCTGGTGGTAGGCGCGGACGGCCAGCAGGCCGGCCAGCTCGCCCTGCGAGCCCGCGTTCGGCTGGATCGAGACGGCGTCGTAGCCGGTCACCTCGACCAGCTGCTGCTCCAGCTGGCGGATCAGGGTGAGGTAGCCCTGGGCCTGCTCGATCGGCGCGAAGGGGTGCAGCTGGCCGAACTCCGGCCAGGTCACCGCCTCCATCTCGGTGGTCGCGTTGAGCTTCATGGTGCAGGAGCCCAGCGGGATCATGCCGCGGTCCAGCGCGTAGTCCCGGTCCGACAGGCGGCGCAGGTAGCGCAGCATGGCGGTCTCCGAGCGGTGGCTGTGGAAGACCGGGTGGGTCAGGTACTCGTCCTCGCGCAGCAGCGCGGCCGGCAGCGCGTCGGCGGCCTCCGCGACCTCGACCGCGGGGACGCCGAAGGCGGCCCAGACACCGGCCAGGTGCTCGCGGGTGGTGGTCTCGTCGGTGGAGACCGAGATCCGGTCCGCACCGTCCTGGTACACGTTGACGCCGTTGGCGCGGGCGGCCGCGGCGATCTCGGCGGCCCGGCCCGGGACGACGGCGGTGACGGTGTCGAAGAACTCGCCGTGCAGCAGCTCGACGCCGCCGGCGCGCAGGCCCTCGGCGAGGGCGGCGGCGTAGCGGTGGGTGCGGCGGGCGATGTCGGCCAGGCCGTCCGGACCGTGGTACACGGCGTACATGGAGGCCATCACGGCGAGCAGCACCTGGGCGGTGCAGATGTTGCTGGTGGCCTTCTCGCGGCGGATGTGCTGCTCGCGGGTCTGCAGCGCCAGGCGGTAGGCGCGGTTGCCGTCGGAGTCGACCGAGACGCCCACCAGGCGGCCGGGCAGCGAGCGGGCGTACTCCGCGCGCACCGACAGGTAGCCGGCGTGCGGACCGCCGAAGCCCATCGGCACGCCGAAGCGCTGCGAGGTGCCGCAGGCGATGTCGGCGCCGAGCGAGCCCGGGGACTTGAGCAGGGTGAGCGCCAGCAGGTCGGCGGCGACGGCGACGATCGCGCCCAGGCCGTGCGCCTGCTCGACGAGCGGGGTGAGGTCGCGGACCACGCCGGTGGCGCCCGGGTACTGGAGCAGGACGCCGAAGACGCCGCGCTCGACGATCTCGGCCGGGATGCCGGCGGACAGGTCGGCGACGACGACCTCGACACCGGTCGGCTCCGCGCGGGTCTGGATCACCGCGACGGTCTGCGGCAGGGTCTCGGCGTCGACCAGGAAGACGCCGCCCTTGACCTTGGTGACGCGGCGGGCCAGTGCCATCGCCTCGGCGGCCGCGGTGCCCTCGTCGAGCAGCGAGGAGCCGGAGGTCGGCAGGCCGGTCAGGTCGGAGACCAGGGTCTGGAAGTTGAGCAGCGCCTCCAGGCGGCCCTGGGAGATCTCCGGCTGGTACGGCGTGTAGGCGGTGTACCAGGCCGGGTTCTCCATGACGTTGCGCAGGATCACCGGCGGGGTGAAGGTGCCGTAGTAGCCCAGGCCGATCATCGGCTGGAGCACCTGGTTGCGGCCGGCCAGCTCGCGCAGCTCGGCGAGGACCTGCGCCTCGCTGCGGCCCGCGGGCAGGTCCAGCGCGGTGATGGAGCGGATCGCCTCGGGAACGGCGGTGTCGGCGAGCTCGGCGAGCGAGCCGTAGCCGATGGACGCCAGCATCTTCTCCTGCGCGGAGGCGTCGGGGCCGATGTGGCGGTTCTCGAAGGGGCTGGCCAGCTCAAGCTCGGTGAGGGTCGAGGCGCCGGTGGGGCGTCCCGCGTTCGGCTGGGCGTTCATGTGGTCGAGGCCTCCTGGTCACGGACCGGCGGGGGTACGCACGCCGGCGGGCCTACCCCGCTGCGGGCAGCGGAGCGACTTGGGCGGACGAACCCGACAGGCCTCCCCCTCTGTCATCGGGACCTGAGAGCTTCGCCCGCACGACACGCGGTGGCGCGCCGTCGGCTTGCACCGTCGGTGAGGGTGGTGTCGCCGGCTCACGTGCCGACGCTCCTGCCCTGCTTTCCAGAGTGACCTATCCCGCACGGTACGGATGCCTGAGAGATTCCGGGGAGGAGTTGCTCCTTCGGCGCCCCGACCAGCGGATTCCGCCGGCGGGGACTCTCCCGAGCGGGCTCGGCGGTCGCCGCCCAGGGTACCAGCGGGAGGCCGTCCGATCACGGGTGCGTCAGGTCACCCGGGGTCTACGCGCGTACCCCGGACGGCCCAACGCGCAGCCCGTCCGGCGGCGCACCGGTCGCGCCCGCCCGGTTCATGGCTTTTGGTGTGAAGTGGCGGACGGGACGGGTGCTCCGACGCCGTCCTGCGGGAGTTCCGCAGGTGCAGCGCACTGGAGGAAAGAGTGCAAACCGACATCGACCCCCGGGACCTCATCGGCCACAAGGCGGTCGACCGCAACGGGGACAAGATCGGCACGGTCGACGAGGTCTACCTGGACGACGCGACCGGCCAGCCGGAGTGGGCGGCCGTCCGGACCGGCATCTTCGGCCGGGACGCCTTCGTCCCGCTGACCACGAGCGAGTTCTCCGGCGAGGAGCTCCGGGTCCCGTACGACAAGTCGCTGGTCAAGGACTCGCCGGACTTCGGCGTCGGCCAGCACCTCTCGCCCGCCCAGGAGCTCCAGCTCTACCGCTACTACGGCCTCGACACCCCCGTCGAGGGCGGGTCGGCCAACGGGTCGGGCGACCGGCCCGCGCAGCCCGACCTCGACTTCGGCTCCACCCCGGCGGCCGAGCCCGCGAAGGCCGCCGCCCTCCTCTCCCCCGCCCCCACTCCCTCCCCGACCACCGCCACGAGCACCAGCACCGCCCCGGAGGCCAGCGTGCGCACTCTCAGCACCCTCGCTCCCGTCGCCGCCGCCGCGGCGGCGGCACCCGTCGTCGAGCCGAAGCCGCAGGTCGTCCCGCCCGCGACCACCCCGGCCCCCGGGGCGGACACCCCGTCGTCCTCCTCCCCCAGCGGCCCGCTGGAGATCACCTGCCGCGAGGAGCGCCTGGACATCACCACCGAGTGGCACGTCCTGGGCACCGCGAAGCTGCGCAAGTACGTGACCAGCGAGCCGGTCGAGCGCCGCGTCCCGGTGGTGCGCGAGCGGGTCCGGGTGGAGCGGATGCCGGTGAGCGAGGCCGAGCGCGCCTCGCTGACCGAGAAGGACATCGCCGAGGCGGTGGAGGAGGTCACCCTGCGCGAGGAGCGCCCGGTGGTCCGCAAGTACCTCGCCCCGATCGAGCGGGTCCGCCTGGTGGTCGAGCGGTACACCGCCGAGGAGGTGGTCACGGACGAGCTGCGGCGCGAGCACGTCGAGGTCCACGACGAGACCTCGGCTCCCGGCGCCCCCGGGTCCTCCTCCCAGAGCCCGGGCCACACCCCGGACCACACCGCGGGCCAGAGCCCGGACCACGCTCCGACCCCCGGCTCCGCCCCGGCTGCCGACAACGGCCGCCCCGCGGCCCTGCGCCCGCTGTCCTGACGCCGCCCCGACGGGCTCCACCAGCCCTCCTGACCCGCTCCACCAGGCCCCCGGACCCTCGGTCCGGGGGCCTCGCGCTGCGCCCGGACGGCACCGCTCGGCCCGCCGCCGGCACCGGGATCCTTCGACTTTGCCAAAGCTTCACCGATCGATATTTGACACTCTGAAGTATCTCCCGGCATGGTTACTTCAGTTCATTCACTATGTACGGGAGGAAGCAACCGTGAGTGAGGCACCCCAGCCCACCATCGCGGCCGAGAAGCAGAGCAGCGCCCGGGTCCTGCCGGCCCTCATCCTGGCGATGCTGTCGTTCAGCGTGGTGCAGACCGCGGTCGTCCCGATCCTGCCCTCGCTGGCCAAGGAACTGAACGTCTCCGCGTCCAGCATCACCTGGCTGATGACCGCCAACCTGCTCTCCGCCGCCGTGCTGACTCCCCTGCTGGGCCGCTTCGGCGACCTCCGGGGCCGCAAGCCGATGCTGCTCATCTCGCTGGCGGGTCTGGTCGCCGGTTCGGCGCTGGCGGTCAGCACCCACTCGTTCACCTGGCTGGTCGTCGCCCGTGTCCTGCAGGGCGCCGGCGGTGGCGTGCTCCCGCTGGCGATCAGCATCGTCCGCGACGAGCTGCCCAAGCAGAAGGTGACCGGCGGCGTCGCCGCCATCAGCGCCTCGATGGGCGTCGGCTCCGGCCTCGGCCTGGTGGCCACCGGTCTCCTGCTGGAGCACTGGAGCTACAAGTCGATCTTCTGGATGGGTCTGGCCTTCGGCCTGCTCGCCGTCCTGCTGGTCGCCCTGCGCGTCCCGTCCGACCCGGTCACCGACAAGGACGGCGGCGCCGACCCGCTCGGCGCCCTCACCCTGGCCGGCTGGCTCTCCGCGCTGCTGGTCGCGGTCAGCCAGGGCAACCACTGGGGCTGGACCTCCACCAAGACCCTCGGCCTGTTCGCCGTGGCCGCCGTCGTCGCCCTGATCTGGGGCGTCATCGAGACCAAGGTCGCCCACCCGCTGGTCGACATGCGGATGATGTCCCGCCCGGCCGTCGCCTTCACCAACCTGGCCGGCCTGCTGATCGGCTTCGGCATGTACGGCTCGTTCATGGTGATCAGCAACTTCGCCCAGACCCCGGAGAAGCTCACCCACTACGGCTTCACCGCGACCGTCCTGCACGCCGGCGTGATGCTGCTGCCGTCCGCCATCGGCTCGATGGTGGCCGCCCCGCTCGGCGCGATGCTGATCGCCCGCCGCGGCCCGCGCCTGCCGCTGGTCCTCGGTGGCGTCCTCGGTGGTGTCGCGATGGCCTACCTGGCCCTGCGGCACAGCAGCGAGGGTGACATCTACACCGCCTCGGCGATCTTCGGTCTGGGCATCGGCCTGGCCTTCTCCGCGATGCCGGCCTACATCAACGGCGCCGTCCCGGTGGAGCAGAGCGGCATCGCCAACGGCATGAACGCCGTGCTGCGCACCGTCGGCGGTGCGATCGGCACCGCCGTGATGGCCGCCATCCTGACCGGCGACACCATGAAGCTGCCCCCGCAGATCCCGCTGACGCTGCCCACCCTGGACGCCTACAAGCACGCGTTCTGGGCCGCGGCCGTGGTCTGCGCCGTCGCCGGCGCCGTCCCCTTCCTGATCCGCACCGTCAAGCCGGCCACCACCGTCGCCCAGGGCGGCGCGGCCGACCAGAACGCCGGCCCCGAGCTGGTGAAGACCGACGCCTGACGAGGCGTCCGACCCCCGCGCCCCGGGACAGGGCGCGGGGGCCCGGCCCCCGGCCGGTCGTGAGGGCATCACGACCGCACCGGGGTCCGGCACGGTAATGCGGCCCCACCCGGTACTCCCCCTGGACCGGGTGGGGCCGCTTCGCGTCTCACCGCCCGGCCGGGCCCGGCTCCCCCGCCGCCTCCTCGCCGCCCCCGCGCAACGGCAGCGGCCGGGCCGGCTCCAGCGCCGGATCGTCCACCGCGAAGGTCCGGATCCGCCCCGGCCCGCTCCACGGCGTCTCGAACCGCACGGTGACCCGCCCGACGCCGCTGCCCTGCACCCATCCGGGCCCCAGCTCCGCGTGCCGGACGTCCTGCCCGGGCAGCCAGCGCCGCAGGACGGCCGTCGCCGGCTCCTCCTCGGCCTCCCCCTCCGCCGCCTCCGGGTGCTCCGCGGCCTCCTCCCGGAGGGCCTGCGCGAAGAGGTCCTCCTGGGTGTAGTCGGCCAGTTGGGCGACGCCCACGCCGAGCAGCCGGATCCCGCCCGTGATGTCCACCTGGGCCGCCAGCCGGCGCGCCGTCTCGGTGATCACCGCCTCGTCGTCCGTGGGCCCGCGCAGCGTCTCCGACCGGGTCAGCGTCGAGAAGTCGAACCGCCGGACCTTCAGCACCACCGTCCGCCCGGAGCGCCCGGCCGCGCGCAGCCGCCGGACGCACCGGGCGGCCAGCACCTCCACCTCGCGCAGCACCCGGTCCCGGTCGGCGAGGTCCACCTCGAAGGTGTCCTCCACGGAGACGGACTTGGCGTCCTGGTCGGCCACCACCGGGCGCTCGTCCAGCCCTATGGACATCTGGAACACCCCCGCGCCGTGCGAGCGCCCGAGCAGCTGGACGAGCTCGCTCTCGCCGGCCTCGGCCAGGTCGGCCACCGTGCTCAGCCCGGCCCGCCGCAGCACCTGCTCGGTGGCCGGCCCGATCCCCGGCAGCGCCCGGACGGGCATCGGGCCGAGGACGGCGCGCTCCTGCCCGGGCTCGACCAGCACCAGCCCGTCCGGCTTGGCCTGCTCGGAGGCGATCTTCGCCATCAGCTTGGACCCGGCCGCCCCCACCGAAGCGGTCAGCCCGGTGCGCTCGAGGATGTCGGCCCGCAGGTCCTCCGCCAGGGCGAGCACCAGCCGCTCCCCCGTCCCGTGGTCGGCCTCGGCCAGCACCGGACCGTACGGGCCGGCCTCCAGGTCGACGAACGCCTCGTCCAGGCTGAGCGGCTGCACCAGCGGCGACAGCTCCCGCAGCAGGCCCATCACGATCTCGCTGACCTGCCGGTAGGCCTCGAACCGCCCGGCCAGGAAGGCCGCGTTGGGGCAGAGCCGGCGCGCCTGCGCCATCGGCATGGCCGAGTGGACCCCGAACCTGCGCGCCTCGTAGGAGGCCGTGGAGACCACCCCGCGCCCGCCGAGCCCGCCGACGATCACCGGCTTCCCGCGCAGGCTCGGCTTGGCCGCCTGCTCCACCGCCGCGAAGAAGGCGTCCATGTCGAGGTGGATGATGCTCGGCAGTGATCGCACCCGCCGATCATCGCCCACGGGTCCGACAGTGCGTACGAACCCGGCCGACGCCCCCGCCGCCGGGCCCGCCGGGCTCCGGGCCCGGCGGAGCGGCCTACCGCCGGGCGGCGTCCGCCAGGGCCCTCGGGATGCCCTCCTCGCGGGGCCCGAGGAAGACCGGGTCCGGCCGCAGCCAGGCGTTGACCGCCGCCTTGCCGGCCCCCGGGACCTCCCGCAGCCCGCCGTACAGCCAGGTGACGTCGTGCGGCTCCGGCACCGCGACGGCGTGCGCGTCGATGCCCGCGGCCGCGCAGAGCGCCAGCGCCCGGCGGACGTGGAAGTCCTGGCTGACCAGCACCGCCCGGTCCACCCCGAACACCCGCCGCGCGCGGGTGCAGGAGTCCCAGGTGTCGAAGCCCGCGTAGTCGCCCACCACCCGCACCTCGGGCACGCCGTGCTCGATCAGGTACCGCCGCATCGCGTCCGGCTCGTCGTAGCTGTCCCGCCCGTTGTCCCCGGTGACCAGGATCGCCTGCACCTTCCCGGCCCGGTACAGGTCCAGTGCCGCGACCAGCCGGTGCTCCAGGTACGGGGACGGCCTGCCGTCGTCCAGCCCGGCGCCGAAGACCACCGCGACCGGCGCCGCCGGCACGCTCTCCACCGTGCCCACCCGGTCGCCCGCCGAGACCCACAGCCAGGCGCTCGGCGCGAGCGCCAGGGAGCAGAGCACAGTCCCCAGTTGGAAGGCCCTGCGCTGCGCGGGCCGCTCCCGCAGTGCGGCCACCAGCCGCCCGCCCCGCCGTCTCAGCCGGTCCGTCACCGCGCCGCCGAACCCCACGTGCCCTCCCTCGGTCTCGTCACCGGGCGAAACGACGAGGCCGTGGGCCCGAACGGTTCCCGTTCGGGCCCACGGCCTCGTCAGATCGTCGGTCAGACCGCCCGGTTGCGGCGCTGCGCCAGCTCGTCCCCCGGGTCGTGGCCGACCACCGTCTCGCCGGTGTCGGTGCGTTCGGCGTGCAGCCGCGCGACCACCCGCTCCAGCTCCTGCCAGACCGCTCCGACCGCGATGCCGAACACCCCCTGACCGCCCTTCAGCAGGTCGACCACCTGCTGCGGCGTGGTGCACTCGTACACCGTCGCACCGTCGCACAGCAGCGTCATCCCGGCCAGGTCACCCTGCTCGGCGGCCTGCAGATGGGCGACGGCCACCCGGATGTTCTGCAACGAGACGCCCGCGTCGAGCAGCCGCTTGACGATCTTCAGCAGCAGGATGTCGCGGAAGCTGTAGAGCCGCTGGCTGGTCGCCGGGTACGCGCTGCGGACGCTGGGCTCCAGCAGTCCGGTGCGGGCCCAGTAGTCCAGTTGGCGGTACGTGATGCCGGCCGCCGCACAGGCCGTCGGGCCGCGGTAGCCGATCAGTTCGGACGTCGGGGCCAGCCGCTCGATGGCTGGCTGCCCCGGCTGCACGGCCGGGAACCTGCTCACCCGGGGCAGGTCCGTCACGGTACGAGCGGTGCGCGGCAGGTGCACGGCGCACAGGCCTCCCACGGCCGCGTCGTCGCCGGTGCTGCTCATGCCTACCTCCGTCCACTGGTGCTGCGGGCAACCCGAGACTGCGGGCATCGGTCACCCGGACAGCCACTCCTGACGGTAGGCAGTCCCCTATGACCCGTCAACGATCGCCACGCCGGGCCGGACAAACCACGTCACTCAGGAGAGTGGTTTTTCGTGCCCCTAGTGTGGGTAGATGGACGGTTTTTGGCAAAACGACCGGTGCGACGGCTACCTGATCAGTACACCGTCCCGTTCGCGCTACTGCGGGCCGCTGCCCCCGAAGTCCTCGGGCGACACCTGGTCGAGGAACTCGCGGAACTTCTCGACCTCGTCCTCCTGCTCGTCCGGGATCGCGATGCCCGCCTCGGCGAGCACCTCCTCGCTCCCGTAGATCGGCGTCCCGGTGCGCAGCGCCAGCGCTATCGCGTCGGACGGCCGCGCGCTGACCTCGACCCCGCCGGCGAAGACCAGCTCGGCGTAGAAGACGCCCTCCCGCAGGTCGGTGATCCGGACCTCGGTGAGCTGCTGTCCCAGCGCCTCCAGGACGTCCTTGAACAGGTCGTGCGTCAGCGGGCGCACCGGCGTCATGCCCTGCTGGGCGAAGGCGATCGCGGTCGCCTCGCCGGGGCCGATCCAGATCGGCAGGTACCGATCGCCCCCGACCTCCCGAAGCAGCACGATCGGCTGGTTGGAAGGCATCTCCACTCGGACACCCACGACGTCGAGCTCATTCACACAGGCAACCCTATGGCTCCGCTCCCGGATATGAAAGCGCAGGGCCGACGCCGCTGGTCAGGGCGGTGCACCCGGCCGCCTGGCCGGCGGCCCGGGCGGCTACCCGCGCGTGCGCAGACCGGCCTGCACCATCGCCGCGTGGAGCCGGACGGACAGCGTGGCGAGCTCCCTGGCGGTGGCCTCCGCGTGGGCCCTGGTCTGCGGGTTGCGGTGCCGGCGCAGCGGCGCCACCACCTGCTCCACCAGGGCGACCTCGCGGTCCGCGGCCGCCTTCATGGCCCGCAGGTGGCGCGGTTCCAGCCCGAACCGGCCGAGCTCCGCGACCAGCCGGGCGACCTGCAGCGCCTCACCGTCGTACCCGCCGTCCGCACCAGGCGCGACCAGGCCGTAGGACTCCCACTCGGCCAGCTCCTGCTCCCCGGCCTCGGCGGCCGCCAGCAGCTCGGCCCGCCCCAGCCGGACCCCGGACGCCGCGTCGGCGGCGGCGACCAGCTCGCGGTCGGCCTCCTCCAGCGGGCCGGGCCGGGTGTCGGCGGAGGGCGGCAGCGCGGGCGGGGCCTCACCGCGCTCGATCGCGTCCAGGTGCTCGCGGATCACCCGCAGCGGCAGGTAGTGGTCCCGCTGCATGCGCAGGACGTAGGCCAGCCGCTCGACGTCGGCCGGGCTGAACTTGCGGTACCCCGAGGGCGTGCGCTGCGGCTCGACCAGCCCCTCCGCCTCCAGGAAGCGGATCTTGGAGATGGTGACCTCGGGGAAGTCGTCGCGCAGGAAGGCCAGCACGGCGCCGATGCTCAGCAGCTCGTCGCCGCCGCGCCGACGCACCCCCGGCCGGTCCGGGCGGACCGGCTGCCTGGGGCCCGCGACCACCCCGCGCCCGCCACGGTCCGCCTGCGGACCGGACGACGCGGGGGTGGTCGCCCCGAGAGAAGGTGAGGGGGGATTCGTACTCACTCGGGCTCCTGCCGACGTTGGGTTCAGTACCCCCGGTTGTGGCCGGCGAAGAACACCAGCCGGTACTTCCCGATCTGCACCTCGTCGCCGTTGTTCAGCGACACCTCGTCGATCCGCTCCCGGTTGACGTAGGTGCCGTTGAGGCTGCCCACGTCGGCGACGCTGAAGCCGGCCGGCGTGCGGCGGAACTCCACGTGCCGGCGCGAGACCGTGACGTCGTCCAGGAAGATGTCGCCCTGCGGGTGACGGCCGGCCGTGGTGACGTCCGAGTCCAGCAGGAACCGGCTGCCCGAGTTCGGGCCGCGCTGCACGATCAGCAGGGCCGAGCCCGGCGGGAGCGCGTCGATGGCCGACAGCACCTCGGCCGACAGGGCCGGCGTGGCGCCGGTGCCGGTCGTGGTGTTGGGGTCGTACGACTCCAGGCCCGAGATGGAGATGGTCGACGTGGTCTCCGCCGCCCCCTCGGGGATCAGGCCGCCGCGCAGCGCCGTACCGCAGTTGGAACAGAACCGGGCCGAGGCCGGGTTCTGGTTGCCGCACCTGGGGCACGGAGTCGGGCCAGCCATGTTCACAGCCTCCTGGCGCGGCACACCCGACGGGTTGTGCCCGGCGTACGGATCCGGGGCAAACCCTCCACCAGAGGTTGAGGGTCCCGACTGGAAACCTATGCGCGGGTCGCCGGAAGGGTCAACCGACGCGCCGTAGCCGGCGGGATTCCCCGCGTACTGGGCGGCGCCGCCGTCCCGGAACAGCTGCTGCTCGGCGTACTGCGGCGCCTCGGGGGCAGGCCGCATGCCCGGCACGGCGGGCTCGTCCTCGGGCCGGCGGTGGCGCGCGGTGGGCGCCTCGACGGCGGCCGCGTCGCGGCCCTTGTTGCGACCGAACAACTTCGAGAAGAAACTCACGGGCGAATCCCCTTGCGTGTGACAGACCCGCCCGCGGGGCAGGGTGAGAACCTCGGACAGGCAGCGGGCCCGGTTGCGGTCCGGACCCGCTGGAGCGGTGCTCCGACGGAATGTGCTGCGGTTGGTGCTCCGGTGCGTACTCGTGCGAACCAGTCTCGCCCACGCGACGGCGGCGCCCCGCTCCGGGTGCCGCCCGCACGTGACGGGACGTTCGTCGGGTGCCCCGTCACTTCGAAGCCGGCTTGGCGTACTGCGGCGTCTTCAGATCCACGAGGGCGTCCACGACGACCTTCTGCTGCTGCGCGATCGTCGCCCGGGCCTGGTGGCTCTCCAGGGTGCGGACGACGCCTCCCGGGATGTTCAGCGCGGGCGTCAGGTCCTGCGGGTTCCCCACGACGGTGAACCGATAGGGCTGCGAGACCTTCTTCCCGTCGATCTGCACACCACCGCCCGAGAGGTCGGTGAAGTAGGTGTTGACCACCACGCGCACATCGTTGATCTGAATCGCCTCCGCCCCCGCCGCTCGAAGTTCCTGCAGGGTGTCCAGCAGCATATCTGCCTTCACCTGCCCTTGGGGATCATCGACCGTCAGTACGATGCCCGGACCAGTGGCTTTGACGGTACCGGCGAGCACGCCGAGTTCCGTCGTCTTCTTCCTGGTCTGCTCCTGGGCCTCCTTGGCCTGGTTGGAGCTGTTCTCCAACTTGGCCAGGGACTGCTCCAACTCCGCCTTCTCCTGCTGTAGACGCTGTTGGCGGCTGTCCAGTTCGTCGAGGATCCGGACCAGGTCCTCCTGGCGGGCCCCGCGCAGCTGGCTGTGGTGGTCGTTGGTCGACCGCACCTGGATCGCCAGGGCCAGTCCGAGGGAGAACAGCAGCAGGGCCACCACCAGCTGCCCGCGGGACAGCCTCGGCGGCCACAGCGCCGCCTTCAGGCGCCGCCGCCCGGCGCTGCGGTCCGCGGCGGGCGGCTGATCGCTCCCGGCCTCGTCCCCGGCCCCTTCTCCGGCCTCCTGCTCCTGCTCCTGCTCCTGTTCGCGCTCCGGAGCCGCCTCGACCACCGGCACGGACGGCGGCTCCCGCTCCGGCTCCACCCCGGACGCGGACGCGGCTGCCGGTTCCGGCTTCCGCTCCGCCGGCTTCCGCTCCGCCTCCGGCCGCACCACCTTGGTGAGCTGCAGGGTCGGCTCGGCCACCGCCGCGGCCACGGCCCCGGGCTCGGGCGCAGGCGCCGCCTCGGCCCCGGTCGCCGCGGGCTCCGTCGGAGCGTCCCCGGCCGGCTCCACCGGCCCGGTCTCCTCCACGCCCTCGACGTCCTCGGCCCGGGCGTCCCCGGCCTCCCCCGCGGGGTCCGCCGGCGCGACCGCGTCCACCGCCGCAGCGGCCTCCGGGCGCTCCCCGGCCGCCTCGGCGGGCTGCTCGGCGGCCGGCGCGGGAACCCGCTGAACGGCCTTCCCGGGCACCCCCGCCGCGTCCTTCGCCGCGGTCGCCCCGGGCGCCGCCTCCTCGGCCCGTCCGTCCACGTTCTCCTCCGCCGCCGCGCGGCCCGGCTCAGGCACGGAAGACATGGCGCCGGATCGCGGCCGCGTTGGAGAAGATGCGGATGCCGAGGACGACGACCACGCCCGTGGACAGCTGCGAGCCGACGCCCAGCTGGTCACCGAGGAACACGATCAGCGCCGCGACCACCACGTTCGAGAGGAAGGAGACGATGAACACCTTGTCGTTGAAGATCCCGTCCAGCATCGCCCGGACACCACCGAACACGGCGTCCAGCGCCGCCACCACCGCGATCGGCAGGTACGGCACGACGGCGTCCGGCACCTCGGGCTGGACGAAGAGCCCGACGACCACCCCGATCACGAGACCCAGTACGGCAATCACGGTCTAGCTGCTCCTGTCCCTGCGGACGACGACCCGGTCGGGGCCGTCGTGGACGAGTGGGCTGTCGTGGTCTTGGTGGTGGCGCCCGGGGTCCGGCGCGCGGGGCCCGAGGGCGTGCCGGTGCCGCTCGCGGACGGTGGGACGGGCGCGCTCGGGCTCTCGGAGGTTCCGGCCGTGGGCGACGGCGTCGCGCTCGGCGCGGCCGACGGGCTCGCCGTGGGTGAGGGCTCGGGGGTGACGGGCTGCGCGGTCCGCAGCGAGACGCCCACGGCCGCCGGCAGCGTCAGGCTCTTCTGCGCGGAGAGGGTCGACTTGATGCCGTACTTCTCCTGGAGCAGCCGCAGGTACTGCCCGGCCATGTCGTTCTCGAAGGCGGTGAGGAGCTTCGGGCCGTCCCCGATCGCCTGGATGTTGTACGGCGGGACGAGCGGCCGGTTGTCCACCAGCACCGCCTCGCCCGCGGCCCGGATCGCCGAGAGGGCGGTCAGCCGCTGGCCGTTGATCGCCACCGCCTCCGCCCCGGATCCCCACAGACCGTTCACCACGAGCTGCAGGTCGCGGTCCCGCAGCCGGCCGCTGTTGGAGAAGCCCTGCCCGGCCCGCGGGTCGACGTTGCCCCCGCCGCCGGTCCCGGCGGCGTCCTCCAGGACCAGCTTCACCCCCGGTCCCGTCACCTCGCCCAGCCCCACCGCACCGGTCAGCCCGCCGGCGTCGCCGCTCCCCGTGGCGAGCGCCTGCTGCTGCGTGCTCTCGACCTTGCGCCGCAGGTCCTGGACCTGCTGCTGCAGGTGGTCCGCCGAGCCGTTGCTGTCGTTGATCCGGTGGATCAACGCGTCCCGCTCCTTGGCCAGCGTCGGCTCCGCCTTGTGCGCGTTCACCGCGCCGACCGTCACCACGGCCCCGACCAGGGCCAGCCCGGCGCCCAGCGTGAGCAGGCCGCGGGCCGTCCTGGGTATCCGGCCGTCGCGGTCGCCGCCGCGGGCCGCGGCCGCCTCGGCGTATCCCTCGTCGAGGCTGTGGTCCATCACGTTGGTCAGCAGGGACATCGAGGCGTCCGGGCGGTTGTACCGTCCGTTCGGAGCACTCGGCGTCGGCGTCGCTGGCATGCGGACCATCGTCCCACGTCGGAGACGGGCCCCGTGCACGCCCCCTGAGCTGCAAACACGACGCAAAGTGACGGATCAGGCCGAAGGGTGTGAAACGGACAGCGGGGCGCACGGCTTCCGCCGCACGCCCCGCTGGTCAGGACCGTTCCACGGTCAGACCGGTGTCGTCGTCACCGACCTGCCCCGTCGACCACCGCGGCCCACTCGTCCAGCAGCGCCTCGGTCGCCTCGTCGTCCGGGCCCTCCGCCCACAGGTGGGTGGTCGCCTCGGCAGGGTCCGGCAGCACCAGCGTCCAGCGCCCGTCCGCCTCGACGACGCGGACGCCGTCGGTGGTGTCCAGCCGCCGGCTGCCGGCCGCCTCCACCACCGAACGCATGACCATGCCCTTGGCGGCCCACGGCGTGGCGATGTCCCGGCGGCGGATGTGCGCCTGCGGGATCCGGGCGTCGATCTGGCTCAGCGTGAGCTGGGTGCGCGCCACCAGGCCGACCAGCCGGACGAAGGCCGCGGCCCCGTCCAGCACCCCACTGAACTCCGGCACCACGAAACCGCCGCGCCCGTCCCCGCCGAACACGGTGCCCTCGGCGGAAGCCGCCTTCGCGAGGTCGTCCGGGGTCGTCGTGGTCCAGATGACCTGGGTGCCGTGGTACGCCGCGACCTGCTCCGCGATCCTGGTGGTCGTCACCGGCAGCGCCACCTGGCCGCTGCGCCGCTCGGCCGCGACCAGGTCCAGCAGCACCAGCAGGGCCCGGTCGTCGTCGATCACCCGCCCGAGCTCGTCGACGAAGGCGACGCGCTCGCCGACCGGGTCGAAGCGGACGCCGAAGGCCGCCCGGGAGGAGGCCACCAGCTCCCCGAGCCTGGCCAGCCCGGCCCGCCGCTCCTCCGCGTCCTCCGTCGGCCTGGCCTCGTCCAGCCCGCTGGAGACGGTCAGCGCCTCCACCCCGAGCCGCCCGAGGATGCTGGGCAGGACGAGGCCCGCGCTGCCGTGCGCGGTGTCGACGACCACCTTCAGCCCGGCCTCCCGGACGCCCGTGGTGTCCACGGCCCGCAGCAGGTTGCCCGCATAGGAGTCGAAGACGCTGGACGGGAAGGTGAGGTCGCCGATCTCGCCGGGGAAGGCGCGCCGGTACTCCTGGCGCGCGTACACGCGGTCCAGCTTGCGCTGCCCGGCCTGCGAGAGGTCGGCCCCGCGCTCGTCGAAGAAGAGGATGTCCAGTGAGTCCGGCACCCCCGGTGTGGTCCGCAGGAAGATGCCGCCGGCGCTCCCGCGCGCGGTGTGCTGCCGGGCCACCGGCATCGGCACGTTCTCCAGGTCCCGGACGTCGATCGCGGAGGTCTGGAGCGCCGAGATCATCGCCCGTTTGAGCGCACGCGCACCACGCGAGTGGTCACGCGCGATGGTGACGGTCGCCCCCTTCTTCAGGGTCGTGGCGTACGCGCCGGCCAGCCGCACGGCCAGTTCCGGGGTGATCTCGACGTTCAGGATCCCGGAGACGCCCCGGAGCCCGAAGAGGTGCTCCTGGCCGCGGGACTCCCAGATCACCGAGGTGTTGACCACGGCGCCGGCCTCGATGGTCTTGAACGGGTAGACGCGGACGTTCGCCCCGATGATCGACTCCTCGCCGATCAGGCACTCGTCCCCGATGACCGCGCCGTCCTCGATCCGCGCGGCCCGCATCACGTCGGTGTTCTTGCCCACCACGCAGCCGCGCAGGTTGCTCTGCGGCCCGACGTAGACGTTGTCGTGCACCACCGCCTTGTGGAGGAAGGCGCCGCGCTTGACCACCACGTTGCTGCCGAGCACGGTGTGCTCACGGATCTCCACCCCGGCCTCGACCTTGGCGTAGTCACCGATGTACAGCGGGCCCCGCAGGACGGCCTCCGGGTCCACCTCGGCGCCCTCGGCGACCCAGACCCCCGGGGAGATCTCGAAGCCGTCGATCTCGACGTCCACCTTGCCCTCCAGGACGTCCGCCTGGGCCTTCCCATAGCTCTCGTGGGTGCCCACGTCCTCCCAGTAGCCCTCGGCGACGTACCCGTAGACCCGCTTGCCCTCCTTCAACAGCTGCGGGAAGACGTCGCTCGACCAGTCGACGGACTCACCCGCCGCCACGTAGTCGAAGACCTCGGGTTCCATCACGTAGATACCGGTGTTCACGGTGTCGGAGAAGACCTGCCCCCAGGTCGGCTTCTCCAGGAACCGCTCGACGCGTCCGTCGTCATCGGTGATCGTGATTCCGAACTCCAGGGGATTCGGCACCCTGGTGAGACAGACGGTGACCAGTGCGTCCTTACTGCGGTGAAAGTCGATCAATTCGGAGAGATTGAAGTCGGTCAGCGCGTCGCCGGAGATCACCAGGAAGGAGTCGTCCTTCAGTGCGTCCTCGGCATTCTTGACACTCCCCGCAGTGCCGAGCGGCGTCTCCTCGTGGGCATAGGTCAGATGCATGCCCAGGTCCTCGCCGTCACCGAAGTAGTTCTTGACCAGTGACGCCAGGAACTGGACGGTGACGACGGTGTCGGAGAGACCGTGCCGCTTCAGCAGCCGGAGCACGTGCTCCATGATCGGCCTATTGGCCACCGGTAGCAGCGGCTTCGGCATGCTCGAGGTCATCGGGCGGAGTCGGGTGCCTTCGCCCCCTGCCATGACTACGGCTTTCATTACGGGTGCGTCCTCCTTCGCGGTGGTGGACCTGCAGGTCCATCAAACCGTTCCAGAGGGATCTCTACCCTGAAGGTATCGTCCGACGCACCGATACGACGTGGGACTTCTCTCAGCCCGTGTCTCAGACTGCGGACGCGGAGCCCGCGGTACTCGCCCGGATGATGCGCCGCGCCTGAACGGCGTAGAGAATACCGGCCCACCAGTACAACGTGGTCCCCCACCAGATGAAGGCCCAGCTGACCACCTCGGCCGGCCGCGCGATCCAGCTGTCCACGCTGCCGAGCAGCAGGAGCGGAAACGCGTACATCAGGTTGAAGGTCGCGGCCTTCCCCAGAAAACTCACCTGCAGCGGTCCGTAACCGTGCCGGTTCAGAATGGGAAGCAGCGCGGCGATAAACACCTCACGCGCCAGCAGAATCACCGTGAGCCACCACGGCAGAATCTCACGCCAGGTCAATCCGACCAGGGTGGACAGCACATAGAGCCGGTCCGCCAGCGGATCGAGCAGCTGCCCCACCCGGCTGATCTGCCCCCACCGCCGGGCGAGCTTTCCGTCCAGGTAGTCGCTGATCCCGCTCAACGCCAGGATCAGCAGCGCCCAACCGTCGTTGTTGGGGCCGTCGAAGACCGGCCAGAGAATCAGCCAGAGAAAAAGCGGAACGCCGACCAGCCGGCCCATGCTGAGCAGGTTGGGGATGGTGAGGACGCGATCGGTCTGGACCCGCGTCTCCTGGACCTCCACCCGGGGGCCTCCTGATCCGTGTGACGACACTGCACGTTGACCTTACAACAGAGAAGCCCCCGTCCGGTTCACCCGGCGGGGGCTTCTCTCGAAGAATTGTTCGGCGGCGTCCTACTCTCCCACAGGGTCCCCCCTGCAGTACCATCGGCGCTGTGAGGCTTAGCTTCCGGGTTCGGAATGT
>NZ_JBIALK010000016.1:109645-190417 GCF_042873275.1 Kitasatospora sp. NPDC004745 | reverse complement strand
GACGAGAAGCCGGCGTGGGGGTACCCCCGGCCGAAGGCTGGGGGAGTGCGTGCCCCGGCGGCGATCGCCTGGCGTGATCCGAAAGACACGCCCTACACCCCGGCCTGGATCCCCGTCCGGCGTCCGAGCGCGAGGCGGAGGATCAGCCGCCAGTCCGCGGGGGCGGCGGGCGGCGGGGCCCCGGGGCGGTGCCGCGGCACCCGTACGCGCAGGGCGCCGGGGCGGATCTCGCAGACCACCGGGGTCGGCAGCACCACCGCCTCGCCGTCGACGCCCACCGGGACGGTCGCGGAGTCGGCGGTGACGGTGACCCGCCCGGCCGTCAGCAGGCTCACCGCCGGGGACCGGGCCCCGCGCAGCGCGAGGTCCGCGGCCTGGGCGGCGCCGTCCACCCGCAGGCCGAGGACGCCCAGCGCCCCGCCGTCGAGCCGGGGCCGGCGGCCCGCGCCGAGGGGGTCCGCGCCCGCGTACGGGTTGTTGCTCACCAGCAGTGCCTGCGGGTTGTCCAGCCGGGTGCCGCCGGCGACGGCCGCCAGCCGCGGCCCGGTGCTGCCGAGCAGCAGGTCGGGCAGCGCGCCCAGTGCGGTGCTCGCCTTGGCGTCGCGGTACTCCGGGCTCTGCACGATCTGTGCGTAGACCCCGAACGAGACCGTGTTGACGAAGGGCCGGTCCGCCACCCGGCCGAGGTCCACCGTCAGCTCGACCCCGTCCGTCAGCGCGTCGAGGCAGGTCGACGGGTCGTCGCGGTCGAGGAGCAGGTCCATCGCGAAGTGGTTGCGGGTGCCGGCGGAGACCACCATGAACGGCACTCCGCGCTCCGCCGCGACGTCGGCCACCAGCGCCTGGGTGCCGTCGCCGCCCGCGACGCCCAGCAGGTCCGCCCCGTCGGCGACCGCCCGGCGGGCCAGCGCGGCGACGTCCTGGTGCTGCGCGGTGTCCAGGAGCACCACCCGTGCACCGAGCGCCTCCGCCTTCCGCACCAGGTCGAAGCGGCCGACCTTGCCGCCGCCGGACTTCGGGTTCATGATCAGCACCGGGTGCGCCGGCGGCGGGCTCTCCCGGGTCCGCATGCCGTGCGCGGGCCGCACCTCGCGCATCACGCCCCGCGCGCAGAGCAGCGCGGCGCCCCACAGCACCAGCCCGCCGAAGGCGTCGAGCCACAGGCCGTGCGCCGTGTAGAGGGCGAACACGCAGAGCGGCGCGGCGACGGCCAGCACCAGACCGAGCATCCGCAGCGCCCGCCGGTGCGCGACCGCCCACCACACGCCCACCGCCGCCAGGGCCAGCCCCACCACGCCGGTCGCCAGCACGACCAGACCCCCGGCCGGTGTCGCGACGAGCACGACCAGGGCCGCGACCGCCGCGAGCACCGCGATCCGGGCGAGGAGCGTGGCCCGTGCCTGCCTGCTGCTCATGCCGACCTCCTGCGCGCCATCCCCCCATCCTCCCGACCCGTCGCCGTCCCGGCGCGCCGGGCCCACCCGAACGTGCTACCGGGTGCCGACCGCCGGGGTGCCGATCGCCGGGTCCCGGGTGCCGGGTGTCGATCGCCGGGGTGCCGCGGACGGGAGGGCGCGGCCGTGGTGCCCCGTGGGGCCGGCACCCGCCCCGGTCCGCCCCCGGTGGTGTTCGGGAGGCGCCGGCGGGGCGCCTATGCTGGCGGCCATGATCGAGTTCCCCGGCTTCGCCACCCTGCTGGCCCGCCTGCTGGACCACCGCGGTCTGGCGCCCGCCGACCTGGCCGGGCAGGCCGGGGCCGCCGAGCCCGAGGTGGCCGCGCTCCTCGCCGGCGCCGGGCCCGATCCGGTGCTGCTGCGCCGGCTCGCGCCCGCGCTCGGCCTGGACGCCGCCGACCTCTTCGAGCTCGCCGCGCTCCCGCTGCCGGAGGACCTCGCCCCGGCCGGCGGCATGGCCACCACGTCGATCACCGGCGTGATGCGCTTCGCCCTCGCGCTGCCGCCCGAGGCGCGGGCCGAACTCCGGTCCCACGTGGCGGGGTTGCCGTCCGCCCGGCAGCGCGGACGGATCGAGGGCCTGCCCGCCTCCGTGCCGTACCGGCACACGCCGGGGAACGTACTGATGCGGATGGTCGCCACCCGCAACCTCGGCTGGAACGGCACGGCGAAGGCCGTCCAGCTGCTGACCGGGCGGTCCCGGATGGCCACCGTCTACGGCCGGATCGCCGCCGACCAGGCCGAGTTGACCCCGGACCTGGTGGCCGACCTCGCGGTCGTCCTGGCCCTGCCCGCGGCGGACCTCGCCGCACTCCTCGGCCTCCCGCTGCCCGAGGACGCGCCGGCGCCGGGCGAGGCCGTCCGGGACACCGCCCTGCTGCTCCGGGACCTCCGGCGGCTGGGCGTCGAGCAGTTGCGCGAGGCCGAGGACCTGGCCAGGTCCCTGCCGCCCGCCTGAGCCCCGGGCGCAGGGGCCGGGCGGCGGTCAGAGGCCGAAGCGGGCGCGGTGGGTGGCGGGGACGAGGTCGGCGTACTCGGGGTGCTTGGTGATCCACCCGCGGATGAAGGGGCAGTAGGGCAGGACGGCGAGCTGCTGGTCGCGGGCGGCGTCGAGGGCGGCGCGGGCGAGTCGGCTGCCGAGTCCGCGGCCCTCGAAGCGGGGGTCGATCTCGGTGTGGATGAAGGCGATCTCGTCGCCGGAGCGGTGGTACTCGGCGAAGCCGGCGAGCTCGCCGTCGTCGGTGATCTCGAACCGGGACTGCGCGGCGTTGTCGTTGACGGACTGCTCCATGGTTCCTCCTCGGGTGCGGCTGACCGCCTGGTCGGTGCCCCTTGATCATAGTTGAAGAATCAACATTTGTCGCCGTCGACCAGCCGGAAGGCCAGACAGACCACCTCGGTGTCGTCCTCGACCACGCTGCCCAGGCGGCCCCAGTAGCGGCGGTGACCGGCGCGCCAGTCGTCCAGTGAGGTGAAGCCCTCGCCCTCGGCCCGGGCGTGCTCCCAGGCCACCGCCGCGAAGGACGTCACCTCGATGCCGGTGATCTCGATGACGGCGACGGGCCGCCCCCGGACGTCCAGCAGCGCCAGCCGCTCACCCGGGTGCTCCAGGTCCTCGGCCTGCGCGGCGTAGTCCGCCAGCAGCCCGGTGGTCGTCGTCTTCCTCCCCTCCAGCACCAGCGCGTTCAGCTCGACCCGCATCCCGTCCGGCGTACCCAGCTCCATCGAACGCATGCCGTTCACCCGCGGCCACATCGTCGATCCACTCCTCTCCGGCGACCCTGTGGACGGACCGTCACGCCCCGACGATAGGAGCAGCGGACCACCGCGACCGGCAGGATCCGCCGGACGGGCCGTCGCCCGCCGCGGCGCGGCTCAGCGCTACCACCCGCCCGCGCCGGGCCGCAGCACCATGAAGCCGTCGAGCGGGGTGAATCCGAGAGCCCCGACCTCACGGACGGAGCACCTGGGCTCCGCCGACCGTGCCGGGGTACTCGCGAAATGGCCGCGTACCGCCTGCCCGTTGGCCTAGCGTGGGCGTCGGGGAGGGAGTACTCATGGACAACCACATCAGTGGCGGGATCTTCTTCGGTGCGGTCGTGCAGGGTCGGCGAGTGAAGATCACCCTTCCGCGTGTGATCACCCCTTCGCTGCAGGGGCTGCCCAGGCGTGGCCAGCTGTTCTCCGGGCGAAGTGACGAACTTGCTGAGGTCGTCCAAGAGTTGCAACGCGTTCCGGTGACGTCGATCGTCGGGATGCCCGGGGTAGGCAAGACCGCGTTGGCAGTGGAGGCCGCGTGGCGGGCCTGGAAGGACAAGGGCCTGTTCTCCGGTGGAGTGCTCTTCGTCGAACTGCACGGCTACGACGACCATCACCGGGTTTCGACCCACCAGGCGCTGGTGCAGTTGCTCCATGCGCTGAGCATTCCGGACGAGCACATCTCGAAGGACCCGAAGAGCGAACAGGAGTTGACCAGGCTCTACCGCTCGGTGCTAGCGGCCTACGCCGAACAGGAACGGCGCCTGCTGGTCGTGGTGGACGACGCCTCGGACGATGACCAGGTCGGTCCGCTGCTGCCCAACGACGACTACCATGGCGCATTGGTTACCTCACGGCACAAGCTGGTGCTCAGCGGGACACGTCTGCACCTGCGGCCACTCGACACGGATTCGGCGGTCGAGCTGATCCGTCGTGTCCTGCAGGAGATCAAACCGGTCGACCGGAGGGTGGACGGTGACCGTGCCTCGGCCGAAAGGATCGCCGACCTGTGCGGCTACCTGCCGCTTGCACTCTGGATCTCGGCGGCCCTGCTGGCCGATATCTCCGACAGGCCACTCGCGGAGTTCGCCGCCCAACTCGCCGAGGCCCACCAGCGACTCAACGCGCTGGCGCGCGACGAGCGCACTGTCAGGGCCGCCTTCGACCTCTCGTACCAGCGCTTGGACCGCGAACAGGCCCGGCTGTTCGGGCTGTTGGCGCTCAATCCGGGCCCGGACATATCCACTGAGGCGGCCGGCCAACTGGCGGGCACGCGAGCTGACCGGACGCTCGAGTCGCTTGCCCGGGCGCACCTGATCGAGGCTCCACGGTGGGGTCGCTGGGCCTTCCACGACCTGGTCCGGCTCTTCGCGGAGGAACGAGCCGTCAACGCTCCCGCTGGAGAACTCTCCGAGGCGCGGAACCGGCTGAACTCCTACTACGTGGAAACGGCCCTGGCGGCCGCGCTCAACCTCAATGACACCGTCGCGACCAGTAACGACGGCCCGTTTACACGCTTCCTGGGCGCACCGGACCGGGGCATTGCCTGGCTGGACGATGAGTACCTCAACCTGTTGGCCGCGGCCGTCCGTGCCAACGCGGACAGACACGCTGGGCTCTCCCTGATCCTGCCGGTCGCGTTGGGCGGCTACCTTCGGCTTCGTCGAGTCCTGCCCCAGTGGACCGAACTCCTGGAACGGGCAGTTCGGGCCGGGAAGTCACTCGGCGAGGTGGACACCACCGGCATCGCACTCGATCTTCTTGCCCTCGCCTTACAGCAGGAGGGGCGTCTGGAGAAAGCAGCCGTCGCGGCACGTCGCGCCGTGAAGTCGCTCCGCAAGGCGCGCGAGAAATTCCGGGAGAACGCCGCACTGAGCCACCTCGCCGCGATTCTGGCGGATCAGGGCCAGTACGAGGAAGCCGCCCGGATCCTTCGGAACACCGTGGACCGGTTGAAGGAGGAAGGCGGCGGAGGGATGACCAATAGGGCCCACGCTCTGAAGGACCTCGGTGAGGTCTTGTTGCGGTTGGGACGGTATGAGGAAGCAGAGAAGTTCAGTGCGGAGGCCGCGGACTGTTTCGATCGGGTGGTGAGGGACGAGGTCTCGGAGGCCGAGGCACTGCTGTGTCGCGGTTCGGCCATGTTCACTCTGGGCAATCCGGCAGCCCCCCTCTACCTTCACCGGGCGAGTGAGCACTTCCGCAAGCACGGGAATCTGGTGGGTCTGGCTGCGACGCTGAACGTGTACGGTTGTGCCACTTGGAGCTTTGGTCATCACGATCAGGCAGTTGAGATTCTGTGCGAGGCCGCCGACTGCGCCGCGGAGGCCGGCAACGACGCCATCCGGGCCCAGGTGGTCGACAACCTGGTATCGGCTTACACGGCTCTCGGCCGGCCGGAGCAGGCGGCCCGGCTGGCTCTGGTGCACGGAGCGCGAGCCCTGACAGCGGAGCCTCGTCCCCCAACGCCGCGCGCTCCGGACGGTGGCAGACGGTGGCGCTTCGGGTGGCTTTCCAGACACCGCTGAGCGGTCCTCCCGGATGGAACCCGCGGCTGGCCCGAACCGACGTCATGGTCCGCCGACCGCTGCGAGCCATGAGTGGTCCCACGTGATCGGGGCGATCGTCAACCTCCCGACCGACGTGCACACGCCCGCGCCGGAATCGGCCCGGGGAGGGGCGGCCCGGTTGTTCGGCGTTTTTGTTCAATGACCGAGGGCCGAACCAGAACAACCCCGGTGCGCTACATCTGTAGCGCACGCCCCACCCGTGACGTGCGACGGACCAGGGCCGCAACAGCGCCGAACCCCGGGAGAGTTCACCAGATGACGACGCTCTGCATCGCGAACAACCGCACCGAGGAAATGGTCGGCGACCTCACCGGGATGGAGCGGCTGGAGCAGCTGTTCGCCGGTTGCGGGGCCCAGCGGATGCTCTGGTGGGCCGAGGACGGCGACGTGCTGGTGCTGCCCTGGGGGCCCGACCCCGAGTACCTGGCGTACGTCACGGGGCTGACCGGCGTGCGCGCCGGGAGCCTGACCCTCGTGGTGCCGCCGCCGGGCGCCCAGGGGGACCAGGTGCTCACCACGGACCGCCTGACCCACCCGGACTTCCGGGCCGAGCTGCGCCGGGCCCTGGACGGGCGCACCCTCGACCGGGTGCTGGCGATCTCTCCGAACGGGGCCGTGGCCGAGCTGGCGGCGGCGCTCGGCGCGGCGCACGCGATGCCGGGGCAGGCCTTCGCCCTGCAGGGCGGCAACGCCATCGTCAACAGCAAGGCCGGGTTCCGGGCGCTGGCCGCCGGCGCCGGGGTGCCGATCCCGCCCGGGACGGTCGCCGGCTCGCCGGCCGAGGTCGAGGCCGCCGTCGAGGGCCTGCTGGCGCAGGGACACAGCGTGATGGTGAAGGTCGAGTACCAGGCGGGCGGCTTCGGCAACGAGATCCTCAGCCGGGACGAACGGGTCGACCCGGCGGGCGCGGAGCGGGTCGTTCCGCTGCCGGACCGGGCCGCGGTGGCCGGCTACGTCGCGCAGCGCTGGGAGTGGCTCACCGGCGGGCGCGGGCAGCGGGTCGTGGTGGAACGGTTCTTCGCCGACTCCGCGCCGCTGTACGCCCAGTTCGACCTGGACGACGAGGCCGTGGTGCTGGCCGGCTGCGGCGAGATGGTGATGCAGCCGGTGGTGATCGGCGAGATCACCCCGCCGGTCACCCCGGACCCCGCGACGCTGGCCGAACTGGTCGACCAGGGAGCCCGGTTGTGCGAGTCGCTGCGGACGATCGGCTACCGGGGCACGGTCAGCGCGGACGCCGTGCTGACGCCCAAGGGCGAGATCTACTTCCACGAGACCAACGGGCGGCTCACCGGCTCCAGCCACCTGCACGACGCCTACGTCGGCCGCCTGCTGCGCCCGGAGCACCGCGGCTCGCGCTACCTGCTGGAGCTGGCGGGCCTGAAGGTGCCGTCCTTCGCCGGGGCGGTGGCCGCGATCGGGGACGCCGGGCTGGCCTTCGACGCGCGGACCGGCACCGGCGTGGTGTACAGCTGCGACTTCTCCCCGGCGGACGGCTCGGTGATGTACTGCGTGATCGCCGAGGACCCGGAGGCCGCCCGCACCCTCGAGGCGCGGCTGCTCGCGCTGTTCGCGGCGTGAGCCGGGTGGACGGGGTGGACGGGGTGGACGGGGTGGACGGGGCGGACCGCGTGGACCGGGTGAGCCCCGACGGCCCCGTGAGCCCAGGGAGCGCCGAGAGCACCGCGAGCGGCGAGCGCGAGGAGCACGACGGGCACGACGCACGCCCCGCGGCCCCCGGTGGGATGCGTGCGGCGGTGATCCACCGCTACGGCGGGCCCGAGGAGTTCCGCACCGAGACCCTGCCGGAACCGGTGGCCGGCCCCGGCCAGGCGCTGGTCGACGTCACCCTGGCCGGGCTCAACTACGCCGACCTGCACTGCCGCACCGGCGAGTACGCGCGCTACCCGCTGCCGGCGGTGCTCGGAGCGGACGTGGTGGGCCGGCGGCGCCGGGACGGCCGGCGCGTCGCCGCACTGCTGCGCGAGGGCGGCGGGTACGCCCGCGTCGCCCGCGTCGAGGAGGCGTTCACCGTCGAGGTGCCGGACGCCGTCGGGGACGCGCAGGCGCTGGCCCTGCTGGAACAGGGCGCGACGGCCTACGGCGCGCTGACCCTGCTGGGCCGGCTGCGCCCGGGCGAGACCGTCGCCGTGACGGCGGCGGCCGGCGGGGTCGGGCACCTGGTGGTGCAGCTCGCGAAGGAGCTGGGGGCGGGCCGGGTGGTCGGTCTCGCCTCCACGCCGGCCAAGCGGGAGTTCGTCCGCTCGCTGGGCGCGGACCGGGCCCTGGACCCGGCGGACCCCGGGCTGCCCGAGCAGCTCGCCGAGTCGGGCGGGGTGGACCTGTTCGTGGACCTGGTCGGCGGGCCGCTGCTGCGCACCGGCTTCGACCGGCTGGCGCCGTTCGGCCGGGTGCTGTCGGTCGGTGCGCGGGGCGGCCCGGAGGAGAGCTTCGCGGTGGACGAGCTGGCGGACCGCTCGGCGGGGGTGCTGGCGTTCTGGCTCGAGCACGTCCTGGCGGACCGGGTGCTGTTCGCCGGCATCGCCGAGCGGCTGTTCGGGCTCGCCGAGCAGGGGCGCCTGGTGGCGCGGATCGACCGCACGGTGCCGCTGACCGGTGTCGCCGGGGCGCACCGGGCGCTGGCCGCGCGGGAGACGATGGGCAAGGTGCTGGTAAACGTGCACCGGGAGGGCTGAGGGCTCGGCGGCGCGTCCGCCGGGTCGCCGCGGGCCGGGCCCGGCACGGAGCTCCGTGCCGGGCCCGACGCCTCTGCGTCCGACCGCGTCCTACCGCGTCCGACCGCGAGCGGAAGGCCCGGCCCGTCGCCCTGCGGGGCTCAGTACCCGGCGACCTCGTCCAGGCCGTGGCCGCGCAGCGGCACCAGGAAGCTGCGCTCGAAGACCACCACGACCTCGCCGGTCGACTTCGTCCCGGTGGTGCGGCAGCTGACGATGCCCTGTCCGGGACGGCTGCCGGAGAGCCGGGTGGCGAGGGTCTCGGTCTCCGCGTAGAGGGTGTCGCCGGTGAACACCGGGTTGGTCATGCGGATGTTCTCCCAGCCGAGGTTGGCGATGGTGCGCCCGCTGGTGGAGCGGGCGGTCATCCCGCCGACGATGCTGAGCGTCACCAGGCTGGAGACGATCGGGCGCTTCCACGGCGTGTGCTCGCTGTAGGCGGCGTCGATGTGCAGCGGGGCGTCGTTCATGCTCAGCATGCTCATCAGGACGTTGTCCAGCTCGGTGACGGTCCGCCCGGGGCGGTGCTCGACCACCTCGCCGACCGTGAACTCCTCGTAGTAGCGCCCGACCACCTCGCGGTAGCGGTGCTCGCCGATCCGCCGGTACCCGGCGAACTCGGATCCGTCCATGGTGGGTCTCCCGGGTTCTAGAGGTCGGCGGTGAGTTCCTTGACGTGGCCGGCGAACTCGCGGATCAGCCGCTCGTCCATGTCGGCGCGCATCATCAGGCGCAGGCCGGCCTCGCCCTTGGGCACGATCGGGAAGAAGACCGCCGAGCTGTAGAAGCCGCGCTCGAAGAGCTGGGCGGACAGCTTGACGGCCTGGTCGGCGTCGCCGACGTCGACCCGGCGCACCGGCAGGCCGTTGCCCGCGAAGGTGGTCGGCAGCAGCTCGTCGAAGAGGTCGATGTTGCGGTTCAACCGGGCCTGGAGATCGGCCAGTTCGGGGGAGCGGTGGATGGACGCGGCGCCCAGTGAGGCGCCGACCAGAGGCAGCGCGACGTTCTGCGACCACCCGACCGGTCCGGCGTGCCGGTGCAGGAACTCGAACTGCTGGCGGTTGCCGAGCATCGCGACGCCGCCGCCGGTGCCGAAGCCCTTCCCGAGGCTCGCCACGATCACCGTGAGCGGGTTCATCTCCAGCCGGGAGCGGACGAAGCCCTCACCGCGCTCGCCCATGATGGAGAGCGAGTGGGAGTCGTCGATGTAGAGGAACAGCCCGTAGCGGTCCTGGAGTTCGAGCAGGCCGTCGAGGGCCGCGGCGCCGCCCATGGAGTAGGCGCCGTCGGCCACGTAGGCGACCCGTGGGTACTTGCGGCAGATGTCCTCGAGGTAGTTCAGGTCGTTGTGCGGGCAGGTCAGCACCATCGACTCGTCGGCGCAGATCGGCTTCACGTACGCCATGCAGAAGTGGCAGAAGCGGTCGAAGACCATCACCCGGGGGCCGCCGCCGCCCTGACAGGTGCCGTCCAGGTGGCCGGAGGCGATCAGCGGCAGGATGCCGGCGGTGAGCGAGGTGCAGGACGCGCCGGGCAGGATGTGCGCGCCGAACAGCTCGCCGAGCTCCTCCTCCAGGCGCACCAGCAGGTTGTGCCGGATCCGGGTGGTGGAGGTGACCAGCCACGTGCTGCGGGACTCGGCGAGCGCGTCCACCGCGCCGGCCGCGACGGTCGGGTGGTTGTTCAGGCCCAGGTAGGCGCAGGAGACCATGTTGGCGAACTCGTGGCCGGTCTCGCGGACGATCAGCCGGTTGTTGGACTCCGAGTCCACCGTGATGCCGATCAGGCCGTGGGCGGCGGCCGCCTGCCAGACCGGGTCGGCGGTGGCGAGCATGGCCTCGGCGTTGCGGTAGCGGCGCGGGCCCAGGATCGATTCTTCGGTCATCGTCACTTCTCCGTCGGGTGGTTCGGGTGGCTCGGGTGTCGGCCGCGCTCGGCGCGCGGTCCTGCGGATGGTGCGGTGAGCGGGGCCCGGCCGGGGGCGTCCGCCCGGTCGGGGCGCGTCGTGGGGTCGGGGCGGGCCGCCCGGTCGGGGCGCGTCGTGGGGTCGGGGCGGGCCGCCCGGTCGGGGCGCGTCGTGCGGTCAGGGTGAGTCGTCCGGTCGGAGCGGGCCGTCCGGCCGGGGCGGGTCGAACTCCTCGATCAGCCGCTGCGAGGCCTCGAAGAACGGCATGCCGACCATCACCCCGTCCACCACGGTGACCGAGCGGCCGTTCTCCAGGCCCGCCGCGACCACCCGGCGGGCGTGCGCGAGCAGTTCCTCGCCGGGGCTGAAGGTCTCGTTGATCAGCGGGAGCTGGCTCGGGTGCACGGCGATCTTTCCGCTGAAGCCGAAGTCCCGGGCCAGCCCGGCCTCCTGCCGCAGCCCGGCCAGGTCGGCGACGGCGAAGAACGGGGCGTCCATCGCCTCCACCCCGGCGGCTCGGGCACTGTTGACCACCCGGGCGCGGGCGTGCGCCAGGGCCGCCCAGGAACGGCTGGCACCGACCGCGAAGGCGTAGTCGGCCGATCCGAAGACCAGCCCGCGCAGCCGGTGCCCGGCGGCCGCGATGGCGGTGGCGTTCTCGATGCCCAGCGGCGTCTCCACGACGGCGAGGAACGCCGTGTCCGGGCAGTCCGCGCCGAGCGCGCCGGCCGCGATCTCGACGTCCCGGGCGGACTCCACCATCGGGATCAGCACGATGTCCGGCTTGACCCGGTACCGGGTGATGGCGATCAGGTCGCGCAGACCGTCGGGCCCGGAAAGGGTGTTGATGCGGACCGCGCTGCGCGCGAGCTTGGTGGACGGGAGGGTGAAGAACTCCTCGGCCAGCCGGCGGGCCTCCTCCTTCCGGGTGGGTGGGACCGAATCCTCCAGGTCGACCATGGCGATGTCGGCCCCGGACTGGTGGCTCTTGGTGTACCGCTCCACCGCCATCGCGGGTGTGGACAGGAGGGAACGGCAGTACCGCGTGAACTTCATGGATGTCTCCGAAGTCAGCGAAGGCTGCGGGTCCCGGTTCTATCCCACCGCCATTGTTCGGCGCCGCAGGGCTGGACATTGAACATCAACTCGGAACAACCGACCCGCAGGCACCATTGTTCGGCGCCAACCGCCCTGTGCATGATGAATCACGGGGGATGGACAGGAGACACGCGTGAGACGCGTGGGCGCGCAAATGTGGTCAGGACACCGCTTCAACGGAGAAGGGGGCCGTAGTGCCGCGTCGGGAGAGTCCACTGGACCCTGGGGACGGACCGCTGCTGCGGTTCGCGGGTGATCTGCGAGCCCTGCGGGAGCGGGCCGGGAGCCCGCCGTACCGTCAACTCGCTGTTCGGGCGCACTGTTCGGCGGCCAGTCTGTCGGTGGCCGCGGGAGGCCGCCGGCTGCCCAGTCTCGCCGTCACCCTCGCCTACGTGCAGGCCTGCGGCGGGGACGTGCGGGAGTGGCAGCACCGCTGGCAGCTGCTCGCCGCCGAGATCGCCGCCGACACGGCCGCCCGCCGGCGCGCCCAGGACGCCGGGCGGGCCCCCTATCCGGGTGCGGCGGCGTTCGAGGCGGCCGACGTCGAGCGGTTCTTCGGGCGCGAGGTGCTGCTCGACCGCCTGGTGGGGCTGCTCGACGAACGGCGGCTGGTGGTCGTCACCGGTCCGTCCGGCGTGGGCAAGTCCTCGCTGGTCAGGGCCGGCCTGCTGGCCCGGCTCGGGGTGCCGGCCGGGTCCGGCGCCGGGGCGGTCCGTGCCGGTGGCCCTGGGGCCGGCGGGCCCCCGGGCCAGGCGGCCGCGTCCGGCCGGGGCGGGGCGGCGGTCCGGCCGGTGCCCGGTACCGGGGCGCCGGTGGCGCTGCTGTCACCCGGCGACCGGCCGATGGAGGCGTTCGCGCTCGCGCTCGCCCGGCTCGGGCAGCGGGTCGGGGAGGCGGCGCGCGGCGGTTCCGGGCCGTCCGGCGGGGATCCGGTGCTGGTGGTCGACCAGGGGGAGCAGTTGCACACCCGGTGCCGGGACCCCCGCGAGCGGGCCCGGTTCCTGGACGCCCTGGTGGCGACGGCCGCGGGCGCCCCGTCGGAGGCGCTGACCGGTCTGCCGGTCGAGCCACCGGCGCGCTGCCGGGTGGTGCTGGTGGTCCGCTCGGACCGCAGCGCCGCGCTGTTCGCCGAGCACCCCGGGCTGGCCGGCGCCGGTCGGCACGCGGTGCTGGCGGTCGGGCGTCCGGCACCGGACGAGCTGCGCCGGGCGATCACCGAACCGGCGTTACGGGCGGGCTGCACCGTCGAGGGCGCGCTGCTGGCCGTCCTGATCTCGGCCGCCGCTCAGCAGCCGGGTGCGCTCCCGCTGCTGTCGGCGGCCCTGCTGGAGACCTGGCGGCGGCGCAGCGGCAACGCCCTGACCCTGGCCGGGTTCCAGGCCACCGGGGGGTTCGAGGGCGCGCTGGCCCGGACGGCGGAGGCCCTGTTCAACGGGCTGGACGCGGCGGACCGGACGCGGGCGCGGGCGGTGTTCCTGCGGCTGGGGGTGGAGCTGCTGAGTGGGGTGGAGGCCGCGCCCGTCGGCGGAGCGGTGCAGACGGGGGCGCCGGCCCCGGTGGACGGGCTGCTCCCGGCGGGCGGGCCGGCCCTGGGCAGCGGGATCACCTCCGGCGGCGAGTTCGTGCCGGGCGGTGGGTTCGGCCCCGGTGGCGGGTTCACCGCGGGAAGCGGGTTCACCACCGGCGGATTCGCGTCAGGAGGCGGGTTCGCACCAGGAGCAGGGGTCGGGTTCGCGCCAGGTGGCGGATTCGCCGGCACCGGCGGGTTCGTCTCCGGTGGGTTCGCCTCCGGCGGGTTCGGCTCCGGTGGCGAGACGACGAGCAGGCGGCCCGTCCGCCGGGCCGAGTTCGACGACCCCGGAGTGCCGGAGGTGCTGGAACGGCTGGTCCGCGCACGGCTCGTGGTGGTCGACCGGGACACCGTCGAGCTGTCCCACCACGCGCTCCCGCAGGCGTGGCCCAGGCTGCGCGGATGGCTGGCCGAGGGCCGGGAGGCGCTCGGCGAACAGCGCAGACTCACGGCGGCCGCGCGCGGGTGGGCGGCCGCCGACCGGGACCCGGAACTGCTCTACCGCGGCGTGCGCCTGGAGGAGGCCCGTCGGCGGATGGCGGCCGGCGAGCTGGCCCCGGCCGGGGTGGAACGCGCCTTCCTGGCGGCCTCGGCGCGGGCGGCGGCCGACGACCGGCGCCGGGCGCAGCGCCAGAACCTCGCGGTCGCCGGGTTCGCGGCGGCCGGTGGAGCGCTGCTGGCGCTGGCGGGTGGCAGCCGGATCCGGCGGGCCTGGCGGTGGTGACCGCGGCGGCGCACCCCGGCCCCGCCCGGGCCGGCTCCGGGCGGGCCCCGTCCGGGCGTTGATCGGCCTCGGGGCGGGGAGAGCTGAACAACCGCCCCGATCAAACGACGGGCGGTCGCGGCGGCGCGGGGGCGGCGATCACGTCCTTGCGCCGCCGTCGGCCCGGCCGGTAGCTTGACGGTCGATCCCGGGCCCGTCGAACGGTGAATTCGGCTGCCCGATCGACGATTTCCCGTTCCGCCGTGGTCGGCCGGAGGCGTTCCGGCGATCGGTCCGGACCGATTCCGCGACCGGCCCGACCGGTTCGGCTCCCTGCGCCGCGGCCGGCCCGCGACGTGCGGCGCCCGGCCGACTTCGCCGTCGCGCCGCCGGTGGTCGCGTCGCGTCGTCCACCGGCGGCGCGGAATCCCGCCGTTCTCCTCCGTACCCGCCGTATCCCGCTTTTTCGCACCGCATTCCGTGGTCCCCGCCGCTCGTCGCCGTTCCCGGCGTTCCCGCGTTCCCGCCGCTTTCGCCGCTTTCGTGCTGCTCGCCGTTCCGCCGTTTCCGCGTTCCGTTTCCCGAAACCCGTGTCAAGGGGGAGTCATGTCCAATTCGGCCCGTCCGGTCCACAGTTGGGACGAGTTCAGCACGCTGCGCGAGGTGGTGGTCGGCAGCGCGGTCGGCGCCCGGCTGCCCGAGCAGTCCGAGCCGTCCTCGTGGCTGTCCTGCTTCCCGAAGACCAGCGCCGCCGACCTCGCCTCGATCGAGGTCGGCCCCTACTCACAGCAGGTCGTCGAGGAGACCGAGGAGGACCTGGACGCCCTGGTGGCCACCCTGCGCGGTCTCGGCGTCACCGTCCACCAGCCCGAAGTCATCGACCACGCGGCCGCGTTCGCCTCCCCCTACTGGGCGGCCGACGGTGGCTTCCACTCCTACTGCCCGCGCGACCTGACGCTCGTGATCGGCGAGACGGTGATCGAGGTGGCCAGCCCGATGCGGCAGCGCTACTTCGAGGTGTTCGGACTGCGCGGCCTCTTCCAGGACTACCTGCGCCGCGGCGCCCGCTGGCTGGCCGCCCCCCGCCCGCAGCTCAGGGACGAGCTGTTCGAGTACGACGCCGACGGGCTGCCGCTGCTCGGTGAGGCCGAGCCGGTCTTCGACGCCGCGAACGTGCTGCGGCTCGGCCGGGACGTGTTCTACCAGGTCTCCCGCAGCGGCAACGAACTGGGCCTGCAGTGGCTGGAGTCGACGCTCGGACTGCTCGGTGACGGCGGCCTGCGGCTGCACCCGCTGCGCGACATCTACGGCTACACCCACATCGACAGCACCATCGCGCTGCTGCGCCCGGGGCTGGTGCTGCTCAACCCGGAGCGGGTCACCCCGGAGACCGTGCCGGCCCCGCTGCGGAACTGGGACATCCTGTGGTGCCCGCCGGCCGAGCCCACCGGGGAGGCGCCCGAGCACTCGCTGAGCGAGAGCTGGATCAGCATGAACCTGCTGATGGTCTCCCCGGACACGGCGATCGTGGAGTCGGGTCAGGAGAGCCTGATCAAGCTGCTGGAGCACGCGGGCATCACGGTGCTGCCGCACCGGCTGCGGCACTCGCGGGTGCTGGGCGGCGGCTTCCACTGCGTGACCCTGGACATCCGGCGGGACGGCGGGCTGGAGGACTACCTGTCCTGACCCGGACGGCACGGACGCCGGGGCGGGGGGTGAGCGGGCGGCGGGGTGCGGGCGGCGGGACCGCCACCCGCACCCCGACCGTAGATGTCCGTACAACTTCAGGCATTCGTCTGCCGTACAGCGGGCAGTCATGAACGGTCCGCCGGGCGGTACCCCGTACCCGCTGTTCTTGGGGGGCCCGTCCTCCACCCTTTCGTGACCCGCGGAGTCGTCCCCCATGGCTGAGCTGAACCGCCGCCGTTTCCTCCAACTGGCCGGCGCGACCGTCGCCTTCTCCTCCCTCTCGGAAAGCATCGCCCGTGCCGCCGCCATCGCCCCGGCGGGGAGCACCGGCACCATCCAGGACGTCGACCACATCGTCGTGCTGATGCAGGAGAACCGTTCGTTCGACCACTACTTCGGTGCGATGAAGGGCGTCCGCGGCTTCGGCGACCCGCGCCCGGTCACCCTGCCGAGCGGCAAGTCGGTGTGGCACCAGACGGACAGCGCCAAGAAGGAGGTGCTGCCGTTCCGCCCGCAGGTCAGCGACCTCGGCATGCAGTTCGTCCAGGACCTCAACCACGACTGGGCCGGCGGCCACAAGGCCTTCAACAACGGCAAGTACGACCAGTGGGTCCCCGCCAAGACGGCCACCACGATGGCCTACCTGACCCGCGACGACATCCCGTTCCACTACGCGCTCGCCGACGCCTTCACCCTCTGCGACGCCTACCACTGCTCCTTCATCGGCTCCACCGACCCGAACCGCTACTACATGTGGACGGGCTACACCGGCAACGACGGCACCGGCGGCGGCCCGGTCCTCGGCAACCAGGAGGCCGGCTACGGCTGGACGACCTACCCGGAGCGCCTGGAGAAGGCCGGGATCTCCTGGAAGGTCTACCAGGACATCGGCGACGGCCTGGACGCGGCCGGCTCCTGGGGCTGGATCGGCGACGCCTACCGCGGCAACTACGGCGACAACTCGCTGCTCTACTTCACCAACTACCGCAACGCCAAGCCGGGTTCCCCGCTCTACGACAAGGCCCGCACCGGTACGAACGCCAAGGCGGGCGACGGCCTGTTCGACCAGCTGAAGCGGGACGTCCAGGCCGGCACGCTGCCGCAGGTCTCCTGGATCGCGGCGCCCGAGGCGTTCACCGAGCACCCCAACTGGCCCGCGAACTACGGCGCCTGGTACGTCTCCCAGGTCCTGGACGCGCTGACCTCCAACCCCGCCGTGTGGGCCCGCACCGCGCTGTTCATCACCTACGACGAGAACGACGGCTTCTTCGACCACGTGGTGCCGCCGTTCCCGCCCTCCTCCGCCTCCCAGGGGCTGTCCACCGTGTCGACCACGGCGGACTACTTCGCCGGGAACGCCGGCAACGCGGCCGGCCCGTACGGCCTCGGCCAGCGCGTCCCGATGCTGGTCGTCTCGCCGTGGAGCACCGGCGGGTACACCTGCTCGGAGACCTTCGACCACACCTCGATCATCCGCTTCATGGAGCGCCGCTTCGGCGTGGCCGAGCCCAACATCTCGCCCTGGCGGCGGGCGATCTGCGGCGACCTGACCACCGCCTTCGACTTCACCGCCTCGAACCCGGCGCCGGCGGCGCTGCCGTCCACCGCCCGCTACCTCCCGCCGGACCGCAACCGGCACCCCGACTACGTCCCCACCCCGCCCGCCACCGGCACCATGCCGCGGCAGGAGGCCGGCACCAAGCCCACCCGCCCGCTCAAGTACGCGCCCTACGTGGACGGTTCGGCCGACACCGGCACGGGCAAGTACCGGCTCACGTTCAGTGCCGGCGCCGCGGCCGGCGGCCAGTTCCTGACGACCTCGGCCAACCGCACCGACGGCCCGTGGACGTACACCGCGGAGGCGGGCAAGACGATCGCGGACGCCTGGAACACCACGTACTCCAAGGGCGTCACCGACCTGACCGTCCACGGCCCCAACGGCTTCCTGCGCCGCTTCCGCAACCCCGGCAAGACCGCCGGGCCCGAGGTCACCGCGCGCCACAACCCGACCACCGGCAACCTCGACCTGACCCTGACCAACGCGGGCACGGCGGACGCGGTCCTCACCGTCACCAACGCCTACGGCGGCACGCCACGCACCGTCACCGTCCGCCCGGGCGCCACCGTCGCCCACACCGTCGACCTCGGCGGCTGCCGCAACTGGTACGACGTCACCGTCACCTCCAGCGCCACCGCGGACTTCGTGCGCCGGCTGGCCGGGCACGTGGAGACCGGGGCGCCGGGCCTGTCCGACCCGGGCATCATCACCTCCTGACACCGGGCGGCCGGAGCCTTCCCCGTTCCGCCGTCACTGTCCGTCAACCCCCCTCCGCCACTGTCCGTCAACGCCGGTGCGGGCCCCTCGGGCCCCGGCACGTCCCGCCCCCGTGGCCGGACGTGCCGGGGCCCGAGGCCCGTCCTACCGTAGGAACATGGGCACGATCCGTACGGAAACCGTCTCCGGCGGTGCCCGGCGGTCCCGGATCGACGAGCCGTCGAGCGCATCGCGCACCGGGGGCGCGAGCCCGTTGGACCTGGTGACCCTCGGGGCCCTGATGGCCCGCTCCCGGGGGCGGCCGGAGACCGTGGTGGCCCTGCTGGACGGTCCGGTCGCCCTCGGGCACCCGGGCCTGCGCGGCGGAAGCCTGCGCCGACTCCCCGGCGGCACCCCGGTGGGGTGCGCCGAACCGGGGAGCGAGCAGTGCCGGCACGGCACCTTCGTCGCCGGCCTCCTGGCCGCACGACGCGGCACGGCGGCGCCCGGTATCTGCCCGGACTGCACCCTGCTGGTGCGGCCCGTCTTCGCCGAACCCGGGCAGCCGGGCGCCGCCGCGCCGCGGACCGACCCCGACCAGCTCGCCGAGGCGCTCGCGGCCGTCGTGGACGCCGGTGCCCGGGTGGTGAACATCAGCGCGGACCTCAGCTGGTCGGCGGTGCGGGACGGCCGGGCGCTGACCGGAGCCCTGGACCACGCGGCCCGGCGGGGAGTGATCGTGGTGGCCGCGGCCGGCAACCAGGGCGTGGTCGGCAGCTCGGTGCTCACCCGCCACCCCGCGGTCATCCCGGTCGCCGCCTGTGACCGCCACGGCCGCCCGGCGCCCTACTCCAACCTCGGCGCCACGATCGGGCGTTCGGGTCTGAGCGCCCCCGGCGAGGGCCTCCTCGGTCTGGCCACCGGCGAACGCCAGCCGCCGATCAGGGGCACCAGCGTCGCCGCGCCCCTGGTGACGGGCGCCGTCGCCCTCCTGTGGTCCGAGTTCCCGCGGGCCGGCGAGGCCGACGTCCGCCGGGCGCTGTGCGACGCCGCCCGCTCCCGCCGGACCCTCTGGCCGGCCCTGCTGGACGCCTCGCGCGCCCTGGACCGGCTGGCGGCCCGGACCGGTGTGACGACCACCGCGAGGAGGCCCTCATGACCGACCGCACACCGGCCGCCCCCGAGCCGGCCCGGAAGCAGGACCGGCCCAGGATGCGACTGCCCGGGTTCCTCACCGACGAGGACGTCGGCCTGGGGGACGTCATCAAACGCGCGACCTCGACGGTCGGCATCCGGCCCTGCGGAGGCTGCCGCCGGCGCGCCGAGACGCTCAACCGGTGGGTGGGCTTCCGCGGCCGCTCGCCGCGGTGAGCACCCGCCGGCGGAGGGACGAGGAACACAGCCGATTCCGCAGCAGACGGTTCCGCAGCAGAAGGGAGTGGACCGATGGAGGAGTCCAGCACCGAGCGCACGGCAACAGAGCTGATCGACGAGCCCGCGGGAGCGGACGGTACGGGTGGCCCAGGGGCGCGGGCGGGCGAGACCGCCGAGGTGGTCCCCGTGTCCGTCGCCGCCGCGGAACCGACCCCGGCCGGCTGCCCCGGCTGCGGCGGAACGGACCCGTTCCGGGCCGGGTCCGCACACGTCTACGCGGTGGGGCGCATCGAACCGCGCTTCCCCACCCTGGGCGCGGAAAAGGAGTTCACCCAGGTCACCGGCCGGTCCGAGGTCACCGGGCTGACCGACCGGGAGGCCCTGCAGGCCGTCCTCGCCCAGCCCGGGAACCGTTACCTGGCACGGCAGTTGTGCTGGGTGCTGACCATCCAGGGGCTGGAGACCTACCTGCTGTACCCCCGCGACCCGCTGGACCTCTCCCAGCTGGTCGAGGCCGTCCGCCCGAGGCCCGACCCGGGTGACCTCGACGTCGTCATCGGCACGGCCGGGCCGATCGCCCCGCCGGAGGCCTGCAACGGGCTGGCGGTGCCGGTGGTGGCCTTCGACCAGATCTACTCCTTCGACCGCCGGACGCTGCTCGGCAGCCTGCCGGTGCCGGACGGCCAGGACGAGGACCGCTACCGCTCGACCGCGGAGGAGGTGCTGGACCTGGTCCTGCAGCTCTCCGACAACGCGGGCGCCGCCGACGAGCACCGGGCCGTCAACTACCTGGCCGTCCGGTACCCGGCGGTCTACGCGCGCGCGGCCGAGGCGTTCGGCCGCAACCAGTCCCTGGCCGCGGTCGAGGTCCGGCCGTCGCGGATGGGCGGGGGCGGCCGGACGATCGTGGACGTGGTCTTCTCCTACACCGGTCGCGACACGGACGTCACGGAGAAGGCCTTCGTCCGGGTCGACGTGACCGAGCGGTTCCCCTTCCTGGTCACCCGGCTCCAGCCGTACTTCGAGCGCTGACGACGGTGAAGAAGGCCGCTGGGCGGAGCCAGGAGCCAGGAGCCAGGAACCAGGAACCAGGAACCAGGAGCGACGAGCGAGGAGCGAGGCACGAACGGGACAGAGGACGAACCGAACCAGTGAGAGGAGAAGCGTGATGCTTCCAGGTTTCACGGCTGACCGGGCGACGGCGGTGACGCGCGGTCACTACCGGGGGAGGGGCCGCAGCACCATCGCAACCGCCGGCACCGAGGTGCCCGCCGTCCACCGGGCGGCCGTGCAGGGCGCGTACGGGGGCACGTGGTGCATGGGCGGGGTGATCACCGTCGTCACCGTGGACCGGGACGACGAAGGGAGGGTCACCGGCTGGCACAACGTCGACGAGATCGGCAGCTGCGAGCCGTCGAACGGCAACTTCCCGATGTAGACGGCGCTACGGGCGGCCCTCGGGCAGCCGGGCGCGCAGTACCGCGGGTCCCCCCTGACAGGAGGTGTCAGGGGGGACCCGCAGTACTGCCGGGCCCGGTCGTCGCTACACGACGCACGGGGCCTCGCCGTAGGAGACGCTGCCGTCGTCACAGCTCACCTCGACCGGTGCGTAGCCCGGGCCGACGCAGATCCCGCCGCCGCCGGCGCCGCGCATGCACGACACGTCGTCCGCAGGGGCGCAGCCGCCGTACGAGTAGCTGCAGCCCGCCGGACGGACCAGCCCCTGAGGGGCGGATCCCCACGAGCTCCGGCCGGGCGTGCCGCGACGGCGCCAGGGCGCGGCGACCTGGGTCCCGCGGGGCACGGCGTACCGCAGGGCGCCCTCGTCGACGGGGAACCCGCCCGAGTCGCAGCAGGGGCAGCCCTCGGCGGTGATGCAGACGCAGTTGGGGATGCAGCCGAGCCCGGAAGCATTCAGCCCGGATCCGAGGGCCCGGGCCGGGGCCACCCCCCGGCCCCCGGACGGCGGGCCCTGGCGACGGGCGCCGGTGCGGTAGTACCCGCCCGGTGGGCCGAGCGACGACTCGGCGGCAAAGCCTGGCATGTTCATCGTGATTGCCTCCTCCCGGAGTTGTCCTCCGAGCAGCGTGAAGCGCTACCGGCCGGGTCGGGGTCGGCCGGTTGCACGGGCGGGCCGGTCGCGCGGTCGGGCCGCGGAGGTCGCGAGGGGCGCGGAGGCCGCGACGGGATCCGGCGGCGCTCCGGTGGCGATTCGGTGGCCGGGGCTGACACGGCCGGGGCTGTCGGGTCCGCCCCCGGAACGCGAGCCCTCCACTCCTCACGATAGGGAGCCCGGCACCCCGCGGCATCCCGGCCGCCGACCCCGCGCGGGCGCCCGCCCCACGGAGAGTGACGGTGCGCCGGACGGCCCGGCGGAGCAGCCCGTCCGGGCCTCGCCCCGGCCCCGTCCGGGCCTCACCCCGACCCCGTGCGGCCCGTGGTCCGACCTCACCCGGAGCGCCGTCGCGGACGCCGGGCCGCCGCCCCGGGGCGGTCGGCGGATACTGGAACCCGTGTCCGCGCACTGGGTGCTCCACGTGGACCTCGACCAGTTCATCGCCGCCGTCGAGGTCGCCCGCCGGCCGGAACTGCGGGATCGGCCGGTGGTGGTCGGCGGCACCGGCGACCCGACCGCCCGGGGCGTGGTGTCCACCGCCTCGTACGAGGCGCGCGCCCACGGCGTCCACTCCGGGATGCCGCTGCGGCTGGCCGCCCGGCGCTGCCCGGAGGCGGTGTTCCTGCCCGTCGACGCGCCGGTCTACCGGGAGGCCTCCGAGCGGTTCACCGACACGCTGCGCCGCTTCCCCGCCGTGGTGGAGGTACTCGGCTGGGACGAGGCCTTCCTCGGCGCGGACACCGACGACCCCGAGGCACTGGCCGCCCGGATCCGGGCCGCGGTGCACGCCGGGACGGGCCTCTGGTGCTCGGTGGGGATCGGGGACAACCGGCTGCGCGCCAAACTCGCCACCGGCTTCGCCAAACCGACCGCCCCGGACGGGCCGCCCCCCGGGCACAGCTTCCGGCTCACCCGGGAGAACTGGGTGCCCGTGATGGCCGGGCGCCCGACCGACGCCCTCTGGGGGATCGGGGCCAGGACGGCCCGGAAGCTGGCCGACGCCGGCATCGGCACGGTCGCCGAGCTGGCCGCCGCGGACCCGGAGGAGCTGGCCGCCCGGTTCGGCCCCGTCACGGGCCCGTGGTACCGCGCGCTCGCCCACGGCGCCGGCGACACCGAGGTCAGCGACGCCCCGCACCGCGCGCGCTCGCACAGCCGGGAGACCACCTTCCAGCACGACCTGGTGGACCGCGCGGAGATCGCCCGCAACGTCACCGTGCTGGCCGGGCGGGTGGCCAGGGACGTCGAGGACGAGGGCCGGCCGGCCGTCCGGGTCACCGTGAAGGTCCGCTTCGCGCCCTTCCACACCCACACCCACGGCCTCGCCCTGGAGGCACCGACCAGCGATCCCGCCGAGATCACCCGCGCCGCGCTGGAGGCCCTGGAGCGCTTCGACCGGGACCGCCCGGTCCGGCTGCTCGGCGTCCGCGCCGAGCTCGGCGAGCCGTAGCAGCCGCGAGCCGCCCCGTCCGGCCCACGGGCTCACCGGCCCACGGGCTCACCGGCCCACGGGCTCACCGGCCCACGGGTCTACCGGCCTACGGACGGTCTGGCCCACCGGCACCCACCGGCCCTCGCCGGCCCTGGGACCGTCCGACCGCGCGGCGCCCCGGCCCCGGGCGGTGCCTCACATCGACCCGGGACGCCGCCCGGCGCCGGCCGCGTCCGTCGCCTCCGCGGCCTCCGCCCCCTCGACGAGCAGGCGCGCTGCCACCGCCGCCCCGTCGGTGCGGATCGTGCAGGCCACCGCCAGCGCCCAGGTGCGGGCCTCGGGTGCCAGCGCCGTGGCGAGCGCGGCGGACAACGAGTCGACGGTCGGCGTCCGCCCCTCGTGCGCCACGCCGATCCGCAGCTCGGCCACCCGGGCCGCCCAGTACGGCTGGTCCGCGATCCGCGGGACCACCACCTGGGGCGCCCCGGCGACGGCCGCCGTCGTCGTGGTGCCCGCGCCGCCGTGGTGGACGACGGCGGCCACCCGCCGGAACAGCGCCTGCTGGTTCACCTCGCCGACGACGAAGCAGTCCTCGCCGTCGTCGACCGGGGCCAGCCCGGCCCAGCCGCGGGCGAGCACCACGCGCCGGCCCAGGGCGCGGCAGGCCGCCACGGCCACCCGGGCGATGTCCGCCGGGGCGTGCGCGGCCATGCTGCCGAATCCCACGTAGACCGGGGGCTCCCCGGCGTCCAGGAAGGCCTCCAGGTCGGCCGGGAGCGGCCGGTCGTCGGCCAGGATCCACGCCCCGGTCTGCACCAGGTCGAGCTCCGTCATGCCCTGCGCCGGGCAGAGCGTCGGGTCGGCCGCCAGCCACGGCCGGTCGCCGAGGACGTGGTCACGGACGTTCTCCACCGGCGGCAGGCCGATCGCCGCCCGGCGCGCGTTGAGCGCCGGCCCGTACAGGGCGTTCACCCGCTGGGCGTCCTGCTCCCAGAGCACCCGGTTGTCGGTCTCGCCCGCCGGGGACGGCGTGCCCGGCCGGGCTCCCGGCGGGAAGTGCCGCGACGGCAGCCCGAGGACGTGGAAGCAGGCGAGCACGTACCGGATGCCCAGCTGCTCCGCCACGTCCCGCGCACCGGCCGGCATCAGGCCGGTGGCCAGCAGCACGTCGCACCCCTCGGCCGCCGCCGTGAGCGTGTCGAACCGGGCGGCGACCAGCTCCGGGGCCAGCCGGAAGGCGTCCTCCGCCGTCGGTGGCCGCGGGCCGGCGACGATCGAGCGCACCGTCGGGCCGAGCGGCACCAGCGGCACTCCGACCCGCTCCAACAGGGCCGCGAACTCCTCGTCCGGTGGCGCGGACACCCGCACCTCCGCGCCGAGCTCCCGCAGGGCCACCGCCAGCGCCGCCAGCGGCTCGACATCCCCGCGCGATCCCCATGTCGTCAACAGCACGCGCATTTCCGAGACTCCCGTTTCCGCAGGTCATGGCACTTCCGGCGGTCGATTGTGCGGCACGAGGGGGGCCTTGCCACAAGCCCCCGGGTGGGCTATAGCTTGGTAGTGGCGGGGAGATCCGTCGTTCCCCCGCCCCCTCCCGCACCCGGCCGGGTTCCGGCCCGCCCCACCCGCGGCGGCCGCGCGTCGTACCATCACGGCCATGCCGCATCGGGAACTCCCCTGGACCGTCGCCCTGGTGAGCGATCAGACCAGGCCGGGCCCCGCGCCGGCCCGGCGCCGGGAGCGCCCGGACGGCCTGCTGGCCGCCAAGGACGGGCACCGGATCCACGCCCGCGAGCAGGCGGTGGCGTGCACCGCTGCCGACGGCCGCCACCTGTGGACGTGCCCGCTGGAGGGCCTGCGCTGCACCGGGGCGTACCTCTCGGGCGGCCGGGTCCTGGTCACCACCGACACCCTCGCCTACACGCCCTGGGGCTTCACCGGCCCGGCGCTGCTGCTCGACCTCGCCGACGGTGCGCCGCTCGCCGAGCAGCGGGCCGGGTCGGCCGCGGCGCTGAGCGGCGGCCGGTTCCTGGTCGGACTGCGCGGTTACGACGTCTTCGACACCTGGCAGTACGCGCCCGACGGCACCGTCGCCGACTCCTGGCGCAGCTGCGGCCACCTCGTCGTCGGCAGTGGCGTCCGGGTGGTCGAGACCCGGGGCTCCACCGCCGAACCGAGCCGGGTGGTCCGGCTGCACCCGGGCGGGGTCGTCGAGCCGGGCCCCGAGCTGACGGAGTCCCAGGTGGGCCGGCCGGTGGTCCTGGAGGACGGCACGGTGCTGGTCCTGGACGCCGGGGTGCTGCGCGCCGTGGACCGCGCCCTCGCCGGCACGGTGCTGGCCGAACTCCTCCCGGTGCCGGCGGGGGAGCACCACCGGTTCCTCGGCTCGCTGCGCCGCGAGGGTGAGCACCTGGTGGCCCGGATCGAGGCCCGCGACCCGGAGGACCCGCGCAGTTGCACCACCCGGACCTGGACCCTCGCGCTGCGGCGGCGGCCGGGGTCCTGACCGGCGTCTCCTGGTTCGTGTCTCCGGACCCGTGACTGCTGACCCCGACGCGTAGGGCCTCGTCCCGGCGCCGGGCCCGGTTCGCGCGGAGCCTGGCGGCCTACGCGCTGGTCGTCGGCCTGGCCGCGGCGCTGGCGCTCGCCCCGGCGATGCAGCGCTGGGCGTGGCTGTTCCCGATGCCGGAGACCCGCAGTGCGTGCGCCCACCTGGGCCGCTACGCCGAACTCGGAGCCCAGGCCGCGCTGGGTGACCTGGCCGGCCAGGACGCCGCTGCCCCGGCGTACGCGCAGAGTGATCAGGCCCGGCACGCCGTCGACGACTGCCTGGCCGTCACGACGACCCGCTGGCTGCCGGTGTACGGTCTGGCAGCCGCGGTCCTGGTGGTGCTCGCGGTCCGGCTCGCAGACCGCTCCGGCACACGCCGCCAGGCCGCCGCACCCGAGGAACGGTGACGGAACGTCACTGGATCGGGCTGCTCCCGCACCTCCGCCCGGCCCGACCGGGAGTAGGTTCGGAACCGTCAGGGCCGGCGGCGCCCGGTGGCCGGGCAGGCGACGGGGCGGCGGCGGTACGGCTGCGAGGGCTCGGGAGGGCCGGATGAGTGGTGCCAGGGTGGCCGTCGTGACCAGCGGCGCCGGGATCGAGTTCGACGAGGACCTGCCGCTCATCGTGCGGGCGCTGCGCGCTGACGGCCTCTCGGCCGAGTCCGCGCGCTGGGACGACGGCTCGGTGGCCTGGCCGGAGTACGACCTGGCCGTCATCCGCTCGACCTGGGACTACGTGGAACACCTCGACGCGTTCCTGGCGTGGGCCGACGGCGTGGCGGCCGCCACCCGGCTCTGCAATCCGGCGCCGGTGGTGCGCTGGAACAGCGACAAGCACTACCTGAGGGAGCTCGCCGCGCGCGGGGTCGCCGTGGTGCCGACCCGGTTCCTCGAACCGGGGGAGCGGTTCACCGCCGCGGACCTCGACGGGATCGGCGGCGCGGACGGCGTGGTGGTCAAGCCCGCGGTCTCGGCGGGTGCGCAGGACACCGCGCGCTACCGGCCCGGAGGGTCGGCGGACGCCGCCCGGCACGTCGGGATGCTGCAGGAACGGGGACGCGCCGCGATGGTCCAGCCGTACCTGCCGCGGGTGGCGGAGGGGGAGCGTGCCCTGGTCTTCCTCGGCGGCGTCTTCAGCCACGCGATCCGCAAGGACCAGCTGCTCACCGAGCCCGGGCTGATCGACAACGACCGGATGCCGCACCTCGGCGTCACGCCGTACCGGCCGACCGGTGCCGAGATCCGCACCGCGCTGGCGGCGCTGGCGGCCGTCCCGTCGCCGGACGCGCCGCTGTTCGCCCGGGTGGACCTGGTCCTGGACGGGGCCGGGGAGCCGGTGGTGCTGGAGCTGGAACTGATCGAGCCGAACCTGTTCCTGGCGGCGAACCCGGACGGGCTGGGGCGTTTCGTCGCGGCGGTGGCGGCACGGGCCGCGGCGCCGCGCTGAGCGGGGACCGCTCCGGCCGGGCTCTTCGCGGGCCGGGTCCTGTTCGGGCCGGGCCGCTCGGGCCGGCGCCGACCCCGGGTGAGGCGAAGGGCCGCCCGGGGTCGGCGCGCGGGGCGGCTCAGGCGCGGTGGTACTGGATCGGCCTGGTGACCTCGCCGCCGAGCTCGGCGGCGGCACGGCGGGCCCAGGAGGGGTCGCGGAGCAGCTCGCGGCCGAGCAGGACGGCGTCGGCCCGGCCCTCGGCGAGGATGGCCTGGGCCTGGGCGGGCTCGGTGATCAGGCCGACGGTGGCGACGGGCATGCCGGTGCCGTTGCGCACCGCCTCGGCGAAGGGCACCTGGTAGTCCGGTCCGGCCACGATCCTGGCGTCGGGGGCGTTGCCGCCGGTGGAGACGTCCATCAGGTCCACGCCGTGCGCCAGCAGCTCCTTGGCCAGTCGGACGGTGTCCTCCGAGGTCCAGCCCTCGCGGTCGTCCTCGGGGTTCTCGGTCAGCCAGTCGGTGGCGGAGATGCGGAAGAACACCGGCAGGTCCTCGGGCCACACGGCGCGCACGGCGTCGACGACCTCCAGGGCGAGGCGGATCCGGCCCTCGAAGGAGCCGCCGTAGGCGTCGGTGCGGCGGTTGCTGTACGGGGAGAGGAACTGGTTGATCAGGTAGCCGTGGGCGCCGTGGATCTCGACCCCCTGGAAACCGGCCTCGAGCGCGCGGCGGGCGGCGTCCCCGAACTGCCGGACGATCCCGGCGATCTGCTCGGTGGTCAGCTCCTCGGGCGTGGTGGACGCCGCGTCGAACGGGACGGCGCTGGGGCCGACCGGGGTCCACCCGTGCGGCTCGTCCGGGGCGAGCGCGCGGCCGCGCTCGATCCAGGGGCGCTCGGTGGACGCCTTGCGGCCGGCGTGGGCGAGCTGGACGACCGGAACGGTGCCCTGCTCCTTCAGGAAGGAGGTGATCCGCCGGAACGCCGTGGTCTGGGTGTCGTTCCAGAGCCCGAGGTCGTACGGGGAGATGCGGCCCTCGGGGCTCACGGCCGTCGCCTCGGTGATGATCAGCCCGGTGCCGCCGGCGGCGCGGGCCGCGAGGTGGGTGAAGTGCCAGTCGTGCGGGACACCGGCCGCGTCGCCGTCGGGGGCCGCGCTGTACTGGCACATCGCCGCCATCCAGATGCGGTTGGGGACGGTGAGTTCCCGCAGGGTGTACGGGGCGAAGAGTGAGGTGCTCATGTCGGACTCCCGGTGAGGCTGTCGGCGCGGTGGTTGCGGCCGATCTTTGCGCGTGAACACAATAATTGTGCACGCGCGTAAGTTGCAAGCGCTGCCTATTTTTCCCGTCAGGCGACGCCTGGGTCGTGCCCGGGGCCGGTGCCCGCCTCGCCGGGCAGCAGGGCGAGCAGGCTGCGGCGGGCCGAGTCGACGTGCTCGCCGGCCAACCGGTCGAGCTCCTCCGGCGCGCCGCCGCCCCGCAGCAGCCGGGCCAGCTCGCGGTGCTCGTCGACGACCAGGGCGCGGTACTGCCCGCGGGCGAGCGCGACCCGCTGCAGCTGGAACAGGAACACCTGGGAGCGCACCGCCTGCCAGGCGTCCGTGAGGCGCCGGTTCCCGGCGGTCGCGTACACCTGGTCGTGGAAGGCCATGTCCAGTGCCAGCAGGTGCGGCACCCCGGCGCCGTCGGCCAGTGCGGCCGCCATCGACTCGACCAGTCGGTCGAGCTCGTCCAGCTGTGCCGGTGTCGCCCGCCGGGCGGCGGTCACGGCGGCCAGCCGGTCGAGCGCGGCACGCACCCGGTAGACCTCCTCCACGTCGTCGGCGGTCGCCGCCACCACGGTGGTCGGGCGGTGCCAGCCCGTCCGGACCAGCCCCTCCCGCTCGAGCCGGGCGATGCCCTCGCGCACGGCGCCGCGGCTGACGCCCAGCGAGTCGGCCAGCTCGGTCTCCCGCAGCGGGGAGCCGGGCGGGAAGTGCCCGTCGAAGATCGCCTCGCGGACCCGGTCCGCGACCTCGTCGGCCAGCCCTCTGCGGGTGGCCTTCATCAGGGGTAGGTCACTCATGCCCGAATGTTGACATTCGGACGCTGTCGGGATCAAGGTGGAACCGCCGCCGTGTCGTGCACGGTGCGTCCCGCTCGCGACCCCCAGGGAGCGTCACCCATGACCCGTCCAGCCCCCGCGGCGACTGTGCCGACCGCGGAGCCGGAAACGACCGTGGTTCCCGCGGAGCCGGGAACGACCGCGGACGTGACGGCGTCCGCAGCGACCCCGGCGTCCCGTCCGGTCCGGGGCGTCCTGGTCACGGGAGCCTCCCGGGGCATCGGCCGCGCCGTCGCGCACGCCTTCGCCGCCGCCGGCGACCGCGTCGCCGTGCACTACGGCTCGAATGCCGCACAGGCCGAGGCCACCCTGCTCGCACTCCCCGGCGACGGCCACGTACTGGTGGGCGGTGACCTGAGCGACCCCGCGACCGCGCAGCGCGTCGCCGACACCGCGCACGCGGAGCTCGGCGGGGTGGACGTCCTGGTCAACAACGCCGCCGTCGCCACCTCGGAGGCCAACGCGCACCCCGTGGCCACGGTCCCCTACGAGGACTGGCAGCGGATCTGGCGGCAGATGGTCGACGTCAACCTGCTCGCCGCGGCCAACCTCAGCCACTGCGTCGCCCGCCACCTCATCGCCCGCGGCGCACCCGGCCGGATCGTGAACATCGGCTCCCGCGGGGCCTTCCGCGGCGAACCGGACCACCCCGCCTACGGTGCGACCAAGGCCGCCCTGCACGCACTCGGCCAGTCCCTCGCCGTCGCCCTGGCCCCGCACGGCATCTCGGTGACCTCCGTCGCCCCCGGCTTCACCGCCACCGAACGCGTCGCCGACCGGCTGACCGGCCCCTCCGGCGACACCCTGCGCGGCCAGAGCCCCTTCGGCCGGGTCGGCACCCCCGAGGAGGTCGCCGCCGCCGTTCGCTACCTCGCCTCGCCCGAGGCCACCTGGGCCTCCGGCACCGTCCTCGACCTCAACGGCGCCTCCCACCTGCGGCTCTGAGCGGCCCGGGCCGCCGCAGTCCGACGGCGGCCGCCCGGTCGTCCGCGCGCCGTCGAACGGGTGGGTAGCCTTCCCTGCGGCAGGGGTTCCACCCGAACCGCCCCGGAGCGATCCGGGTCGTGCCGCGGTGACCCGGGGGAGGCGTCGTGCCGATCGAGTTCGTCCGTCGCGTGGACGGCCTGGTGTACCGCTTCCGGGAGGACGGGACGTTCAACGGCCGACCGTCCTACCGGCGGCTGGACCTGGACGTCCGGTGCCGGTGGCTGCCGGAGCGGGGCTGGTGCACCGTCGACGCCGACGGAACCGCCAACTCCTGGCCGCTGCACGGCCGGAGCGGCGAGGAGGAGGTGCCGCCGCGCGGCCCGTGGCGCAGCTGGAAGGCCGGCAGGTCGTACCTGTACGACCTACGGCACCTCGACGAGCCGCGCTGAGGGCCCCGTGCGCCGCGGCGCGGGCCGCGTGCGTAAATCGGTTGGGCGGACGACATCCGGCTGGTAACGTCTGCGCAGCCGTGAACGAACGCGAGGAGGTGAGACCCATGAAGGCTGTCAGCAGGTGGGTGCTCCCCCTTGTCGTCACGGCGGGCGATTGACGAAGGTGTCGCCGGGAGCGCCTCGGAACAGGTACTCCCGAAAGGCCACACCCATGAACCCTTCCCATCCCGCCTCGAACCAGGTCGACCGCGAGGTCGCGGTGACGAGGATCTCGGACACCCAGTGGCAGGCCGTCGCGGACGACCAGGTGGTCGGCTGCGGCGACGCCTCGCGCCGACCCGACGGCCGGCTCTTCGTCAGCGTCGACGTCTGGCAGGACGCGGACTTCGACCTCGTCGCCACCGCCATGCTGGCGGACCTGGCGGTCCCGCTGTACACCGTGGTCGACGAGGCCGACCCCGCGTCGACGGCCGCCTGGCAGCGGGTCGGCTTCGCGGTCGAACGCCGCGAGTGGGGCTACGTCGTGCCCACCGACCCGCAGGTCACCGGACTCGGCGAGGTGCAGCCGCCCGCCGGCGTCACCGTCCTGCCCGCCGGCGAGGCACAGGAGGCCCCGCTGCTCGCCCTGGACCGCGTCGTCCGCGACGAGGTCGAGGCCTCCGTCGGCTGGTGCTCGATGCCGGCCGAGGTCCTGCCGCGACCGGCGGGGACGACCGTCGTCGACTCGTCGCAGTACGCTGTGGCTCGGCAGGGCGACGAGTACGTCGGCCTGATCCGGGTGAAGCGGCTGCCGAGGCAGCCGCGGATCGGACTGGTCGCCGTCCGCGCCGACCAGCACCGCCGCGGGGTCGCCCGGGCGCTGCTCGCCCACGCACTGGGCGAGCTGCACCGCTCCGGCACCGCCACGGCCTGGGCCGAGGTCACGGAGACCAACACGGCCGCCACCGCCCTGTTCGAGGGCATCGGAGCCCGTCGCTCGGGCAGCACCCTCGAGCTCGTCCGCCGCTGACGCCCTGTCACGCGTTCGGCGTCTCGTCGCACGACCGTATGACCGCACGATCGCCACACCGCCAAGCCGTATCCGCACCCACCGTACGTCGACGAACGAAGAAATGAGACTCATGACCAAAGCAGCAGGAAGCAGCATCGAGGTCGAAGGCACCGTCACCGAGTGCCTGCGCAACGCCACCTTCAGGGTGGAGCTCAAGAACGGGCACACCGTGCTCGCCCACATCAGCGGGAAGATCCGGAAGAACTACATCAAGATCCTCCCGGAGGACCGGGTCCTGGTGGAGCTCAGCACCTACGACCTGACCCGCGGCCGCATCCGCTACCGCTACAGGTAGGACCGCAGCGACGCCGGCGCCACCCCACGGTGGCGCCGGCGTCGCCGTGTCCGGGCCCGTGCCGCCCGCCCGTTCGGCCGAGGGCCCGTCCTGCCGAACCCGTGGGGCGGGGGCGCAGGATATATCGCGCGCCGGTCGGGCGCCTCGCCCGCCGGGGCGCCGCGGCCGGTTCCACTCATCCGGCGGACGGTTGCCGCCACGGCCGCTGCCCCGCGCCACCGGCGGCCCGGCGGACGGACCGGGGATGAGCCCGTCGGCCCAGGTCAGGACGGGGGTGATCACCGCGGGGCCGGCTGCTGGCGGCCACCGCCGCGTCCGCGTGTCGCCCCGTCGCACGCGCCCCACCCGCCCGACGAGCCCCGCCACGCACGGGCGAGGCGGATGGATCTGGCCGATAAGCCGTCAGTCCGTGGTCGATGAGATTGACTGCGAACGAAGGGGCTGGGGATGCTGATCGGGCACGATGCAATCGCCAATCGGTTGCGCGGTGGATTCCGGGCTCCGGATTCCGGGTTCTGATTCGGAATTCGATTCCATTCGGATGAGGAGAATTCGTGATCTCGAAGACGAAGAAGATCGTCGGCTCGCTGACCGCCGCGTTCGCCGCGGCGGCGGCGTTCACGGTGGCGGTGCCGTCCGGCACCGCGTTCGCCATCGACCACATCGAGTGCCGGGGCGGGGAGGACTTCCTGAAGATCTGGTCGCACAGCGGCGGCAGCCAGAGCGTCGACTGTTACGCGAACGCCGGCCGGACGTCCTTCGGCGGCTGGTGGGTCGACCGGATCTCCACCGGGAACAACGACCTCATCTACTACGATGCCAACGGCGACTCCGTCAAGATCCCGCGCTGGACCGACATCTCGTTCCCGAACCGACCGCCGCAGGTGAACTCGATCGAAATCCTCTGACGGACCGCCGGTTGAAGGCCGGGCGCAGGCTCTCAGCCGAGTTCCGGAACGGCTGAGCGCTCGCGTCCGCCGACCCGACTCCGGGTGGATACCGAATTCCCCTGCCAAAGGAATGCGCCCACCCGGCTCCGTCCCCGCGGCCGTCCCCGGATCCGTCCCCGGGGCCGGCCGCGGAGGGCGTCCTGGCCTCGGTGGTACGCCGCCTCACCGCGGTGACGCTGGGTGACCCGGGGCCCAGGACAGATGACGGACCGCCACCACTAGACTCCCCGCGTGTCTTCCCATCAGCTGATAAGCCTGGCCTCCGGTCTGAGCCTCGTCACAGCACTCGTCGTCCTGGTCAGTCGCTGGAGCGCCGGCGCCCGGGCACCGGAACGGCCGTCGGTCGCGCTACCGACCTTCGAGTACCGGGCGCACGGCGGTTCCGGCTGGATCGACCAGACCCTCGCCATCACCAACCCGAACGCCGTCGACGTGGCCCCGGTCCTCGCCTTCACCCCCGTGGACGCCGACGGGCGCGCCCTGCGCAAGGTCCGCGTCGGCACGGCGTACGGCAGCGACCGGGGCGAGCTCGTGGTCCACCCCGACGGCGGCTTCGACGTACTGAACTTCTCCGGCCCGGACGCGGACCGGGTGGCCGACGTCCGGGTGACCGTCACCAAGCTCCTGGTGCTGCCCGCCGCCGGCCCGTCCGGCTACATCGAGGCCAAGCCGACCCGCGGCGGCGAGGCGGTCAGCCGCTTCGCCACCTTCGACGCCGTCGTCCTGGAGAACCCGCATCCGGAACCGGTCACCCGACGTGTGGTGCACCTGGTCTACGACTCCCCGCGGCCCGGGGCCTCCCAACAGGTCGTCCACGTGACCCCGATCGGAGACCTCGCCGTGGTGCCCCCCGAGGGCCACCTGGTCGTCCCGGTCACACCCCCCGTCGCCGCCCTGATCCGCGACCGCGGCGCCGGCCAAGCCGTCAGTCTCAAGACCTACCCCTCCCGCTGACCCACCGCCCCTCGGGCCCCCGGGAACCGGCCGCCCCACGGCCCAGGGACGCTCTGATCGCCGTTGCTGCGCGCCGGCCCGGTCGGGTGCAGCCCCGCTGCCCGCGTTCCCGCGGCCGGCGCCGGGCCGGCGGCACAGCCGCGTACGGGACCGAGGGCGGGACGAGGCCAGCCCGTTCCGGGCTCTGCCGTCCGGTCGTCCTGTCGTGCCTCCGGCTCGCCGACGGCTCCCACCGGGAGCGCCCGGAATCGCCCCGCAGACGGGGTTGACGACGGTGCAAGCCCTAGCGGACGGGAACCGTGATGCTGATGCGCTTGCCGCCGGTGGGCAGCGGCCGGACGGTGCAGCTGGCGGAGATCCGGCGGACGATCATCCAGCCGCGGCCGCCGAGCCGGCTCGGGTCCCGGCCGTCGGGCTCGGGCTCCCGGGGGCACTGGCTGGTGGCGTCCTCGACCTCGATGCAGAGCACCGTGGCGTCCGCGACCAGCCGGGCGCGGAACGCGGTGAGGCCTCCGCCGTGGCGTAGGGCGTTGGTGACGAGTTCGGTCGCCGCCAGGTGGGCGTCCCGACGGGCGGCGCCGGTGTCACCGGGGACGTGGTCGAGCAGGCCGGTGATGACTGCCCGGGCCTGCGCGGCCGTGGTCACCGCGCGGCCGGCGTCGACCGGCCCGGACAGCGGCTCGTCCGCGAGCTCTCCCGCGGGGGCCGGTACGTGTGCGGACACGGGGCTCGCCGTGCGGTCGGGGCGGGGGGACGGTTCCGGCATGCGAGGACCTCGAATGAGTGGAGTCGCAGGGCGTCCGGCGGCGTGCGGGGCCCCCGAGGCGTCGGCTGCCGCGTGCCCCGGAGGTCGGGCACGCCGCCGCACCGCACCGGCCGCGGTCATCGGCGGTCGCCCCTGCGCGGCTTCGTGACGTCCGCGCCGGCAGCCGCCTCCCTGGCCGAGGCTGCGAAGTGGAAGTAGCCGGCGGTGGCGGAAACGTCGAACAGTCGCTGCACCACCGGGTCCAGCGGACCGGCGATGACGAGTCGCCCGCCGGCTGCGGCGAGGCCCCGGTGCGCCTCGAACAGGGTGTGCAGGGTGGAGGAGTCGGCGAAGGTCACCCCGGACAGGTCCGCGATCAGCAGGGCCGGACGGCGCCCACGGGCGCAGCGGATCCTCTCGGCGAAGTCCTGGGCGCTCTCCCAGTCGAGATCGCCCCGGGCGCACACCACTTGATGGCCATCCGGCTCGCGGGCTTCGCGGCTGCCCGCCTCGGCGTTCTCCGTCATAGCGGGATGCTACGGCATCCCGCTGTGACGGTGCCGGGCGGGTCCCCCGTCCCTGTGCAGGACGTTACGATCGCCCGGTACGGGGCGTACTGTCGACTCTGTCGGCCTTGGACGGACATCGGGCCACCGGCGTGGTTCGTCCCCGTCCGCGCCGCATCCGCGGTGGTCTCCGGCCGCTGACAGCACGAGTGACGAGGTGATGGTCCGACAGGGCCGACGCGATGGTACCCCTTCCGACGGACACCCCCCGCACGACGGCCGAACCCGGGCTGACCTTCCTCGGTGATGCCCCTTATCCGGTCCTGGTCCTGGCGGCCGACGGATCGGTCGTACACGGCAGCGACGCTGCCTGGGAGCTGATCGGCGGCCCCGCCGGAGCGGAGGGCGGGACGATCGCACCGTGGCTGCTCGACGCGCACCTGCGGATCTCGGCCGACCGCGACGGCCGCGACCACGACCCCCGACCGGCGGCGGTGCCGGTGCGCGGGCTCCTCGCCGGTGGCGAGGTGGAGGCCCATCCGTCGGTCCGGGCGGACGGCACCGTCGTGTGGTGGCTGGTGGACGGCGCCGACCGTGGTGTCGCACTCGCGGTCGAACGCGAACGTTGGTCACTCCTGGCCCAGTTGTCGAGCCTGCTGCTCTCCTCGCTGAACGTCCAGCGGTGCCTGGAAACCACCGCGCAGCAGGCGGCCGCCCACCTCGCGGACGCGGCGGTGGTCATCTCGCCGACCAGCGGCCGGGTCTTGCGCTTCGTGTCCTGTGTACGCGGCGGCCGACCGGTGCACGGCGGCGTACGGGCGGACCCGGCGGAGGTCCCCGGCCTAGCGGAGGCCCTGCGCGGCTTCCCGCCGGTTCCGTCGCGCTGGATCGACCCGGATGCGGCGCCGGACTGGCTGCTGCCCGACGGTCTGGACGCCCTCGGCGCGGTGTCCGTCACCCCGCTGCCGGGTCACGGCGTGCCCGCAGGGGCGCTCGTGCTGCTGCGCGGCCCCGGGCACGGCGCGTTCGCGCCGTCGGAGGAGGTCTTCGCCCGGCTGTTCGCCGCCCGGGCGGGCGCCGCCGTCTCCGCCGCGGTGATGTACTCGGAGCAGGCCGCCGTCACCGACCTGCTGATGCGCGAGCTGCTGCCGCCGCGGCTGGAGCAGGTCAACGGAACGGACTACGCGGGTGGCTACCGGGCCTCCGTCGACCGGGACCGGATCGGGGGCGACTTCTACGACGTCCACCCCGCCGCGGATCCCGATGGTGAGACGCTGGCGGTGCTCGGCGACGTCTGCGGAAAGGGGCTCGAAGCCGCCGTGCTCACCGGCAAGATCCGCAACACCCTGCACGCGCTGCTGCCGATGGCGGACGACCACCCCCGGTTGCTGACGCTGCTCAACCGAGCCCTGCTGACCTCGCACCACACCCGGTTCGCCACGATGGTGCTGGCCTCGGTCCGCCGCCGGGAGGAGCGGGTGACGGTCCGGCTGTCGGCGGCCGGCCACCCGGCTCCGCTCATCGTCCGTGCCGACGGGCGGGTGGAGGCGGCCCGCACCTCAGGGAGCCTGGTGGGCGCGCTCCCGGAGACCACCGTCGAGTCGGACACCGTCGTCCTGGCACCGGGCGAGGCGTGCGTGCTGTACAGCGACGGCGTCACCGAGGCCCGCGGCGGCCCCCTCGGCGACGCGATGTTCGGCGAGGAGCGTCTGCGCCGGGTACTCGGCGAGTGCGGGTCCATGCCCGCGGAGGCGATCGTCGAACGCGTCCTGATGCTCGCCTCCCAGTGGGTCGGCAGTGGCCGCCACGACGACATGGCCGTCATGGTCGTCGCCGCGCCGCGCAGCGGCGGGCTGCCCGGGGACGGCGGGCGCGGCATCGACGGGTTCGCCGCGTGACGGCCCTCGACATCACCGTCACGACACCGTCGGCGGGCGCGGCGGACCACTGGGCCGACGAGCTGTGGGCCGCGGTCGCCGCCGGCAGCGAGTCGGCGGCTCGTGCCGTCGCCTTCGGAGCACTGAACGCGGGCGTGAGCCCCGAGTCCGTCCTCCTGGACGTGATCGCCGAAGTCCAGGCCAGGGTCGGCCACGCCTGGGCGGCGAACCGGATGACGGTGGCGCAGGAACACGCGGCCACGGCCGTCAACGACCGGGTCGTCACCGCGCTTGCGCACCACCCGGCCGTCCTCGACGCCACGCCCCGGGATTCCCGGGGGCGGGTCACCGTGTCGTGCGTCGACGGTGAGTGGCACGCCTTTCCCGCCCGGTTGCTCGCCCAGGTGCTGAGTCTGCACGGCTGGGAGGTCGACCACCTCGGCGCCCAGGTGCCGACTCCGCACCTGATCGGCCGACTGCACCGCAGCGCCCCCGTCGCCCTGGCGCTGTCCGCCTCGCTCGCCCCGCGCCTGCCCGCCGCCCACACGGCGATCACCGCCGCCCAAGCCGCGGGCGTCCCCGTACTGGCGGGCGGGGCGGCCTTCGGCCCCGACGGCTGCTACGCCCGTCTGCTCGGCGCCGACGGCTGGGCGGGGCACGCCCGGGGCGCGGCCGAGTGGCTCGCCGACGGCCCGCCCGCCCCCGTGCGGCACCAGCCCCTGGACGACCTGCCCCACCTCGCCGACCAGGAGTACACCCTGGTCAGCCGGAGCGCGCCGCGCCTGGTCGGCGCCGTCATGTCCGGCCTGGCCGAGCGGGTCCCCGCCGTGCGCGGCTACGCCGAGGTCCAGTTGCAGCGCACCGCCGAGGACATCGCCCACATCGTGGACTTCCTCGCCGCGGCCCTCTACACCGACGATCGGGACCTGTTCGGCCGGTTCCTGACGTGGACCGCCGGCGTCCTCACCGTCCGCGCGGTCCCGGCCGCCTCCCTGCTGCCCGCCCTGGACGTCCTCCGCCACGAGCTACGGGACCTGCCGCGCTCCGTCACGATCCTCGATCACGGCCGCACGGTCGTCGACCTCCTGACCGACCCACCGAACGTCCTCCACCAGCACCAGCACCACGGAAACCCGGCATGACCGCGACCCCCGAACCCGTTCCCGACGTCCTCACCCCCGAGCCGTCCGCGACGCTCACCGTCGAGGTCGAGGGGGACCTCGACCACGAGACCTGCGACGCGCTCCTCACCGACGTCACCACCGGGCTGTCCGCCCGGCCGTCCGTGACGACCGTCCACCTGGACTGCAGCGCCATGACCATGTGCGACTCCATGGGCCTGTCGACCCTGCTCCAGATCCGCCGACACGCCGACGCCGCCGGGTTGAGCCTGCTGATCGAACCCCGTCCGGCGCTCCTGGACCGCGTCCTCCAGCTCACCGGCACCTCCGACTACCTGCTCCGCCGGTCCCCAGGGAGCGGCTCCCCGGGCCTCTGACCCCCGCACGCCTCACCCGAACGAGCGGCCTTTCCACCGTCGCCCGACACGTTCGGCATGCTCCGCGGTTCCCGGGGCAGTCGAGCGGGAGCCTCCGGCAGAACGCCGGACGGACCGCCCGAAGGGGGACGAGGGTGACGGTCACGGAGCGGACGCGGGCGGAGCAGCGGCAGGTCGCCGCGGCGGGCGAGGTGCCGGAACGCCTCGGGTACCGGGTCAAGCGGCTACTGCTGGGGCCGCCCCTGGTGACGGCGCAGCTGCGCGAGGAGACGCTCTCCAAGCCGGTGGCGCTGGGCGTGCTCGCACCGGACTGCATCAGCTCCAGCGCCTACGGCACGGAGCAGATGCTGACGCAGCTCCTCCCCGTGGCCGGCATGGCGGGCTTCGCCCTCGTCATGCCGGTGACCGGGGTCATCCTCGCCCTGCTGCTCCTGCTCACCCTGTCGTACCGCGACGTGGTGACCACCTACACCCGGGCCGGGGGTTCCTACGTGGTGGCGCGGGAGAACTTCGGCCCGCGCACCGCCCAGATCGCGGCGGTGGCCCTGCTGATCGACTACGTCGTCACCGTCGCGGTGCAGACCGCCGCGGGTACGGACGCCCTGGCCTCCATGGCACAGCTGCTCCTCCACACCGACATCGGCCCGGACAAACTGTGGATCTCCGTGGGGGTGCTGGGCCTCCTGTGCTACGGGAACCTGCGCGGCATCAGGGAGGCGGGCAAGGCGTTCTCGGTCCCCACGTACCTGTTCGTCGCCGCCGCCGGCCTGACCGTCGTGGTGGGGCTGGTCCGGTTGGCGGCGGGCAGCCTGCCGAGGCTGGGCACGGCCGAGCTGCACGCCGTCGGTGCCGTGCCGGTGGGCACGCCGGGCGACGGCCTGCTGATGGGCGCCTCGCTGTTCGTCCTGCTGCGGGCCTTCGCCAACGGCGGGTCCTCGCTCACCGGCCTCGAGGCCATCTCCAACGGGGTCGGCGCCTTCCGCGAACCGCGGGGCGTCAACGCGCGCCGCACCCTGGTGGTCATGAGCGCGGTCCTCGGCGGCCTGGTGCTCGGGATCTCCGCGCTCGCCTGGTGGACACACGCGATCCCGTACACCTCCGGCAGCCCGACCGTGCTGGCCCAGGAGGCGCACCTGGTCTTCGGCGGGAGTGCCCCGGGACAGGCGATGTTCGCACTGGTCCAGGTCGCCACCGCGCTGATCCTCTACACCGGCGCGAACACCTCCTTCAACGGCTTCCCGTTCCTGGCCGGCTTCGTCGCCGAGGACTCCTTCCTGCCGCGCCAGCTCACCCGGCGCGGCCACCGGCTCGCGTTCTCCAACGGCATCCTGGTGCTCACCGCCGTCTCCCTGGCCCTGCTGCTCGTCTCGCGCGGCAACCTCACCCACCTCGTCTCGCTGTACGCGATCGGGGTCTTCACCGGCTTCCTCATGGCGACCGCCGGCCTGGCCAAGCACCACTGGCAGCGCCGGGGGAGGCACCGCACCGTCAAGACCGCCGTCAACGCGGCCGCCGCGGCCGCCTCCGCCGCCGTGGTCGTCGTCTTCGTCGTCACCAAGTTCACCGAGGGCGCTTGGCTCGTGGTGGTCGTCTTCCCGGTCGGCGTGTGGGCCCTGATCCGCACCAACGAGCGGTACCGCAACGAGGCCGAGGCCCTGGAGGCGGCGCCCGCCACCGCCACCGGCGCGACCCGCCCGCGCCACGTCGTGCTGGTGCTGGTCGACCGGCTCGACCTCGCGGTCCTCACCGCGCTGCGCTACGCGCACACCCTGCGCCCCGACGGGCTGCGCGCCGTGCACGTCGCCCTCGACACGGCGCACGCCGAGCACCTGCGGCGTTGCTGGGAGGCCAGCCGGGCCGCCGACGTCCCGCTCGACCTGGTGGAGTGCCCGGACCGCCGGCTGCACCGCGCGATCGCCCGGCTCGCGGGCCGCACCACCGCCGACGGCCGCACCCAGGTCACCCTGCTGATCCCGCGCCGCTCGTACGGCCCGGTCCTGGGACGCCTGCTGCACGCCCGCAGCGGGGACTCGATCGCCCACGCGGTGAGCCGGCTGCCGCACACCGCCGCCACCATCGTGCCCTTCGACGTCTCGGCGGCCGTCCGGGAGCACCGGCACGGCGGACCACCGGCGGCGTCGTCGCGGTGCCCCTGAGCGCACGGGTCGTCGCCGGGTGCCTGCTGCTCAACGGGTCCGGATGGTCCGCAGGGAGGGCGGCCTCCCGGCCGACCCGCTCGCGCTGCCGGCCGGGCTCGCCGTCCTGGGCACGCCCGGACGGCCGGTCGCGGCGACCCCCGCCGAGACGGGCCCGTCGCGGCCGTGATCCGGGCCGATCGGAAATCGGCGGGCCCGAACGTGCATGGGATCCGGATCGCGGGGCAGACGGGGCCCGGTTGACCCGGGGCGACGGGTCGGGCCCCGGCCCGGGTCTCCCGGGACCGGTATGCCTGTGATGGAAGGGTGCGCCTGATGGCGGTAGAGGAATCGTCCGAACGGCTCGTCGAGCTCCTGACGCGAAACGACGCCGTGCTGGACCAATGGGTGGAGGCCGTGTCGGCCATCCTGCGCGGCCGGATCAGCCGGGCCGAGCTCGAGAAGGAACTGACGGACCTGTACCAGGCCCTGGCCCAGGCCCTGCGCCAGGGCGGCCTGGAGTGGCAGGAGGAGGGGTACTCCGAGGTGCGGGCGCTGCTGGTGGAGCTCTCGCGCAGCCGGGCCCGGCACGGGTTCACACCCACCGAGACCGCGATGAGCGTCTTCGCCTGCAAGGACGTGCTGGAGCCCACCACCGCCAGTTCCGCCGAGGACATCACCGCCTACCTCCAACTCGCACGCTTGCTGGACGCGTTGGGCCTGTTCACCATCGAGGTGTACGCCCGCACCCGCGAGGAGATCATCAGCGCCCAGGCCGAGCAGCTGCTCGAACTCTCCACCCCGGTGGTGAAGCTGTGGGAGGGCGTACTGGCCGTGCCGCTGGTCGGAACCCTGGACTCGGCTCGCACCCAGATCGTCATGGAGACGCTGCTCCAGAGCCTGGTGGACTCCGAGGCCGAGCACGCCATCATCGACATCACGGGTGTACCGGCGGTGGACACCGAGGTCGCCCAGCACCTGCTCAAGACGGTCGTGGCCGCCCGGCTGATGGGTGCGGAGTGCACCATCTCCGGCATCCGGCCGCAGATCGCCCAGACTCTCGTGGCGCTGGGCGTCCAGTTCGGGGACATCGTCACCAAGGCGACCCTGGCCGACGCGTTGCGGTACGTGCTCCAGCGCATCGGTGGCGACCACGCCGTGACCGGCGGTCACCAGTGACCGAGCGCGTCCCCATCCTCAAGCTCGGCCGGGTCCTGCTGGTGTCGATCCAGATCGACCTGGAGGACCAGACCGTGGTCGACCTACAGGACGACCTCGCCGCACGGATCGTGGCGACCGGTGCCATCGGGGTCGTCATCGACATCACCGCGCTGGAGATCGTCGACTCCTTCGTCGGCCGGATGCTGGCCAACACCGCGGCGATCTCCCGGATGCTCGACGCCGAGACGGTCGTCGTGGGCATGCGGCCCGCGGTGGCGATCACCCTGGTCGAACTCGGCCTGTCCCTGGGCGGGGTGCGCACCGCCCTGACCCTGGACAAGGGCCTCGCCCTCCTGGACCGCGACCGCACCGCACGTGCGGACCGCGCATGACAGGGTCAGCCGGAGAAACGGAGCAGACGGTCCCGATCATGTCCAACGACGACGTCGTCCGGGCCCGGCAACTGGTGCGCACCCTCGCGCAGCAGGCCGGGCTCTCCCTGGTGGACCAGACCAAACTCGTCACCGCCGCGAGCGAACTGGCCCGCAACACCCTGGTCTACGGCGGCGGTGGAGCGATGCACTGCGGCACGGTGCGCCGGGACGGACGGAAGGGCGTGCACGCGGTGTTCGAGGACAGTGGCCCGGGCATCCCCGACATCCACCTCGCCCTGACCGACGGTTGGACCTCCGGCGGGGGCCTCGGGCTCGGCCTGAGCGGTGCGCGCCGCCTGGTGGACGACTTCGCCCTGGAGAGCGCGGCCGGGGCCGGCACGAAGGTGTCGGTGACCAAGTGGCGACGCTGACGGTCCCGTTGCTCGAGTGCGAGGACGCGGTCTGGTTCCGGGACGCCGAATCGTTGCCCGCCGCCGCGCGCAGTGCGGCGCGGGCCATCGCGCACCGCGCCGGGCTGCTGCCGGAGAGGGTCGCCGAGGTCGGGCTGGCGGTCAGCGAGGCGGCGACCAACCTGCGTCGCCACGCGGTGGACGGCTCGCTCCTCCTGCGGGTGGTGCGCACCGACAGCGAGGCGGCCGTGGAGTTCGTCGCTCTGGACAGTGGCCCCGGGATGGCAGACGTCCCCCGCTCGCTCACCGACGGAGTCTCGTCCGGAGGGACGCTCGGCATCGGCCTGGGCGCCATCGTCCGGCTCGCCGACACCTTCGACGTGCACTCGCTGCCGGGCAGGGGCACCGCGATGACCGCGCGGTTCTGGAACCACACGCCCGGCGGCCGCCGCGCGGCGGCCGGCAGGGAGGCGGTGGTGGCGGGCGTCACCCGGCCGATGAGCGGCCAGGAGCTCTGCGGGGACGCCTGGGCCGCACGGCCCGTGCTCGTGGCACCGCCGGCCGGACCGGACCGGGCGCCCGCGGGGGCCGGAGCAGGACGGTCACGCCGCCAGACCGCCGATGGAACCGTCCTGGACTGGTCGGTGCTCACGGGCGCGGCCCGGCGCTCGGCTCAGCCCCCCCTTCAGGACCACGGCACGCCGGTCTCCTCACCCGGCGGGCCGACCCGGTCGACCGGGCCCGTGGGGTCGACGGCCGACCCCACCACCGGGGCGTTCCTCGTCATGTTCGTCGACGGGTTGGGCCACGGGCCGCTGGCCGCCAAAGCCGCGCTGGACGCCGTCGCGGCCTTCCGCCGCAGCGCGGCGCGAACCCCGGAGGCCGTGTTGTCCGACGTCCACGGCGCCCTGCGCGCCGGACGCGGCGGAGCGGTCGCGGTCGCGCTCGTCGAGCCCGCAGCGCAGCGGATCGGCTTCTGCGGCGTCGGGAACGTCAGTACCTTCGTGGTGGCCCCGTCGACCGGGACCCGCCGCTCACTGCCGTCCGCGCCCGGCATCGTCGGACACCAGATGCCCGCCCTGCACACGGTCCGTCATCGGCTCGCCCCCGGCAGCGCGGTGGTCATGCACTCCGACGGCCTGACCGACCGCTGGCAGGCCCAGGCCTTCGCCGGCGTGCTCGAGCACCTGCCGGTCACCGCCGCCGCGCTCCTGCTGCGAGAGGCCGGCGTGCGCCGGGACGACGCGGGCGTCCTCGTGGCGAAGGGCCCGTGGTGACGGGCCCCGAGGAACCGCAGGTGGTCCGGCTGGGGACGGTCCCGGTCGCGTCTGCGCAGGACGGCTTCGCTCTGCGCCGCATCGGCAAGTCCGTCGCCGAACTGCTCGGCTCGGACGGCCAGGACGCGATCCGGCTGGCCACCGCCCTGAGCGAAATCAGCCGCGACATGCTCGGATCCGGCCGGCTCACCACACACTTCGACCTGTGCACGGCGCCCGGGAGGGTACTGAGCGTGACCGTGGACTGGCACGGCTCCGACGGCCCGTCCGCCGACGCCCTGAACGCCTCCGCCCGCCTGCTCCCGACCAGCCACGGACCGGCCGACGGCGGCGGCTGGGTGCGCCTGGACCACCGGCTCCCCGCACCGACCGGCGAGCAACCGGACGGCGCGGAGGAGGCCCGCCGGCTGTTGGACGCGCACGGCGGCCCGGCCGACCCGGACGACTTCCAGGCGCAGACCCAGGACCTGATAGCCGCGCTCGAACGGACCAGGGCCCAGAGCGAGGAACTGAAACGGCTCAACGACGAACTGGCCGAGACCAACCGCGGCGTCGTCGCGCTCTACGCCGAACTCTCCGAGGAACTTGAGGAGACCAACCGCGGCGTCGTCGCCCTCTACGCCGAGCTGGACGAGAAGTCGCGGCAACTGCGCGAGGCCAGCGAGGCCAAGACCCGGTTCTGGGCCAACGTCAGCCACGAGCTGCGCACCCCCGTCAACTCCGTCGTGGGACTGGCCGAGCTGCTCCTCGCGGACGCGGACGCGCCGGCGGCGGAGCGCGGACACCGGCTCTCACTGATCGCGGACTCCGGCCGCACCCTGCTCGCACTCGTTGACGAGCTCCTGGACGTCGCCAAGGCAGAGTCCGGGAACCTCGAACCCAGCTGGGCACCGATGGACCTGCACGCCGTGCTCGCCCAACTGGACGGCACACTGCGCGGTCTCGCCCGGCCCGGCGTCACGCTGTCCGTGACCGCCGACGCCGACCCCGGCCCGATCCTCGGCGACGAGACCATGCTGGCCAGGATCCTGCGCAACCTGCTGTCCAACGCCCTGAAGTTCACCGAGGCCGGGTCGGTCCGCCTGACGGCACACCTGGACGGTACCGGAGGCGCGGCCGGCCCGGGCGAGCTGGTGCTGACCGTCTCCGACACCGGCATCGGCATCCCGGCGGACCAGCACGCGCGCGTGTTCGAGGAGTTCTACCAGGTCAAGGGCCCCCACCAGCGCGGCCGCCACGGCACCGGGCTCGGCCTGCCGTACGCCCGGCGGCTGGTCGGACTGCTCGGCGGGACGATGCACCTGGAGAGCAGCCCGGGCAGCGGCACCACCATCACCGTCCGGCTGCCGGCCGCGCCCGCGCCCGGCCCGGGCGTGCTCCCCCGCGCAGCCCGCCTGGTCGTGGTGGACGACGACGCGGCGTTCCGGGCCGTCCTGCGGCCGCTGCTGCGAGACCTCACCGACCACGTCGTGGAGGTCCCGGACAGCGGCGACGCCCTCGCCACCCTCCGGCGCGAGCGCCCCGACGCCCTGATCCTCGACCTGCACATGAGCGGCCTCGACGGCTACGCGGTCCTCGCACGACTGCGGGGCGACCCGGACCTGCACGGGCTCCCGGTCGTCGTCCTGACCTCGGCCGACCCCTCCTCCCTCGACCGCGACCGGCTGACGCACGCCCGGTCGGTGCTGCAGAAGTCCGGCCTGACCGCCGGGCGGCTGTCCACTGCCCTGTCCACCGCGATCGCGCCCCCGAACGGACCGCTGGGCCGTCCCCTCCGGGACGCGTCCGCGGCCCCCGAGGGCGCACCGCCCGAGCACCACGTTGAAACGGAGGGCGGACCGTGACCACCGCAGCCCCCGACGCAGGCCCCGCCACCGTCCTCGTCCTGGACGACAACCCCACCACCCGCTACATCGTGGGCAGCTGGCTGCGCCGCTCCGGACACACCGTCGTCGAGGCCGTCGACGGCACCCAGGCGCTGGCCCTGCTCACCGGCGCCCCGACGCACGAACTGCCGGAACTCGCCATCGTGGACGTGAAACTGCCCGACATGACCGGCTTCGAGGTGTGCGAGCGGATCAAGGGCCGGCCGCGCACAGCCGACCTGCCGGTCGTCCACATCTCCGCCACCGCCATCGAAGCCAGCGATCGCACCCAGGGCCTGCACCGGGGCGCGGACGCCTACCTGACCGAACCCATCGACCCCGCAGAACTCCAGGCGACCGTCACCGCCGTGCTGCGCTACACCCGGGCGCGCCGCAGGGCCGAACGGCTCGCCGACCGGGTCGCCGCACTGCACCGCAGCACGCTGGCGCTCTACGACGCCGCCGACGCCGACACCCTGGTCACCGCCGCCGCGCTGGGCGCGACCGAGCTCGGTGCGGCCCAGGCCACCGTCGTCGTCCTGGGGCCCCACTCGGAGACGCTCCACCTCGCCCACTGCTCCCCGGCGGCGGCCCCGGACGGCGGGCCCGACGGACCCGCGCCGGACACGGGCCCGTCGGTCCGGCTGCGCACCGCCCCGCCGGTCCTGCTCGACACCCTCGCGCACCACACCCTCGGCGACGCCACCGGAACCGACTCGGCGCTGCTCACCGCCGTCGAGTGGCGGACCGCCCTGGCCGGCGCGGCCGCGCCGCAGGACGTGACACCCGACGGACCGGTCACCCTGGTCGTGGCCCGGACGAAGCCGGGCCGCCCCCTGGTGGCGCTGGCGGTCGATCCGCAGGCCGCCGCGGGTCTGGACCAGCACCGGTTGCTCTCCCAGCTCACCCAGGCCGCCGCCCTGGCCCTGGAGGCCCTGCGGAGCCAGGCGGAGGAGCACGCCCTTGCTCGCCCACCTCCAGTGACCGGATCGCCCGACCGCCGACCGCCGACCGCCGACCGCCGACCGCCGACCGCCCCGGAGCCCAGGTGCCCGCCTACGCCCTCACCATCCACGTCAGCGCCCACGCGGCAGGCGCGACCGTCGTCGTCCTCGCCGGCGAGCTCGACTACCACACCGCCCCACGACTGCGCAGGGCCATCGAGGGGACTCCCACCGCCCTCCCGCTGGTCCTGGACATCGCCGGCCTGCGCTTCTGCGACTCGATGGGCATCGCCGAGCTGGTCTTCGCCTCCCTGCGCGCCGGGACACCGGGAACCCCGCTCCCGCTGGTCGGCGCCCCGGCGGACCTGCGGCACCTGCTCACGTTGACCGGGGTGGACCAGCTGGTGTCCCACCACGCACACGTCGACCAAGCCGTCGGCTCCCCTTGCTTCCCCGCTCCCGGCCCCCCGGACCGGACCGACAGGAGCTGAGCCGGGTCGAGCCGCTGGACGGCACCACCGTCCCGGAACGCGACCCGCTCGTCCGGTACCCGGTTGCTCCACCTCCCGGTGTGCAGTCAGCCGAGCCGCTGTTCCGCCGCCGGGTGTCCGTGGCGGTGGGTGCCCCAGTCGAGACGGAGGACTGCCAGGTCGTCGGTGTGGCGGCCGGCGTTGAGGGTGTGGTCTGCGTGACGAGCTGGTCGATGTGCGCGGCGGGGTCGGCCGGTGGGAGGGCCTCGATCAGTGCGAGCAGCGGCCGTGACCGCGGATGTGCCGGAGGCGTCGGGCAGGTGCAGGTCGAGGAGGATGCAGTCGGTGACACCGGAGGACAACGTGCTGCTGGCGTCGGCGAGCGTGGCACAGGTGGTCAGCTCGAAGCGCAAGCCGGTGTCGTGGAGGAGTTCCTCGACCAGGAGGGCGTCGCCCGGGTCGTCCTCGATCAGGAGGATGCGGTACGACGGCCCCCCGGTGGCCGCCCCCGCGGAGGACACCATGGTCGTGGTCATCGTGCGTGCTCCTGGTGGGTGCGGGAGGTCTCGGGCATGGCCGGAAGGCCGGGGGGCTTCGGCGGTTCGGCTGCCAGGGTGAAGGTGATGCGGGTACCGGCCCGGTAGTCGGGGTCGACGGTGATGGTGCCGCCGTGGAACTCGACGATCTTCTTGCACATGGCCAGGCCGATGCCGCTGCCGGAGTACGCGTCCTTGGTGTGCAGCCGTTGGAAGATCAGGAAGACCTTCTCGGTGAACTCGGGTGCGATGCCGATGCCGTCGTCGGTGACCGAGAACCGCCACAGCGCGCCGTCGCGCTCGGCCGAGACGTCGATGTGCGGACGGGTTCCGGGCCTGCGGAACTTCACGGCGTTGCCGATCAGGTTCTGCCAGAGCATGCCCATCTGGGTGGGGTCGGCGACCAGCGTCGGCAGCGGGTCGTGGGTGATCTCCGCCCCGGCTTCCTCGATGCCCACGCTCAGCGCGGCCAGGGTCTGCTCCAACGCCTCGTCCATGTCGACTTCCAGGTGGGCGTGGTGGAGACGCCCGACCCGGGAGAAGTCGAGGAGGTCGTTGATGAGGGTCTGCATGCGGTTGGCGCCGTCGACCGCGAAACCGATGTACTGGTCGGCCTTGGCGTCGAGTTGACCGCCGTAGCGGCGCTGGAGGAGCTGGGTGAAGCTGGAGACCTTGCGCAGCGGTTCCTGGAGGTCGTGGGAGGCGACGTAGGCGAACTGCTCCAGCTCGGTGTTGGAACGCTGGAGGTCGGCGGCCTGCGCGTCCAGGCGCAGCCGGGCCTGCTCGCTGAAGCCGAGCTCCCGCACGAGGCGAACGCGCATGCGGTCGATCTCACCGCTGAGCCGGCGCAGGTCGGCGGGGCCGGTCGTGGTGATGGGGTGGTCGAACTCGCCGCCGGCGATGACGCGGGCATCGGCTCCGAGTTGTTCGAGCGGGCGGTTGATGCCGCGCCGCAGTCCTTCGAACACCAGGGCGGCGAGGATCAGGATGAGGCCCGCGATGGCGCCGAACACCCAGTTCCGCAGCGTCAGTGTGGAAGCGAGCTCATCTCTCGCCCTGGTGCGCTCCGCGCGCAAACGGTCCTGCTGCTCGGCCAGTCGGGCCCGGACGCCGTCGAAGGAGGCCTTGCCCGGCGCGGCGAGGGCGGCGGCCGCCGGCGCCGGCGCGCCGGGCGGGGAATCGGCCACCGGTCGGGCCAGCTCCGACTGCCACGCCGAGATCGCGCGCCCGACGCCGGCCAGGTCCTCGAGCGCGGAGGCGTCGTCCTTCAGCAGGTCCGCGAGGCGCGCTGTCTGGGTCTCCTCGTCGGACAGACCCTGCTGGTACGGAGCCTGGGTCCGGTCGAGGACCCAGAAGCCCGTCGCCCCGAGCACGGTCAGGACGACGAGCGCGGCCGTCGCGCCGGCGCGAAGCCACCGACGGGTCGTCCAGGCGGCGAACCACCGAGTCCGCACCAGCCGCTCTTCGCCGGTCATACTCCACCCCTCCACGGTGACGGCTGCCGCACGACTGGACGCGGACCCGGCCGTGCTGTGCATCGAGGTCGAGGACGCCACGGAAGAGCGTCCACGGCAGCACGCGCTGCACGGCGGGGACCCGGCCCGCCCCGGCGGCCGCGGTTGGACGATCGTCCGTCGGGTGGCCCTCACGTGCACCGTCCAGCTGCTGCCCGGCGGCGGGAAGCGCATCACCGTCACGCTTCCCGTGTGCTGAGGGCGCTCAGGGGTGAACGTTCCGCCACCCGGCCGGCCCCCGTTCGCGGACGCCGTCCAGACATGCACAGAACCTTCACGCGCGGCGGTGGCATGCATGTCGCCCCGAGGGGTAACCGCGGACGGCCCGCGCCGTGGTGACGGAGGAAAAGGATCGACATGACCATGACCAGTAGCGAGCTGCTCCCGTGCGCATCCCGGCCTGCGCCGTCGTCGCCCGGCGCCCCCGTCGTCACCCGCGGCCCCGATCCCGAGCTCGCATCGTTGCTCGCCGACGTCGGCGACCCGTGCGACGTCGCCCCGGCCGACGCGCGGGAGTTGACCCGAACGCTCCTGGCTCGACTCGCGGCCCTGGACGAGGGCACCATGGAGTACTCCTACGTACGGGGCACGCTGATCGAACTCAACATGTCCCTCGTGCAGTTCGTGCTCCGCCGCTTCGCACCTCACCACGAGAGCCGGGACGACCTGCTCCAGGTCGGTGCCATCGGCCTGATCAAGGCGATCGACCGCTTCGATCCGGATCACGGGGTCGAGTTCAGCAGCTTCGCCATCCCGACCGTGATGGGCGAGATCCGCCGCCACTTCCGTGACAACACCTGGGCCGTCCACGTGCCCAGGCGGCTGCAGGAGCTGCGGCTGGCCCTGGCGAAGGCCCAGGACGCACTCTCCCAGCAGCTCGACCGAGAGCCCACGGTCGCCGAACTGGCCCGTCACCTCGAACTGCCCGAGGAGTCGATCACCGAGGGCCTTGCCGCCGCCCGTGCCCGCAGTGCCGGCTCGCTGGACCTCCCGGCCGGTCCCCAGCAGGACGGTGCGGCCCGGTCGGCCGACCGCCTCCTCGGCCCGGATGCGGACCACGCCGAGTTGGTGACCGACCTGGTGGCGCTCAAGCCCCTGATCGCGGCCCTGCCGCCCCGCGAGCGACTCATCCTGTCGATGAGGTTCACCGAGGACCTGACGCAGTCCCAGATCGGCGGCCGGCTCGGTCTGTCCCAGATGCACGTATCACGCCTGCTCAGCCGTACGCTGAGGACGTTGCGCGAAGGCCTCGTGGGTGACGGGGAACCGTCGGTGCGGGCCGGGAAGCGGGACGGGCAGGAGCAGGGGGTCACGCGCCGGGGTGGAGGGGACGAATGACGAGCGAGTCCGGGAGCACGAGTGCCGCAGAGGCATGGGGGCCACCCACGAGTGGTCTCGCGGTACGCGTACGCCGCACCGCCACACGTGCGTCCGTCTGCGAGATCGCCGGGGACCTGGACGCCGAGACCCGGGCGCCCGTCATCTCGGCGCTCGACGGCCTGACGGCGGAGCGCCCCTCGTCGATCGTCGTCGACCTCCAGCACGTGGCGTTCTGTGACTCGTCAGGCCTCAACCTGCTCCTGCAGGCCCGCATGAACGCCGTGGCGGCCGGCATCGACTTCCGGATCGCCCGCCCTTCACCCGCTGTCGCGCGGGTCTTCGAGCTCACGGGCACCGACGCGGTCTTCTCCATCCACCTGGACGACACGGCCGTACCCCGACCGTCGGGCTGACGTGCCGGTGGGGCGGGCGGCCACACCGACACCGTGCTCGACGCGGCTCGCCGGGGAAGCCGGTTCAGGAAGGGACCGCTGGACTGGAAGGGGGACAGGTGCAGATGACCGGCAGCGGCGGGGCCCTGGAGGACGGTCGGACTGCTGCCGGTCCGGCGCGGCCGCCCGTCGCACAGCTCCGGCGGCTCCGGCTGGCGGGAGTCCCGAAGCCGGTCGCCCGTGCGAGGGAGTTCACCTCGCGGGCGCTCGCGGACTGGGCCGGTCCCGGCAGTTCCGCGGAGGCTGAGCGGGACGTCGTCCTCCTGGTGGCCGAGCTGGTCTCGAACGCCGTGATGCACGCCGGAGGGGCTTTGGAACTCGCGCTGTCGGCGCGTACGGGCAGGCTGCGGATCGAGGTCGGCGACGGCTCTCCGGCACTGCCCGCCCTGCGCACTCCCCGGCCACCCGCGAGCCCCGGCGGTCACGGGCTGCTCATCGTCGAGCGGCTGGCCTGTCGGTGGGGCGTCGAGCCCCGGGGCCCCGGCAAGACCGTGTGGGCCGAGACCGGCATCCCCGGCCGTCCACCCGCTGCCGACTGCGCGTAGGGTCGGCTACTGGCCCGGGGGCCCCGGGGCTTCCAAGCCCCCGGAGCCCTGGTGGACCCGCCGAGCGGCCCCGCAGCCGAGCCGGTGAGGTGACGCGGGCGACGGACACGGCGGGGCCGACCGCCGGGACGCGTCGGCCTTCGCCGCAGCGTCCCGGCGGTAAGAGCACCCGGCCCCACAGGCAGGCGTCGGGTCGCCCGGAGCCGGGTGCCGGGCGACCCGGGCAAAGGCCCTCCGCGCCCGGGGGAGTGTCAGCCGTCGTGGCTGCGGAGGGTCTCCTTGATCCTGGCGATGGCGAAACCCCATCCCTGCTCGACGGTCGGCTTGCCCGGGACCGCCAGCTCTTCGGGGTTGGTGAGGACGTCGAGCAGCACCGGCCCGGGCGTGCCGAAGGCCCGCCGTACGCCGTCCTGCAGGTCGGAGGGGTCGGTGACGCGGATGCCGGTCAGCCCGAGGGCGGTGGCGACCGCGGCGAAGTCGGGATTGTCGAGCTCCGTTCCGTACTCCGGCAGGCCCGACTGCTCCTGTTCGAGCTTGACCATGCCGAGTCGTCGGTTGTCGAAGACCACGAGCTTCACCGGCAGCCGGTAGGCCCTGATCGTCATCAGATCGCCGAGCAGCATGCTCAGACCACCGTCGCCGCAGAACGCCACGACCTGGCGGTCCAGGGCCCAGAGCTGTGCGCCGAGGGCCTGGGGCATGGCGTTGGCCATCGAGCCGAGGTCGTAGGAGCCCAGCAGCCGGCGCCGGCCGCGCATGGTCACGAAGCGCGAGAGCCACACGGTGGCCATGCCGGTGTCGGAGGTGAAGATGGCGTCGTCGTCCGCGAAGGCGTCCACGGCGGCGGCCAGTGCCTCGGGGCGGACGTCGTGGCCCCGGTTGTCCAGGGCGCTGCGCATGCGGCCGAGCAGGGAGTGCTGGTCGCGGCGTGGTTCGGCGAGCTTCCGCTGGCCGGCGAGCCAGTCGTCGAAGCGTGCGCGTGCCCGGTCGAGGTGCGCGCTCCCCTCGACCGCGTCCACGTGGGGGAGCAGCGCGCGCAGGGTGGCCGCGGTGTCCCCGACCAGACCGACGTCCACCGGTGTGCGACGGCCGAGGTGGCGTGGGTGGAGGTCGATCTGCACGGTCCTGCAGCCGGTGGGGTACCAGTCCCGGTACGGGAAGTCCGTGCCGAGCATGATCAGCGTGTCACAGCCCTCGAGCGCGTGGACCGCGGCGGGGTTGCCGATCAGGCCGGTCTGACCGACCTGGTACGGATTGTCGTGCTCGAAGCCTTCCTTGGCCTTCAGGGTGAGCACCATCGGTGCCGACAACCGCTCGGCGAGGGCCAGCACCTCCGTGCGGGCCTCCCGGGCGCCGCGTCCGACCAACAGGGTGGTCCGGCCGCCGGCGTTGATCAGGTCGGAGGCCGCCCGGATCCCCGTGTCGTCCGGTCGGATGACCGGGCCGGAACGCGGGAAGCGGGCCGGGCGGTCGTCCGGTACCTCGCGCTCACCCAGGTCGGCGGGGACGGTGAGGACCGCCACGCCCCGCTCGCCGGTCGCCGCGCGGACGGCGGCCTCGAGCATCCGGGGCAGTTGTCCGGGGGAGGTCAGGGTGGCCCGGTAGACCGCGACGTCGCGGAACAGCAGGTCGTTGTCGACCTCCTGGAAGTAGTCGCCGCCCATCTCCGCGGTGGGCACCTGCCCGGCGATGGCCAGTACCGGGGTGCGGCTCTTGGCCGCGTCGTACAGGCCGTTGAGCAGGTGTACCGAGCCGGGGCCGACGGTGCCCATGCACACGCCCAGCCGTCCGGAGAGCTGCGACTGGGCACCGGCGGCGAACGCTGCGGCCTCCTCGTGGCGGCAGCCGACCCAGGAGAGGCCGTCGGTGGTGCGGATGGCGTCGGTCAACGGGTTCAGGGCGTCGCCGACGACGCCGAAGACATGGCGCACGCCCAGTTCCTGCAGGGCGTCGACGATCAGACGGGCGACGGTACGCGGCACGGGGACTTCCCTTCGCAGGAGCGGTCACGGGGTCAGAGGGTGAAGCGGTCGGGGCCGGCGGCCTTCCCGGTCCTGCTCCCAGGACGGGGGCGCCTCGTGGAGGATCCGGCCCGGCGCCGGCCGGGGCTGGAGGTGCGCGGGGCTGCGCAGGGTCTGCGGGTCGACCCGGCGGTGCAGCATGTGCGGGGTTCCGTCGGGGCGGGTGGTCGACGCCCGTCGCGGCCACGATCTGCCGGGCGCTCCGCAGAGTCGGCTGCCGGGGGCGGTGAACCCGTGCGGACTCGTCACCGCCGTGCCGTGCACGTGCCCGGTCGCGGTCCTGCGTGGACACGCCGGGACAGGATGGCGGCCGTCGCCGGGAGGGCGACGGCCGCCACCGTGAGGCCGGTGACCTGCGGGAGCCTCACGACGGCCACCGGCCGGCCCCGTTCGTCGCCGCCGTGCCGGGGGCCGCCCCGTGCGCCGGGCAGTCGGCGACCGGTTCGGGGACGTGACGGGTCACCAGCGGTACCACCGTCCGCGGGTGCCCGAGGCGCCGGTGCTCCGGGCGACGAAGCCCAGCAGCCAGACGACGAAGACCGCGATGGCGATCCACCAGAGGATCTTGACGGCGAAGCCGGCGCCGAACAGGAGCAGTGCCAGCAGGAGGACGAGCAGCAGGGGAACCATGGTCAGTGGCCTTTCAGTTGGTGATGGGTCCCCGCATGCCCCGCTTCCGCAGACGTATGCACATGGCTGCTTCACACGGCGGCGAGGGTCTCGGCGCGGCCCGGTCGGCCGGGCGCTGCGAGTCCTTCCGGGCCCGCGGACCGCCGCCGGCAGGTGCGGCGGCATCCCGTGCCGTCGAGACGGGCCGTTCCTCCCCGACATGGCCAGGGGAGATCGGGGAAGCCGGTACAGATCCTGCTCGTCACCCGAGGGGCGTCCATGATCATGGCCGTGGTCCTGCTGCCGGTTCCGTTCGCGCTCGCGGCGATCCTCACCGCGCTCGTTCCCCCGTCGGCCCGCGCGGACCGGTGTCCGCGGCCCGGCCCGGCAGCCGGAACCACCGCCGCGGGCCGACCGTGTCGACGTCCCGGCCGGTGACGTGACCGGGGCCTCACCGGCGTCACCGGGAGCCCCGGGAACCCGGCAGCCCCGAACGGCCGGCCACGGCTCCGGACCTCGCGGGCCTCCAGCCCTCAGCCGCCTTCGTCACCGGATGAGGGCCGAGCCGTGGATCGCCGCGCGATACCGCGCGGCGCCGGGTCACGGCGTGGCGGGGTGCTCGGGGCGGTACACCGTCAGGCCCCTGACACCGGTGCGCAGTCGCAAGCGGTCGGGGGCCTCGACGCTCTCGCCGTCCAGGGACATGCGGGGCACGTCGTGGAGGTCCGTCAGGTCGAGTGCGGGCAGGCGCACGGACCGGTACACCCGGGACCGTGCAAGCGTGCCGGAGAGGAAGGCCGCGACCAGCCTGGTCCGGGCGAAGGGGTGGCTGCCGTCCACGACCCTGATGTCGAGTCTCCCCCCGTCCAGCGCGCTGCGGTGGCTCGGGGCGAAGCCCGGTGGGTCGTAGGACCCGTTGCCCGCGAAGAGCAGCCACAGCTGGCGGGCCCGCCCCGACACCTCGATCGGGACGGGCTCGGCGGTGGCGAGGACCCGGACCAGGGCGACGAGCAGCGCCGGCCACTTGCCGAGACGCGGTTCCAACTCCTCTCGCACCCGGACGAGTTCGGGGTAGACGCCAAGGCTGAAGGTGTTGAGGAAGACGCGGTCGCCCTCAGCGGCGAGGACCTGGCCCAAGTCCACGGCGGCGGCGCTGCCCGCCTCCACCGCCTCGGCCGTCGAGCGCAGGCTCGGGCACCCCAGGTCGACCGCGAAGTGGTTGAGGGTGCCGCCGGGAAAGACCGCCAGTGGCAGGCCCCGCCCGGACGCCACCTCGGCCGCCAGGTTGACCGTTCCGTCTCCGCCGCAGACGCCCAGCGCCCGGCAGCCCTCGGCGGCCTCGGCCATGACCTTCTCCAGCTCCTCGTCGGCGCCGCAGACGAGGATGCGGGCCGCCGGCAACAGCTCGCGCAGCTCGGCGGCCCTGCCCTCCGCGGTGGCGTCGGAGCCGGGCAGGAGGGAGCTGCCGGACCCGCTGTTCACCACCACGTTCAGCCCCTCGCCGCGCGGCAGCGCCGGTGCGGCGACGGCTGGGGGCGCGGCGGAAGCCGGGCCGGAGGGCCGCCGCGGCCACCAGCGCAGCGTGAGCGCGGCCATCGAGACGCCGAGGGCGGCCCCGGCGACCACGTCGCTCGGGTAGTGCGCGCCGACGTAGACCCGGGAGACCATCACGGCCCCCGCCAAGGGTGCCGCGATCGCTCCCAGGGCCGGGGACTCCAGTGCGAGACCGGTGGCGAACGCGGCCGCGGACGCCGCATGCCCCGAGGGGAACGAGGTGGTGACGGGCTGCCTGGTGAGCCTTCGCACCAGAGGAACGGCGTCGAGGACGGGTCGCTGACGTCCTGCCACGGACTTTGCCACCACGTTCGCCGCCGCCGAGGCCAGGAGGAGCGAGCCGAGGCCGCGCAGGGCGGCCCTTCTGGCGGTGCGGTCACCGCATGCGGCCAGCAGCCCTGCGGAGGCCGTCCAGAGGAGCCCGTGGTCAGCGGACCGGCTGAGCCCGGGGAGCCAGCCTTCGAGGCCGTGCAGTCGTGCGTGCGCCACCCGTGAGAAGAGTCCGGTGTCGAGTTTCGAGAGGGGTCCCATGGCGACTCTGCTGCCCCGTCGGCGGTCGGTGTAACGCTGGAGAGCGCGGAGCCGCATGCTGTCCGGCACCGGGACGGTGGTGACCACGTGAGTGGCGCTGCCCCAGCAGGTGGGCGCTGCCCCAGCAGGTGCGCCACCTCGTCAAGGTGTCGGGATCACACGGGCGGTGCTTCAAGATGATGATCGCGGGTAGCCGACGTGCTGTCGGGCGCACAGCGCGAACCGGCCGTCCCCGATAGCCCGGCGACCCGTCTCGTGTCGACCGCCCGATCGGTCGGCCGGCCGGCCGAAGAGAGCGACAGGGGGCGGGGCAGCATGATGGGACATTCGCACGCGGTGGGTGGGGCGCTGCTGTTCGCGGCCGCTTCACCCCATCTCCCGCCCGTACTCGTCGGCCGACCTCTCGGGCCGGCCGACGTCCTGATGGGCACGATCCTGTGTGCTGGTGCTGCCCTCCTGCCCGACCTGGACCACCACGACAGCACGTTCGCGCACTGGCTCGGGCCGGTCTCCAGAGCGCTCTGCCGACTGGTCGGTTGGATCTCCGGCGGTCACCGCCGCGCCACCCACTCGCTGCTGTTCGTCGTGCTGGCGGGCGGTGGCACCTGGACCGGCATCAGCTGTCTCGGGCGCGGCTTCACCCTCGGCCTGACGTTCTGCCTCCTGACGCTGGCCGTCCGGGCGTTGCACCTGCATCCGCCCGGCAGCGGTCCGGCGACCTGGGTCTACCCCACCGGCCTGGCCGCGCTCGGGGCGGCCGGGCTGGACTCCTGGCTGCCGAACACCCCGCAGTGGCTGCCTTGCGCGGTGGCCCTGGGCGTATCGGCGCACCTGCTCGGTGACCTTCTGACCAGGCGGGGAATACCCTTGTTCTGGCCTCTCGGGCGGCACTACGAAATCGCCCTGATCAAGCGCACCGGCAACAGGGTGGAGACGAGGTTCCTCGTCCCGCTCATGACGATCGCGACCTTCGTGGTGCTCTGGTTCGCGGCCTTCCCGGCCTTCACGCCGGCCACCTGAGGACGGCGACCCGGTAGACCGGCCGGATCCGGCAGGCCACCCGGTGCGGCCCCGTTCGGCGGCGGCCGCCGCCGGGCGGATCTGCGGCGGTCACTGGCCGCGGGTCACGGTCCGGGTGGGGCGGCCGGATGCGGTGAGCTCCACGACCTGCGTCCGGGTGTCGCCGGTGGTGAGGCGGATGCGGTCGGGGCCGTCCCAGGCGGCGCCCGTCAGGGCGTTCTTGCCCGCGTCGCCGTTGAAGTAGCCGACCCTCCACCGGCGTTCGGTGAGGCCGGTGCCTTGGTCGACGTAGACCCACCAGAGCGGGTCGATCATCGCGGACCCCTCCTCGACGACGAGGTGGCGGTCGTCCCGGCCGGGTGCGGCCTCGTTCATCGATGTCCTGGTCCCGTCGCCGGCCAGGATGTAGAACGGCGAGGCGAGCAGGCCGAGGAGGACGGCCATGACGGTGGTGAGGGCCCGGACGACGATGTCGCGGACGCCGATCAGGACCGCGGCGAGCAGCGCGCCCGCGATCAACGTGCCGAACAGCAGCGGGTGGTGGAACAGCTCGGCGGGGGTGAGCAGACCGCCGTCCTCACTGCACCGGTCGCCCACCAGCCCGAGGGCCGCCAGCACCACTGCGCCGCCGACGATCCCCTGGACGGTGCGGCGTCGCCATCGGACGGCTGTGGTCGTGGTCATCTTGGCCCCCCCGGGCGCTCGGTGATCGTTCTTCGGTCCCACCCTAGGGACAGTCCGGTCGATCACGCGACTCGCTAAACTCTCCGCGTCCTGGAGGGAGTGGTCGGAGCAGTGATGACGTTTGAGTCGGCCGTTGCGATGGTGCAGAAGATCATGGATGGGGACTGCTACAACGACGCCGAGATCGACCGCACGCTGGAGGCGCTGGACAGGGGCCTTGGCTGTCCGACTGGCTATGTCAGCGACCTGATCTACTCGATCTACCCGCCCGGCGAGCCGGAGCCGACAGCCGCCGAGGTGGTCGAACTGGCCCTCGCCTACCGGCCGTTCGCGCCGTGAGAGCAGCAGCCGTTCCTCGTCGGCCGGCCGGGGCCGCGCTGCTCGGGGGCGGCCCGCCGGTTGCGGGCGAAGCCGGCCCGCACCGCCCGCTCCGGGTGCGCGATCACCGCCTCGACGACGTCGGCGGGCAGGCGCGCTCCCGACAGAGCGGCGCCCGGGCGGCGCGGGCCTGCGGGCTCAGCGGCCGCAGCAGCACCTCGGGCGGTGCGGCCGGATTGGCGGCGACCCCGCGCAGGCGGGCTTCCGTGAGGGCACGGGAGGACACCGGGACATCCTGGCAGCGGTCAGCGCGGCGCGTCGACCCCGGGCAGGGGGCGCTGACCTGCCGGTTCTTCCGTCCGGGGGATGACGAGGGCGGTGATGAGCACGTTCTGCACCATCGTCCAGCGGCCCCGGTGGGCGTCGGGGAGATCGGGGTGGTGCGCGGTGAAGCCGTGGCCCCGGTCGAGGGTGACGGTGATGGCGGCGAGCGGGATCCAGCGCCGGGTGAGCGGGTAGCCGGCCTTGTACACGGCCTCCTTGGCGCTGAAGAGGAGGCGGTCCCAGGGCACGCGGCCGGCCGGCAGTCCGGCGAGGTGGTGCCGCTCCGCCTCGCTGGTGACGAGCTGCAGGGGGCCGTGGGGGAGCGGCTGCGCCGGCTCGGCGTCGATGCCCAGGGAGGCGAGGCGCGCGGTGGGGGCCGTGGCGCAGGCCGTGTAGCCGTGGGTGTGCGTGATGCTGCCGGTCACGCCTTCGGGCCACTGGGGGGCGCCGCCGGGGCCGGGCACGAGCGGGACGGGCGGGTGGCCGAGGGCGGTGAGGGTGGTGCGGGCGAGGGTGCGGGCGGCGGTGAACTGGCGCCGCCGGCGGGGGGTCCGGCCCTTGATGTGCTCGGCCTCCGGCCCGAGGAGCGGGCCCTCGGGCGGGGGCCCGAAGGCCTCGGCGCACGCGACGCCGGGCGGGAGGAGGGTGCCGAGGACGGTGGCGACGCCGAGGCGTCGGATGCCACCGGGGGCGGCGGGCCCACCGGGGATGGTGTGGACGGCCGTCGGGGCGGGGTGGGTGGTGGTCATCTCCGGCCTCCGCTGGTGGCCTCGACGAGGCGTGGTGAGGTGGGTTCCGGGCGGTCTGGAGCTCCGGGCGGTCCGCGGGCGGTGCGGGCCCTGGACCCGGTCGTTCGGTGACGCGGTTGGTCGGGGAGGGGAAGTAACCGGGGTCGCGTCAACGGGCGGTGCGGCGCGGCGCCTCAGCCGAAGATGTTCTGGCCCGGCGTGAGGATGCGAGCCGGGTCGTAGCGGAACTTCTGGGCGGTCAGGGTGGCCCACTGGGAACCGTAGTGGCGCTGCCAGTCCGTCTGGGTCATCCGCGGTACGGCGCCGACCAGGTAGCGCTTGGCGCCGAGCGTGGTGGCGTAGTCGTACAGGGTGCGGTTGCGCTGCAGCTGGGGGGCCGGGTCGGTGCCGGGGTGGGGGAAGGTCAGCAGGTCGAAGAGGTAGGTGACCGGCTCGTTGGGCGTGATCGCGTTGGGCCGGGTGATCTTGTTGGTCGGGAAGGGGTAGAAGAGCAGCAGGCCGCCGCCGATGGCGTCCGGGGTGAGCGCGGGCAGGGCGTAGTTGACGAAGGTGGCGGCCTTGGAAGCGGGGAGGAAGAGGCTCAGCCACGGCTTGGGCTCGTTCCAGTAGCCCAGGTTCTTCAGGTTGTCGGCGAAGGCGTCGGCACGGAACGTGTACTCGCGGTACGTCTGGTCGGCGATGAGCGTGTCGGCGGCGACGGGCGACAGACCGGCCAGGTAACGCGCCGGGTCGGGCGCGGTGGTGCCGTTGTAGTAGACGACGGTCTCGATCTTGTACCGGGGGGCGGCCCCGTTCGGCTGCGGGACGATCTCGCCGACCTGGCTGGGGAAACGGCCGTCCCGGAGGATGGTCTCCTGGTCGGCGAGGTACGTGGCGAGGTTGTCGTAGAAGAGGTTGAAGACGAGGGCGCGCTGCGGGGCGGGCACCAGCTTGACCGTCGCGCGCAGGATGATGCCGAACTGCCCGGCGCCGGCCAGCGCGGCGTTGAACAGGTCGCGGTTGCGGGTGGCGGTGGCCGTGACGAGCTGCCCGGTGCCGGTCACGATGTCGATCGACTCCACGGTGTCCGCCTGGAGGCCGTACTTCTGGACGGTGGAGCCGATGCCGCCGACGCTGATGGTGCCGCCGACGGACAGGTGGAGGTAGTCGGTCAGGCACGGCGGCGTCAGACCCTTGGCGAGCGCGGCATCGGTGAGCTGGGCCCAGGTGACGCCGGCGTCGACGGTCGCACTGGTCGCCGAGATGGAGTGGATGCGGTTCAGCGAACGGGCATCGATGCTGATGCCGCCGGCGACCCCGGCCTGGCCGTAGTTGGAGTGCGACTCGAGCTCGGTCCCGGTGCCGCTGCGACCGTTCATGGCGACCTTGAGGCCGTTGCAGCGCGCGTAGTTGACGATCTTGACGACGTCCTGGTCGGAGCCGGGCCGCAGGACGGCGTACGGGGTGCTGGTGGTCAGCCGCCCGAAGTCCTGGCTGAACTCGGCCACGGTGGCCGCGCTCGAGGTCAGCGTGCCGTCCAGGGTCGGGACGGGGACGAGGCGCCCGGCCGGGACTGCGTCCTGGGTGGTCGCCCAGGCGCGCGTGGCCGAGTCGAAGCCGATGACCATCGCGGTGGCGGTCGCGGCGGTGCCGGCGAGCACGGAGCGTCGGGACAGGGGCGGGCGGGTCATGGGAGGTCCTTCTCTCGGTCGGATTCGGTGTTTCGCATGTCCGTACTTCGGCTTTCGGTGGGTCTGGGTCTGGGTGCGGCGGTCGGGCGTGTGCCCGCCGGTCCGTGGGGGTGGCCGGCGGGCGTGGGGGGCGTCGTCACCGGTGAATCCCGGCGGTGATTTCCGGTTGTTTTGGGGGTGGTTGTTTTGGTTTTGGTGTGTGGGGTGGTTAGGGGTGGGTGTGGGTGGTGGTTTGGTAGTTGGTGAGGTCGAGGTGGCGGGTTTGGTTTTTGAAGCGGTAGGTGTAGGTGGGCCAGATGTTGGGGTTGTTGCCGTGTTTGTCGGTGTACCAGCTGGTGCAGCCGCCGGTGTTCCAGACGGTGTTTTTGAGGCGTTTGTTGAGGGTGTTGTTGTAGGTGGTTTGGGCTTCGGGGCGGGGTTGGATGCTGGTGATGTTGCGGGTGGTGAGGGTTTTGATGGCTTGGGTGATGTAGGTGATCTGGGATTCGATGATGACGGTTTGGCTGGAGTGGCCGAGGGTGGTGTTGGGGCCGAGGATCATGAAGAGGTTGGGGAAGCCGTGGATGGTGGTTCCGCGGTGGGCGGTCATGCCGTGGGTGGTCCAGTGGTGGGCGAGGGTGGTGCCGTTGGTGCCGTGGATGCGGTGGGCGATGGGGCGGGTGGTGGTGGTGAAGCCGGTGGCGAGGATGATGGTGTCGATGGGGCGGGTGGTGCCGTCTTGGGTGGTGATGTGGGTGGGGCCGATGTGGGTGATGGTGTCGGGGATGATGGTGACGTTGGGTTGTTGGATGGCGGGGTACCAGGTGTTGGAGAAGAGGAGGCGTTTGCAGCCGACGGTGTAGTCGGGGGTGAGGAGTTTGCGGAGTTCGGGGTCGGGGACGGATTTTTTGAGGTGGCCGGCGGCCATGTTTTTCATGCCGGTGGTGCGGCTGGGGCGGGACATGAAGAACGCGACGATTTCGCGGCCGTGTTTGTTGAAGTTGCGGCGGAATTTCTGGTAGCCGGGGAGGTGGCGGAGGAGCCAGGTGTGGCGGGGGGTGTTGGGTTTGTCGGGTTTGTGGGCGACCCAGGGGGGTGTGCGTTGGTAGAGGTCGAGGTGGGCGACGGTGGGTTGGATCTGGGGGACGAATTGGATGGCGGAGGCGCCGGTGCCGATGACGGCGACGTTGCGGCCGGTGAGGTCGTGGTCGTGGCGCCATTGGGCGGAGTGGAAGAGGGTGCCGGTGAAGGTGGAGAGGCCGGGGATGTCGGGCAGGGCGGGTTCGGAGAGGTAGCCGGTGCCGGTGATGAGGATCTGGGCGGTGTAGTGGCCCTGGGTGGTGTGGATGTGCCAGTGCTGGCGGGTGGGGTTCCAGCGGGCGGTGAGGAGTTCGTGGTCGTAGCGCAGGTGGGGTTCGACGCCGAAGCGGCGGGCGGTGTCTTTGAGGTAGGTGTGGACTTCGGCTTGGGTGGCGAAGGTGGATTTCCAGTTGGGGTTGCGGGCGAAGGAGTAGGAGTAGAGGTGGGCCTGGACGTCGCAGGCGCAGCCGGGGTAGGTGTTGTCGCGCCAGGTGCCGCCGAGGTCGTGGGCGCGTTCGAAGACGAGGAAGTCGTCGGTGCCGGTTTGGAGGAGGCGGATGGCGGCGCCGAGGCCGGAGATGCCGGCGCCGATGACGGCGACTTTGAGGTGGCGTAGGGGGGTGGTGTCGGCGCCGGCCGTGTCCGCGGTCGTGGCTGTGCCTGTGCCCGGGTTGGTGTTTGTTGCCGGGGTGGTGGGGTGGTTGTGGGCGGGGCCGGTGGGGGGTGGGGCGGTGGTGGTCATGGTGGTGTCCCTCCGGGGTCAGGCGCGGCGGGTGAGGGTGACGCGGAAGTTGTTGAAGATGTGGTCTTCGAGGGTGTAGGCGAAGATGTCGAGGTAGCGTTCGAAGCGCTTGACGGTGGTTTCGTCGGACATGGTGACGGCTTCGTCGCGGCGGGCGGCGAGGAGTTCGAGCCAGGCGCGGCAGGCGCGGGCGAAGGATTCGGGTTCGTTGCGGATTTCGGTGACTTCGAAGAGTCCGTCGAGGCCGGCGGCGAGTTCGGGCAGGCGGGGGATGTGGCAGCCTTCGAATTCTTCGCGCTGGAGGAACTTGAGGTCGTCGAGGAGCTGGCGGCGCAGTGGGGGGTTTTCGACGGTCATGGTGTGGAGGACGAAGCGGGCGCCGGGCTTGAGGAGGGAGTGGACCTGCTTGAAGAAGACGCGGTAGCGCTGGGTGCGCTCTTTGGGGGTGAGGGAGGACAGGACGAAGTGTTCGAGGGCGTTGATGCAGAACGCGGCGTCGTAGGGGTCGCCGTCGGCCTTGTGGTCTTCCCAGCTTTCGACGCGGGCTTCGATGGCGGGGTTGCCGAGGGCGTGGACGAAGTCGGCTTGGGTGCGGGAGAGGGTGACGCCGACGGCGTGCTTGACGCCGTGGACGGTGGTGAGGCGGTTGAGCATGGTGCCCCAGCCGCAGCCGATGTCGAGGACCTTGGCGGTGCCGGTGGCGTGGGCGAGGTCGGTGAAGACGTCGAGCTTGCGTTCCTGGGCTTCGTCGAGGGTGGCGACGAGGTCTTCGCCGTCCTCCCAGTAGCCGCCGGAGTACATCATGGTGGGGCCGAGGATGAGGCGGTACAGGTCGTTGCCGACCTCGTAGTGGTGGCGGATGGCTTCGACGTCGGGGTTGATGGTGCGGGCGTCGATGGTGGTCATGGGGTGGGTCCTCACGTGGTGGTGGTGGGTGGGCGGTGGTGCCCGGGTGGTCGCGGCCGCGGGCCGGGCCCCTGTGGGGCCGCGGCCGTGGGCCTGAGGGGCCGCGGGCCTGTGGGCCCTGGAGCCGTGTGGCCGTGGGGCGTTGAGTCTGTGCGGCCCTGAAGCCGTGTGGCCGTTGGCCTGTGGGGCCGCGGGCCTGTGGGCCCTGGAGCCGTGTGGCCGTTGGCCGTTGGGCGTTGAGGCTGTGGGGTCTTGGAGCTGTGGGGCCGTGGAGCGTTGAGCTCGTGGCGCCTGGAGCTCGTGGGGCCGTGGGGCCTTGAACCTGTGGGGCCTTGAACCTGTGGGGCCGTGGGGCGTCGAGTCTGTGCGGCCCTGAGGTCGTTGGGCCCTGAGGTCGTTGGGCCGTGAGGTTGTGTGGTCTTGGGGGCGTGGTGGCCGGCGGTGATCGCCGGTGCCATCGGCGCCCGGTGGTGCCCCGGTGTCCCGGTGTCCCGGTCCCTCAGTGCCTTGTTGCCTCAGTGCTGTGGTGCCTCAATGCCTCGGGCCGCTGTGGTGCTTTGGTGCGGTGGTGCTGGGGTGTGTTGTTGGGTGGGGCTTTGGGTGTCTGCAGGGGTGTTGGCGGTGGTCGCCGGGAGCAGACGCCGGGTGGTGCGGTGGGCCTGGTGGGCCTGGTGGCCGTTGGTGGTGCGGGGGCCGGCTTTGGGTGGGCTGGTCCGGGGGGCGTTGTTCGGCGCTGGGTGGCACGCCCGGGTCGTGCTGGGTGGCGCCGGGGTGGCGTCGGCGTGGCTTGCGGGGGTGTGTCGGTGAACTGCGGTGTTTCCGTGGTTGGTTGACGTCGCCGTCGGGTGTGGGTGCCGGGCTGTGTCGCGTTTCGTGTGCGGCTTGTGGCCTGGCGGGGTTGCGCTGTGTGGCTGGTTGCGCTGTGCGGTGGTGGGTGGTGCGGCCTGGTGCCGGGTGGTGGGCCGCCTTCCATTGGGTTGGTGCTGCCCCCCGGGGGCGGTTGGCCGTTGTGCGTCGGGGCTGGTGCTGTCCGTGGGGCGGCCTGGTGCCGTCCGGTGGGAGGGGTTGCCCGGGTGCTGGTGGCCTGCCTGCCTGGGTGAACGGCCTGGTGCTGGTGGCCGGTTGGTGTGGTGGTGTCCCGCGCTGAGGGGGGTGGGGCTGTTCGTCGCCCGGTGCGGGCCGGGTGTGTGGTGCGGTCCGCGTCCTGTTGGCCCGTGGAGGGGCTTGTGGTTGCGGGGTGGGACGGGGGTGGCGGTCCGGGTTGTGCCGGTGGGCGGCGTGGTCGCTCTTGGTGTGGCTGTGAGCGCGGTTGCTGCCGCCGTCCCGTGCCCCCCTTTGTCGGCCTGTCGGTCGTTGCCGGGTGCGGTCCCTGCCGTTGGGGGCAGGGGCGGCGGTGTACCCGGGGTGTGGGTGGCGGGTAGCCGGGGGCTGCCGGTCCCGGTGCGGGTCCCGGTGCGGGCCCGGTTCCGTTCCCGTTCCCGGTGCGGGTGCGGGTGCGGGTGTTGGCGGAGGTGGGGTGCTGTCCGGCCGGGGGTGTTGCCGTGGTGGTGACGGTGCGGGGTGGTGGCCGGTGCGCGGTGGTGGGTGGCGTGGTCGTCGGGGGTGGGGGTGGTGTGCGTTGTTGGTGGTGGTTGCACGTGGTCCCTTCCCTTCGCGTCCTGGTGCCGGTGCCCGGTGTCTGAGGTGCTGCCGGTTGGTGGCCGGCTGCCTGTTGCCCGCGGTTCGGCTTCCCGCTGTCCCGCTGTCCCGTTGTTCGGGCGCCTGGTGGCCTGGTGGCCTTGCCCGGCTGCCCGGCTGCCCGGCTGCCCGGCTGCCCGGTTGCCCGGTTGCGCGGCTGCCCGGCTGCCCGGCTGTTCTGGTGCCTGGTTGCCCGGTTGCCTGGCTGTTCTGGTGCCTGGTTGCCCGGTTGCCTGGCTGTTCTGGTGCCTGGTTGCCCGGTTGCCCGGTTGTTCTGGTGCCTGGCTGCCTGGCTGTTCTGGTGCCTGGTTGCCCGGTTGCCTGGCTGTTCTGCCGGTTGCCGGTTGCCGGTTGCCGGTTGCCTGGTTGCTCTGGTGGTGGTTGTTGGGGTGTTGGGCTTGGGTGTTCGTGCGTGTGGGTGCGGTGTGTTGTGGGGTGGGTCAGGTGGTCAGGTAAGCGTGCTTGTCGCAAGCGGTGCGCAAGCGTGGTGGCTGGTGGGGGGTTGCGGGTTGTTTGCGTGGGGGCGGGTTTCATGCGGTTTCGGTAAGGCAGACGGCTTCGGGTCTCGCGGTGTCGTGTCGCGGGGTGCGGGCTGACCGTTCCTGTTGCTTGTTCGTGTGTCGTCTCGTTCGTCTTTCGTCGCGTTCGTTCTTGTCTCCGGTGAGTCGGGGGTGGGGGCGGGGCGGGGCGGGGGTGCGGGGTGGTGTGCGGGCGGGGGCGGGGGTGGTTTCCCGCGGGTCTGTCCGGCCCGGGCTTGCTTCGGTTCTCCCGTTCGCGGGGGCCGGCCGTTGCAGGGTCCGTGGGTGAGGGTCTCGTTCGCGGGGCCGGCGTCGGGTGTCCTGCTTCGCGGGGGCCGGTCGCGGGCTGGTTCTGCCGTGGGTGGGGCTCTCGCTGTGGGGTCCGGTCCGGGTTCGCGGGTCGGGTCTCGTGTGGGCTGTGCGGGTGGCGTCGTCGCCCTGGGCCGGTGGCCTGTGGGGTGCGGTGTCTGTCCCGGCCGTGCGGCCCACGAAGCCCGTTCCGTTCCGGCCCGGTCCTGTCCGGCCTTGTCCGGCCGGGTCCGGTCGGGCCTGTCGGGCCTGTCGGGTCTGTTTCGGGCCTGTCGGGTCGGGTGTCGTCCAGCCTGCTCCGGCGCGGCCTGCTCCAGGTCGTGCAGCCAGGTGCAGTCCGGCCTGGTCTGGCGCGTGCCGTCCGGTTCACCTGGCCCGGTCCGTCCGGTCCGTCCGGTCCGCCGGGTCCGGTCTGTCCGGTCCGTCCGAGCGTTGCCCGGTCCGGTCATTTTCGGTCCGGCCTGTTGGAGTCCGGGTGGTCCAGCCCTGTTGTGTCCGGTTCGTTCGGGCCTGGCCCGGGATGGTCTGGCTCGTTCGAGCTCGGCCTGGTCCGGTTCCTCTGGTCTGGTTCCTCCGGTCCGGTCCGTGCGGCTTGTTCGGCCTGTTCGGCCTGTTCGGTCCGTGTGGCCTGTTGGTTCGGGTTGTGCGGGTTCGGTTGTGTTGTGGCTCTGCCTGGTGGTTGTGGGTGGGGTCTGTCTGTCAGGGATCGTCTGAGTGAAAGGGAAGATGGTTATGTCCGAGGTTCCGAGTGTCGAGGATCTGGCCGCGCAGTTGCAGGCGGTGTCGGGTGCTCAGGAGATCGATGCGGATGCGGCGTTGCAGCACATCGCGGATGTGGATTCGCTGGATCTGATGGAGTGGTTGTACGGGTTCCAGAACCGGTACCCGCACATTCCGGCGGATGAGTCGTTGTTCGCGGACATCGATGACACGACGACGTTGCGGGTGGTGCACGGGCGGATTCTGGCGCTCGTGGGCCAGGCCGGCGTCTGATCCGCAGGGAAGGGTCGGTCGATGAGCGGCTTCGACATCACGGGGTGGGGGATTTCGGTCCCTGAGCGTGTGGTGACCAGTGTGGAGCTGGCCGAGCGGTTCGGTGTGGATGAGCACTGGATCGTGTCGCGGTGCGGGATCCGTGAGCGGCGGGCGGTCGGGGCGGGGCAGTCGACCGCGTCGATGGCTGTCGAGGCCGGTCGGCGGGCGTTGGAGCGGGCGGGGCTGTCGGGTGCGGACATCGCGCATCTGATCGTGGCGACGGCCACGCCCGAGCAGCCTTCGCCGGCGACGTCGGCGTTCGTGCACGAGGCGCTGGAGATCGCGGGCAGTGCGCATGACGTGAATTCGGAGTGCGCGGGGTTCGTGTACGGGTTGGTGACGGCGGCGGGGTTGTTGCGGATGGATCCGCGGCCGGTGCTGCTGATCGGTTCGGACACGCACACGCTGACGGCGAATCCGCAGGACCGGGATCTGTCGATCCTGGTGGGTGACGGTGCTGGTGCGGTGGTGTTGCAGCCGGGTTCGGTGGAGCGGATCCTGGCGTGGAACCTGGGCGCGGACGGCTCGTGCAAGGACAGTCTGAAGGTCCTGGCGGGTGGTTCGCGGTTGCCGACCAGTGAGGAGACGGTCCGTCGGGGTCTGCACTACGCGCAGATCAACGGGAACGAGATCTATCTGAACGCGGTGCGGTACACGGTGCGCACGATCCGCGAGACGCTGGAGCAGGCGAAGCTGACGCCGGCGGATGTGGATCATGTGGTGCCGCATCAGGCGAACATCCGGATCATCAACTCGGTTCTCGCGCACACGGGTATTCCCTCCGATCGGTTGGTGACGAATCTGGAGCGGTACGGGAACACGGCGTCGGCGTCGATTCCGATCGCGTTGGCGGAGGCGTTGGACGCGGGCCGGATCCAGGACGGTGACACGGTGTTGCTGGCCGGGTTCGGGGCGGGGATGACGTGGGGTTCGGTGCTGTTGACGTGGGGAGGGGCGCGGTGAGCGGGGCTCAGGTGTTCGGTGTGCGTCCGGATGCGCCGGTGGCGTTGGTGACGGGTGCCTCCGGTGGGCTGGGGCGTGAGCTGGCGTTGGAGCTGGACGCGGCCGGGTGTCGGGTGGCGGTGCACTACAACAGTGCCCGTGAGGCGGCCGAGGACGTGGCGGGCAAGCTGGTGAACGCGCATGTGGTGGTCACCGGTGACGTGGCGGACTTCGCGGCGGTCACGGCGATGTACGAGCGCATCGGTGAGGTGTTGGGGCCGGTGGACGTGCTGGTCAACAACGGTGCGGTGCGCAAGGACGCGTTGATGGCGATGCAGGATCCGGTGCAGTGGCGGCAGGTGATCGACACGAATCTGGTGGGTGCGTTCCACACGGCGCGGGTGTGTGTGCCGGCGATGCTGCGGGCGCGGTGGGGGCGGGTGGTGAACATCGTGTCGCCGTCGGCGCTGATCGCGACCGCCGGGCAGACCGCGTACGCGGCGTCCAAGGCCGGTCTGGTGGGGCTGACCCGTACGCTGGCCGCGGAGTGCGGGCGGCGGGGGGTGACGGTCAACGCGTTGTCGCCGGGGTTCATGATCACGGGGATGACGGACACGCTGCCCGAGCACGTGGTCACGGGGATGCTGCAGAAGGTCCCGGTGCCGCGGTTCGTGACCCCGCGGGAGGTGGCCCGTTCGATCGGGCTCTTCCTCGATCAGGACTGTATGACCGGGCAGGTCATCAGCATCGACTCGGGCGCCTCCATCACCTGACCCGCCCCGGGGGGCCGCCCCACCCCCCGGGGAGCCCCCGGGCGGCCCCCCCCCGGGCGCCCAAGCCCCGGGGCGGCCAACCCCCGGGGCGGCCCGCCGGTGCGGGCGTCTCACCCGCCCCGGGGAGGGCGGCCCGCCCTCCCCGGGGCGCGCGCCGTCCGCAGGCGCCCCGGTTCGGCCGCCTCCCGGCCCGCTCGGCCGGCCCGTTGGGCCCGTCCGGCGGGGTGGGGTCTGTCTGGTCTGTCTGTTCTCCTGCCCCGCCCTGGCGGTGGCCCCTCCTTCCTGGGGTCTGCCGCCTTGGTGGGGTCCCGTCGCGGGGCCCCCCCCCGGCCCCGGGGGGGGGGCCCGGCCGGGGGGGGGGGGGGGGGGGGGGTGCCCCGGGGGGGGGGCCCCGGGGGGGGGGGCGGGGGCCGGGGCGGGGCCGGGGGGGGGGGGCCGGGCGGGTCTGTCTTTTCCCCGCCCCCGCCGGGGGGGGGCCCCCCCCTGCGGGGGGTCGGCCGCGTGGGGGGGGCCCCGGCGCGCCCCCCCCCGGGCCCGGGGGGGGGGCCCGCGGCCGTGTGTGTGGTGGGTGACCGGTTTCCCCGGGTGGGTGTCCCCGGTGGCTTCTGCCGGGTCGCGTGCGGGCCCGGTGTGCGGGCGCCGGGGCCTCTTCGGGGGTTGCGCGGGCCCGGGGGAGGGCCGGGGTGTGCGGTGGGTTCCCGGCGGGTGTCGTGCAGCCCCTGCCGGGCCGCGTGCGGGCCCGGGGTGTCCGGGCCCGGGGATGTTGGGGTCGTGGGGAGGGCGGTGGCCTGCCTTCACGAGGGCAGGTCCCGTCGGCTTCGACGCGATCGTGTCCAGGGCCGCCCGTCCGCTCACGATGTGGCCCCAGAAGACGCCGACCCGGCAAGCCGCACGGCGACGAAGCCTACGACCACCGCTTCATCCGCTCATGCCTGCGGCGACGGCAGATACCGGCTCGTATCGCCCGCCGAGGCGTCGACTCCTCCCAACGCCTCGGCCGGCACCGGTGGGTGATCGAGAGGACTGTCGCCTGGCTCGGCGGCTTCCGTCGGCTCCACCGCCGCTACGAACGCAAGGCTGGCCACTTCGCCGCCTTCGCCAGCATCGTGGCCGCCTTGGTCTGCCCACCGCCGACTCGCCGGGTGCTATGACGAAGGAGCGCCAGTACATGGTCTGTCGCCTCCCCGAGGCGCCGTTCAGGAGGCCGTGCCCTGAGCCGGGCACTGCCAGTCGGCCGCGTCGATCGCCTGGCCCGCCATGTCAGTGAGGTGGAAGCAATAGCCGTAGGCCCACACCGTGACCGAATCCCGTCGATGCACGACCTGGAAGGGCTCATCCCCACGCAACGTCCCGGACCAGGAATCGTCCGCCGCCGGCGAGTGGGTGACAACGACGCAGGTCTGCTGCCGCTGGATCTGGTAGGTATCGGCCCAGGGCTCCACCGTCAGCTCCAGCGGCGCTTCACCGTCGTTCGTGACGAGCAACCGCGCAGTTCCCCCGGCGAACATCTCCAGCACTCCTCGTTGCCTCTGGGGCCGGTCTTGCAGGCGTGCACCCCTCACAGGCACGCACGGTCTGATCCTCACACACGGGATCAGACTCGTCGGCGCCACCCCGTATCTGCCATCGCAGACCCTCCACATGAGATGACTCCTTACACCCGGATGTCCTGGTGTCCGTGGACAGGGCGGTGATCTGCGGGCTGACCGGGGGTGAGGGCCTTCACCGGCCCCTGCCGGGGCGTGCACGGGCCCCGGGGCCTCTTCGGGGGTTGCGCGGGCCCCGGGGGAGGGCCGGGGTGCCGTGCGGGTGAAGGACGTCCGGGCTGCCGGCCGAGCGCCGCAGCGCCCGGCCGCGGTCCTCGCAGGCCACGCCGCCCGTACGGCCGGCGAGATGACCACCCGGGCCGGCCACGAACACCTGACTGCTTCCCGACGCGAGGCCGTCGACGCCTGCCACCGTTACCCGTTCGGCCACTTCGCCCGGCTCCGTGAACGACACCGCCCCCGACCGCGGCCGGCCGATCGCCACCGGCGCGATCGAGGGCGCCTGCCGACACCTGACCGCCGACCTTGACGGCGCCTGCCGACACCTGACCGCCGACCTTGACGGCGCCTGCCGCCACCTGACCGTCGATCTTGAGGGTGCCTGCCGCCACCTGGTCGTCGATCTTGAGGGTGTCTGCCGCCGTCTGGTTGCCGAGCGTTTCGAGGTCACCGGCGCCTGCCGGGGCTTTCGCGGAGTCGAGGATGTCCTGCGACTGTGCACCCTCGTCTGCGGCGGCGGCCTCGACCCGTGCTGGCGCTTGCGCACCGCCGGCGGGCACCGGCGTCCCTGCCCCGCCTGCGATCAGGGCGGATACGGGCTCATGGCCTGAGCGTGAGTCTCCGGACGAAGAGCCACCACCAGGTACTCATGTCCTGCCGAACCGGAAGACCGTGTCGGTCCAGCCGGGGTCCGGTGCTCCGTCGTCGAGGGCCTCGCTGATCGTCCGCTCCTCGTAGCTGAAGTGTGATTCCATGATCGCCGCCAGTCCGTCGAGTTCACGTCGGACCGCCTCCCGGGCCGGGCCGCCCGATGCGCCGGCCCTGTCGGCGAGTTCACGCACCCGGGACAGGATGGATGCGATCATGCCGTGATCCTCGACGAGATTGGCGACCGTCGTCGCGAGATCCGGGCGTTCGCGCAGCAGCTGGGAGAACATCGCGTCGTCCTCGCCCTGATGGTGTGACGTCAGCGCGGCACAGAAGGCCAGGCAATGGGCGGCGAGTGTGTCGTCGCTCGACCGGCGGTGCCCGAGACGCGTCCTGATCTCGCTGATCTGGCGGCGCAGTTCGTGATGTGCTTGTGAGAGTTGCAGGCTCAGGGCGACTACACGGTCGCCGTCGCGGGAGGCCACGGACGGTGGTCCCTTCGGTTGCGCACCTCCATGCCTGGCGCGGTCCGCCACCGGCACGCGATGCTGCCGCGATCCGATCACGTAACGGGCAGGCACGGCAAGCACGTTGCCTGCCCGCACCTGTCACCGGCTCCGGGCCCCGGCGTTCGGCCGGCTCGGCCCGTCACTGCGGAAGAATCGCACCCGAGGGACAAGCCGGCCATCGCCTGCCGGGCGGCACGTCACCTCGCGGCCGTCCTCGTCCGGGCCCGCAGACGACCAGCGCAGAAGGGGGCGGCCGTCAGGTGGCGCGGTGCACGAGGATGAGCACATGGACGATCTGCTGAGGTTCCTGCGGGCCCGCACCACGGAGGACAACCACGCCTACGCCTACATCGCGCAGGTCTTCGGCAGCGAGGCCCTCCTCGACAGCCACCTGCCCCTGCTGGACCTGATCGACGTGCTGGCACGGGAGCACACGGCGATGGACCGCTCGGATCCGCGTTCAGCCGGCCTGGCCCATGCCCTTCGTGTCCTTGCACAGGCCTACGCCGAGCACCCCGACTTCCGCGAGCAATGGCGTCCCTGAACCGTATCGAAGAACAGTCCCTCGTCGGCGGTGTCGGCGGTGTCGGCGGTGTCGGCCTGGGCGGTGTGGGCGGTGTGGGCGGTGTGGTGGGGGTGTTCGCGGGGTGGGTGGGGTGGTTCAGGGCCTTCAGGGCCTTCGCCGGTCGGAGGTGGTGGTGCCGCCGGGTGTGGGGGTGAGGAAGTGCCGGCCGGCCAGGGCGATGGTCCAGGCGGGTCTGTCGGTGGTCGCCGGGACGTCGAGGTGCCATCCGTTGGCGAAGCGGATCTGTAGGGCGCCCGTGTCGTGGGGGTGGATGTCGGCGATGACCTGGTCGAGGAGCTGGGCGGCTTGGTCGAGGTTGGTGCGTGCCGGGGCGTGGACGGGGTGGGTCTGGCGGCCGGTGGTCAGTACGGCGGGGCTGTGGATCTCGATGCCGTGCGGGCCGATGTGCAGGCGCAGCGAGGTGCCGAGGACGATCTCGCTCACGCTGATGCCGCGCATGACGCGTAGGTCCGGGCTGTGCGGGGTGGGTTCGGTCGGGTGGTGCATGGGGCGGAAGGCTATCCGCTCAGGCGGGGTGGTGTGGTCGGGTGGTGGTGGGAGCTGTCGGGCCGGGTGTGGGGGAGGGCTGGGTCCAGGCCGTTGGTGGCGGTGGTGTGTTCGGCAGTGGCGAGTGTTCGTCGGCGCGTTCGGGAGCCGTTCTGCGGAGCGGGTTGTGGGGTGCGGGGTTCGGCGGGTTCGAGGGTGTTGGTGTTGTTGGCTTGTCCTTCGATGGTGGGGGGTGGCCGGGATCGCTGCGGGGAGTTCGGCGGCGGGTGCGGGCAGGGCGGTGTTCGGGCGTTGCCGCGGGGCCGAGCGCGAGCGCGAGCGCGAGGTGTGGGTGTGGGTGTGGGTGCGGGTGTGGGCGTTGGGGCGGTGCGTGTTCGGTCGGCGGGTGTGCGGGTCATCGGCCCGGGACCGTGCGGGCGGGCTCGTGCGGCGTGGCCCGCAGCGCGGTGGCGCCGGCCGGCGGCGGTGCTCGAATGGCGGTGTTTCGGCTGGTCAGCGGTGGTATTGCCCGTTGTGTCGGCGGGCTTGGTCAAGATCGCGGTGAGGCCCTACAGTGCGCGGCATGAACCTGCGTACCAAGAAGACGCTGTCCATCCTGCTCAGAGGCATCGCCGTCCTCGCCTTCCTGACCCTTTTCGGCGTGCTCAGGAACGGGTGGCACGGCCTGGGTCCGGGTTTCTACGTCTGTGTGGCCCTGAACGTGGCGGTCACCGGGTACGCGTGGTGGTGGTACGGCGATTCGCCCAAGGCGGTGGAGGCGCGGATGAAGGTGGAGGCCAAGCGGGCCGCCCGGCAGCAGACGCGCTGATCGCTTCGTCTCCTGTTCGCCGGTGTGTTCATCGGTGTTCGTCGGCGTCCGCGCTGTCACGGGCCGTTCGTCACACCGATCCTGACGACGGGCCGTTCGGCCCGCGGGGCGCACGGCGCGCCCGCCTCGCCCGGGCCTCGCCCGGGGCGGGCCCGGGGCGGGTCCGGGGCGGGCCGGCGAGAACACGGGAGATCGAATCCCCGGCCTTCCCGAGAGCAGGACCGGCCGCACCCACCTCGAGTACGGTGGCTTCGCGTGATCGAATCCGAGACCGAGATCAGCGAGGACCTGCTCCGCGACCTGTTGCGGGAACAGCATCCGGATCTGGCCGAACTGCCCATCCACGAAGTGGAGGGCGGTTGGGGAAACCAGATGTGGCGCCTCGGGGACACGCTGGCCGTCCGGGTACAGCGGATGGACCCGCTCCCCGACCTGCAGCTCAAGGAACGCCGCTGGCTGCCGGTACTGGCCCCGCGCCTGCCGCTTCCGATCCCGACCCCGGTGCGAAACGGGACACCGTCCGAGCGCTTCCCCAAGACCTGGACCGTCATGACCTGGGTCGAAGGCACACCACTGGACCACGCCTCGATCACCCGCGGCGACCACGCGGCCGACACCCTGGCGGCCTTCCTCAAAGCGCTGCACACGCAGGCGCCCGCCGACGCGCCGCCCGCCGCGGACTTCGGCGCCCACCCCCGGGAGTGCACGGACGCCTTCGAGAACCACCTGCAGGCCGTCGACCTCGGCGACCTCCCCGAGGACGACGTCCGGGCCGTGTGGGACGACGCGACGACGGCCCCCGCGTGGCAGGGCCCGCGCGTGTGGGTGCACGGCGACCTGCACCCCGCGAACGTCGTCGTCACGCACGGAACACTGGCGGGCGTCGTCGACTTCGGCGCACTCTTCGCGGGCGACCCGGCATGGGACCTGACGGCCGCCTGGCTGCTGCTCCCGGCGGGCGGTGCGTCCCGGTTCTTCGCCGGCTACGCGCGGGCGGACGCAGCGGCGCTGCGACGGGCGCGCGGGCTGGCGGTGATGAAGAGTCTGTTCCTGATGCTGATGGGGCAGAACGGGGACCGCGGCCTGCCCGGTGGCAAGCCGAACTGGGGGCCTGTGGGCCGGTCGGCGCTTGAGCGTGTCCTGAAGGGTCCGTGACGTCGGCACGTCGGCACGTCGGCATGGATCGGCCGACTGGCCCGGGCCGCCGCCGGCGTCCTGTCGCGGCGGCCGCCGGGCGTGGTGGCCGGGGGCGCGAGGTGGCACGGCCCGGTGCCGGTGGCTGACGAGTTCCCGAACAGAAGGCGCGAGGCGGCAGGCGGGGGCCGTTGCCGCCGGGTACCGGCCCCGGCCACCTGGCGGCGGACCACCGCACGGCCGAGGCCGAACGACGCCGGCCCCCGGCCCCGGCCCCCGCCCCCGGCACCCGGACCCCGGCCCCGGTCCCTGGTCCCGGCCTTGCAACCTCAGCCTCGGTTACGCCCTGGCCCCGTCCAGGCCGGGGCCAGGGCGTGACATCGCCGCCCGGCGCGTCCGTTCCTTCGCGGCTGCTCTTTGGCCGGGCCGCCCGGCTGGGCGGGGCCGCTGTGGTGTGCTGCCTGCTCCGGCAGACCGGTGCGCCCGTGGCCGTGGCCGTGGTTGTTGTCGTGGGCGGTGGGCGGTGGGCGGTGGGCGGTGGGCGGTGGGTGGTGGTGCGGGCGTGGTGGGTTCGTCGTTGGCCGGGGCCCGTGCGGGGGTGTTGGGGGTTGGGTGGTGGTGTCAGGGGTGGTTGAGCAGGTGCAGGGGCCATCGTCGTTGTTCGGTGGTGTCGGGGACGGTGAGGCCGCGGGCTCGTTCGATGTGGTGCCAGGCGGTGTCGGGGGCGGTGCCGGTGAGGGTGAGGACTGCGGCCGCGAGGAGGGATGAGCGGCCGATGCCGGCTCGGCAGTGGGTGACGATGTGGGCGCCGTCGCGGAGCTGTTCGGCGAGTGTGTGCAGGGTGGGCAGGATCTCGGCGGGGTCGGGGACGGTGCGGTCGGGGATGGGGGCGGCGAGGAACCGCAGCCCGGCTGCGGTGGCTGCGCGGGGCTCGTCGGTGAGGCCGAGTTCGGCGAGTTCGGGGCCGGTCAGCGCGCAGACCAGGATGTCGACGCCGTGGTTGCTCAGTGCGGTCATCTCGTCGTCGAGCCAGTCGTGGCCGCGGGGTCTGGCCATGGTGCTCAGTCGTCCGGGGCCGGGCAGGTCGAGGGTGAAGAGCGCGGGGCGCATGGGCGGTGGCACCTTTCGGCCGGGTGGATTGCCCGCATCCGGGCTGGAACACCGACCCCCGGCCCGGGTCCTGAGCCCCGGCCCGGGTCCTGAGCCCCGGCCCCGGCCCCGGGCCCCGGCCCGGGTCCTGAGCCCCGGGCCCCGGTCCTGCGCCCCGGCCCCGGGCCCCGGGCTCAGGTCGCGAGTCCGGGGTCCGGGGTCCGGGGTCCGGGTTCAGGCCGGGGGCCTGGGGAGGGCGGCTACTTCTTCAGGTGGCGGTGGTAGAAGCGGCTGGCGTCTTCTGCTTCGAACCAGGGGGTGCCGGTGTGTCCGCCGAGGTTGGCGTGGAGGGTTTTCTCGGTGCTGGCGAAGGCGTCGAACAGCTCGAGGGCGCGGTGGCGGGGGTTGCCGTGGTCGTCCCACTGCAGCAGCATCAGCAGGGGGATGGTGATCTGCCGGGCCTGGGCGCGTTGGGCGTGGGGGACGTAGCCGCCGGCGAAGTAGCCGGCGGCGGTGATGCGTGGCTCGGCGGCGGCCAGGGCGATACCGACGGCCATCCACCCGCTGTAGCCGACCGGGCCGGTGATGCCGGGCAGGGTGAGCAGGGCGTCCAGGGTGGTGCGCCATTGCGGGACGGCCTGGTCGACGAGCGGGCCGATGAAGGACTCGAAGACGTCGTCGACGCTCTCGCCGGCCTGCATCGCCCGGCGTAGCTCGGCGCGGGCCTGTTCGGTGGCGGGGGAGCGGGGCCGGTCGCCGCATTCGGGGGTGTCGATGGAGGCGACGGCGTAGCCGTCGGCGGCCAGGTGGCGGGCCCGGGCGATCAGGCGGGCTTCGCGCCTGGGCAGGGCGTTGTTGTGGGCCATGAGGACCAGCGGCACCGGGGCGGGGGCCGACGCCGGTGCGGGGGCCGGGCCGGGTGTGGGTGTCCACAGGGTGCCGGGGATGTCGCCGAGGGTGAAGTCGCGGGCGAGGACGCCGTCGTCGAGGTGCTGTTCGGAGGTGAACTGCATGGTCGTGCCTTTCGGGAGGGCTGTGAACGGCGCTCCCGGACGACCTACCGCCCGACCGTGACCCCGTAGGAGAGCACCCGTGTCGTTACTGCGTTCACGGGTACCACCTCCTTGTTCTCTCGCACGGCCGGGGGAAACGTAGCAGGGCGTGTGGTGGTGCGCCAAACGGTTTAGCCACCCGCCCCTTCCGGCCCCCGCCCACCCGCCCCTTCCGGCCCCCGCCCACCCGCCTCCCCGCCTCCCGCGGGCCCGCGGCCTCCCAGGTCCCCGGGCCCCCTACTGCCCTCGCCCTCCTGGCCCTGGCCCTCGCCCTCCTGGCCCTCGCGCTCCTGGTCTTCCGGGCCAGCGGCTCTGCGCTCTGCTGGCCCGGGGTGGCTCTGGGCGCGGCCGGGCGCCACCCTCGGTGCCCGGGAGCCCGGTGGCGCCCGGTGGCGCACCTCCCGGGGGCTGCGCCGGCGGGGGCCGGGGACCCACCGGGTCCGGGGTGCGGGACGGGGGTGGGGGTACCGGCCCCGGGGTGGGGCCCCGGGGTTGCCGGGGTGGGTGTCAGGTGCCGAGGAAGCGTAGGACGGCCAGGACGCGGCGGTTGGTGCTGTCGTCGCGGGGCAGGCGGAGTTTGTCGAACACGGCGTTGGTGTGTTTCTCCACGGCGCTTTTGGACACGAACAGGTGTTGCGCGATGGCGGTGTTGGTGTGGCCCTGGGCCATGAGGGTCAGGACGACGTGTTCGCGGGGGGTGAGGTGGCGCAGGTCGTCGGTGTGGCGGGTGCGGGCGAGCAGGCGTCGGACGACTTCGGGGTCGAGGACGGTGTCGCCGTCGTGGATGCGTTGCAGGGCGGTCAGGAACTCCTCGACCCGGGCGACGCGGTCTTTGAGGAGGTAGCCGACGCCGCGGGTGTCGGCGGCCAGCAGGTCGGCGGCGTAGCGCTGTTCGACGTGCTGGGACAGGACCAGGACGCCGACCTGGGGGTGGGTGCGGCGCAGGTGCAGGGCGGCGCGCAGTCCTTCGTCGGTGTGGGTGGGGGGCATGCGGACGTCCACGACGGTGACGTCGGGCGGGTCGGCGGCGACGGCGGCCAGCAGGGCGTCGGCGTTTGCGACGGCGGCGGTGACGTGGTGTCCTTCGTCGGCGAGGAGGCGTTCGAGGCCGGCGCGCAGCAGGGCGGAGTCTTCGGCGATCATGAGGCGCATGGCAGCTCCGCGGTGAGGTGGGTGGGGCCGCCGGGTGGGCTGTCGATGGTGAGGTGTCCGTCGAGGGCGCCCAGGCGCCGGGCCAGGCCGGCCAGTCCGGTGCCGTTGGGGTCGGCGCCGCCGTTTCCGTCATCGCGTACCGACACCCGTACGGTGTGGGCGTCCTGGTGGATGGTGACGTCGATGCGGGTGGCGGCCCGGGCGTGTTTGGCGGCGTTGGTGAGGGCTTCGCGGACGGCGAAGTAGGCGGCGGTCTCGATGGCGGGGGCGGGGCGGTGGGTCAGGTCGCCGTGGAGGTGGACGGGCACGGGGCAGCGTTCGGCGTCCACGGCCAGGGCCTCGCGCAGGCCGAGCTGGTCCAGGGACGCCGGGTAGATGCGCCAGGCGACCTGGCGCAGTTCCTCCAGGGCCTGTTCGTTCTCGTGCCGGGCCTGGCGGTACAGCTCCTCGGAGTCCTTGCGCCGGGCCCGGCCCAGGAGCATCGCGACGACGATCAGGCGTTGTTGGAGGCCGTCGTGCAGGTCGCGTTCGATGCGGCGGCGTTCGGCGTCGACGGCTTCGACGATCCCGGAACGGGTGGCGGCCAGTTCGTCGATGCGCCGGCGCATCAGGGCCAGTTCGTCGGGGCCCAGGTGACGCCGCACCAGACGCCGTTCGAGTTCGGCGACGGCGGCCAGACCGGCCAGGTCGAGGAAGAGCAGCAGCAGAGCGGCGGCCAGGAGGTAGCCGGCGACGGGCCAGGTCGGCCGCATGCCGTCGGCGGCGTGTCCGCTCAGCCAGGCGCCCAGCGCGCCCGCCACCGTCCACGCCCCCGCGCCGAGCAGGACCAGGGCCCCGCCGCCGAGCAGCCCGACCGGCAGGCGCGCCCACAGGTAGGCCCGGGCCCGCCACACCTCCACACCGCCGCCGGCCCCGGTGACACCGCCGCCGGCCCCGGTGGCGCCGGCGCCTTCGGCACCTGCTCCGGCACCGGCGTGGGCGGACCTGCCGGTGTTGCCGTGACTCCCGCTTCTGCCGGCCTGGTCGGCCTGGTCGGGGTGGGCGGGGGTGGTGTCGAGGAGGGCGGCGACGCGCCGCTGGTCCAGCTCGGCCAGGCGTACCACCGCCGTGCCGCGACGCGTCAGCGCGGCCGTGGCCAGGACGGCCGGCGCGGCACACGCCGTCACCGCGCCCAGCGCGATCCCGGCCGCCGCCCGCACCGCACCCACCACCCGCTCCGTGCCCGCCGCCCGCCCGGCACCTGCGGTGCGCGCGGTACCCGAGGTGTGTGCGGTTCTCACGCGCGGTGCCGGGCGCCGCGGCGCCGGCGCGCCCGTACCAGGAACCAGCGGGCGACGGCCACCACCGCCACCGCCACCACGGCCTTGGACACCCATCCCCCGTACTCCTCCACCAGGCGCCAGTTGTCGCCCAGCCAGTATCCCAACACCACGAACACCGTGTTCCACACCAGGCTGCCCGCCGCGGTCAGAGCGGTGAACACCGCCAACGGCATGCGCTGGATCCCCGCGGGAACGGAGATGACACTGCGCAGCACCGGCACCATGCGCGCCAGCAGCACGGTGATCCGCCCCCGCCGCTCGAACCACGCCTCCGCACGGTCGATCTCGTGCGCGTGGAGCAGCGGGATCCGGGCGGCCAGCGCACGGGTGCGCTCACGGCCCAGCACGGCCCCGGCCGCGTACACGATCCAGGAACCGACGACAGAACCGAGCGTGGTCCACACGATGACCGCCACGAGACTCAACCGGCCCTGCCCGGCGGCGAATCCGACGACGGGCAGGACGATCTCACTGGGCACGAACGGCAGGACCGTGTCCACCAGGTTGGCCACCCCGGTCCCCGCGGCACCGAGGGAGTCCACGACGGACAGCACCCACCCGGCCACCCCACCGGCGGGCTGCGCCGGGGCCGTTGCGGCAAGGCCGGTGTCGGCGAGGACGGCGTGGGCGGGCCCGGCCCAGAGGGCGTCGGCGGGCCCGGGTGAGGCGGCGTGCGGGTCGAGGAACGGGAGGAGGACCGTTGCTGTGATCATGCCGTTCACGCTAGGGACCGGGCCCTGCCGGTCACCATGCGGCCGACCGCCCGGTCACCCTGCGGTTTCCCGCACCCCCGCACCCCCGCAGCCCCGCAGCCCGCGACACCCTGGTGCCGCGCCGCGCGGGCGCACCCGGACATCCGGACACCCGGACACCCCGGGCGGACGGGCGGTGGGCGGACGGGCGGTGCGCGGTGGGGGTCGTGAGCGGGGAGCGCGGCGCAAGCAGGCGAGGAAGGCAGCCGGGCGCCGGAAGCCGTCGGGCCTCCGCCCGCCCCGCCCGCGGCGCGCCCGGGTGCCCGTCCCGCGTCCGCGTCCGGTGCCCGGTTCCCGGTTCCCGGTTCCCGGTGGGGGAGTGTCCGGCGGTGTTCCACGCCCCGGGAACCGGGGGCGGCGCGAGACGAGGGGCTGGTGGTCCCGGGCTGTCCCGGGTGGCCGGGGTACGGGCCGAGGCAGGTAGCGGCGAGGGGCAGGCAGCGATGCCGAGGGGCGAAGTCGGGTGCCCGGTGGGCCCGGTGGCGCCTACGATCGCCGGCATGGACCGCCACCTACCCGCCGCCCTGGCCCCGGTGGACAGCCACGCCGCGTGGTGCCGGGAGCGCGGTGACGCCGAGCACCTGCGCAGCATCCGTCTGCACCAGGCCCATCCCGAGCGCAACCTCGCCCTGTACGTACGGCGCATCGAGGCGGCCGGCTGGCGGATGGCGGAACAGGTCTTCGGCGACGACGGGACACACCGCCGCTGCTCGATGCGTTTCGTCCCCGCCACCGGCTGAGCCACGACCCGGCCGGTCCTCGGGGCGCCGCGGCCGTGACGCGCTGCGCCACCGGGGTGTTTCGCCGGGGCCTCGCGAACGGCCCGCGCCGGCGCCCGGGTCCGCGTGGGTCTCCGCGCCCGTGCCCGCGTTCGTGCCCGTGCTGCTTGTGTGTGGGGGGGGGGGGGGGGGGGCGCCCGGGCGCCGCCCGGGGGGGCACAACCGGGGTCACCCCCCCCCCAATACACCAGCCCCCGCACCCCGAACCCCGCACCCCGCAAACCGGTGGAACGGGACCGGGGCGACTGG
>NZ_JBIALK010000016.1:46995-109635 GCF_042873275.1 Kitasatospora sp. NPDC004745 | reverse complement strand
CCGCCGCACCGCCGACACACCCCCCGCCCCGACCCGCACGAGACGCCGACCGGGCCCACTCCCGCACCCGCAGTGGCCGGATTCCACCACCCCCACCCCCCCCCCCCCCCCCCCCCCCGCCCCCGCCCGGCCCCCCCCCCCCCCCCCCCCCGGCCTGGAGTCGGCCGGGCGTGCTCAACCGTCGTCTCCGGCCCGCCCTTTCACACTGCCCGGCACCCGGCACCCGGCACCCGGCATCCCGGGGTCAGGGGTCCGGGGCTCGAGGACCGGGCCCGGGCCCGGTCCCTCCGGGGGTGTGTACGGGTGCGGCCCCGCTCCTGTGCCGCGCTGCCGGGGTGTTCCGGTGGGCGGGTGGACAGGGGCGGGGCCGCGGGTCGTACGGGTGGCCGGCGTCGGGTGAGCGGGCCGGTCACCGGTACGGGTGGGTCAGTTGAGGGAGGCGAGGGCGGCCTCGTAGTTCGGCTCGTCGGCGATCTCGGCGACCAGCTCGGTGTGCAGGACGGTGTCGTTCTCGTCGAGGACGACGACGGCGCGGGCGGTGAGGCCGGCCAGCGGGCCGTCGGCCAGCGCCACGCCGTAGGACTCGTGGAAGTCGCGGCCGCGCAGGGTGGACAGCACCTGGACGTTGTCCAGGCCCTCGGCGCCGCAGAAGCGGGCCTGCGCGAACGGCAGGTCGGCGGAGATGCACAGCACCACGGTGTTGTCCAGCGAGCCGGCCTTGGCGTTGAACGTGCGCACCGAGGTGGCGCAGGTGGGGGTGTCGATGCTCGGGAAGATGTTGAGGACCTTGCGGCGGCCGGCGAAGTCCTTCAGCGACTTGTCCGCCAGCCCCTCGCCGACGAGCGTGAACGCCGGCGCCTGGCTGCCGGCCTGGGGCAGCGCGCCGCCCACCTGGACCGGGTTGCCCTTCAGCGTGACCTGAGCCATGAATAGCCTCCTACCAGCGATGTATGTGGTGACAACGCCGTCGATCCTACTGCCCGTCCGCGACCCGGACGCAGGGTGACCACCCCCTGGACACCTTTCCAAGCCCCTGGCCCCCGGGCCGTCGGGCCCCGGCCGCTTGGGCCGGCGGGCCCGGGGCTGCCTCTGGTGTTCTCGTGCCTGCGGCCCGTCCCGGCCGCGCACCCAAGGTGCCTGATCTCCGCGCGGTAGCGCTCCGGTGCGCGCGTGGGGAGGGGGGACGGGCGGGCGCCGGTCGCGGAGGGCCGGGCGACCTCGACGTGTCCGACCCGGGCCCGGAGCCTGCCGCAGACGTGACGGCTTCTGCTCTGCTGCCAGGGCACGTGCTGCGCCCCCGGGGGGTCCGCTCGGCGGGGCGGCTGCGCCGGTCGCCTTCGGACGGCGGCGGGCGCGGTTCGCCTTCCCCGCCCGCCCGCGCCCGGGGTGCGCGCAGGCGGTGGCGGCGGTCGACGTGTTCGCCCCGGCCGCGCCGGGGCCGCCGTGGGGCTGGCCGGGGCTGCGGGCCGCCGTCGTCTGCGCCTGGGACGCGCGCACCCCGGGGAGCCGGATCCACCGGTGCGGTGCGGTGTCGTGACGGCCTGCGGGGGCGGGGTGGGGCCCGGAGCGGGTCCCGTGCGCAGGGACGGGGCCCGCCCGGTCGCGGCCGCCCGGCCCGGGGCCGGCAGTGGCACGGGCCCGGTCGCAGGGGGACGCCGGCGGCGAGCGCGACACAGGGCCGGGGTGTCGGCGGGTGCCGGGGGTACTGGCGGCCGGGTCCGGGCTGCTGCCAAGGGCCGCCGGACGGGCGACCTTCCCCCGGCGCCCGGCACCCGGGGCCGGCCGCCCGGTGCCCGGCGCCGGCCGTCCTGGCCCGGTCGCGGCCGGTTGTGGCAGACGCCGGCGCCCGCCACCCCGCTCCGCCGCTGTTCCCCTGCTCAGCTGCCGTCCCCGGCCGGTCGTCCCGGGCCTGCCGGTCGTCCCGTCCCCGGCCGGTCGGCCCGGGCCCGCCGCTGCTCCCCGGCCTGTCACCGTCACCCCCGCCACCCACCCCGACGAGCCGTCCCCTTCGGCGGGTTGGCGTGTTCCGTCGGTGGTGTGTTGTCGGCTGCGTGTTGTCGGCTGTGTGGTGTCGGTGTGGTCAGGCGGACCAGAACGGGTGGTCGTGGCGGGGGAGGATGTCGGGGTTGCCGTTGGGCAGGGTGGGTTCGGGGGCGTGGGGGCCGAAGGGGTCGTGGTCGCGGATGACGGGGATGGGGCCGACGGTGGCCTGGAAGGCGATGTTGCCGGCGGCGCCGAACAGCAGGGCGAGGCCGTGGCCGTGTGTGGTGGTGGCGAACATGGCGGGCTGGTGGGGGTTGACGGCGGTGATGCGGTGGCCGTGGGCCGTCCAGCCGCGTTCGGTGACGCCCAGCAGTGCTCCGTAGCGGGTGGGGGCGACGCGGGTCATGATGTGGCGTTCGCGGGTGACGGTGGCGTAGCCGAGGGAGTACTCGTCGATGCCGGGGGCGCTCTGTTCGGTCGAGCGGGGCCGGCCGGCCCGGTAGGCGAGGGCGGGGCGGATCGCGGACATCGCCTCGTCGAGGAGCGCGTCGAGGGTGTGCAGGGCCTGCTGGGGGGTCAGGAGGGCCCGGGGGGCGTGTTCGGGGTTCATGGCGGGGCTTTCAGTGCGACCAGTACGGGTCGTCGTGGTCGGGAACGACGTCGGGGTTGCCGTTGCTCATGGTCGGGTCGGGGGTGGGGGTGCCGAAGGGCGGCTGTCCCGCCTGGGGGACCGCGATGGGGCCGCTGGTCGCGCTGATGTCGATGACGGTGGTGTCGGGGTTGATGCCGATGCCCACGGTGGAGCCGTCGGGGGCGGTGGCGGACACGGCGCGCAGGGTGGGGGTGCCGGGGCCGTCCTGGACGAGGTAGCCCTTGGCGCGCCAGGCGGTGCGGACCGCGTCCAGCAGCGCCTCGTAGCGGCCGGCGGCGACCTTGGTCATGACGTGGCGTTCGCGGCTGGTGGTGGCGTAGCCGAGGGAGTGCTCGTCCAGGCCGGTGGAGTACTTCTCGCGCCAGTTCGGCCAGGCGTCCCAGGTGCGCAGCGGGGGCTGGATGCCGGCGGTGGTCTCCTGCAGGAGGGTGTCCATGCGCTGCAGGGCCTGGGCGGGGGTGATGAGCGGGCCGGGCGCCCCCGTGCCGGTGCCGGTGGCGGGGGTGTTCCTGCCGGGGGTGGGTGCTCCGGTGGCGGAGCAGGCGGTGGCGGTGAACGCGAGCGCCAGCGCCAGGCCGACGACGACCCCACCCGGGACACCGGGAACAGCGCGGGCGCCGCGGACGGCGGTGGCGGGGGCGGCGGGGGTGGGCGCGGGGCGCCCGGGGCGGGTCACCGCTGGCCCTGGTGGGTGACGTTGCCGTACTTGCCGGCGACGATCTGGCCGATGTTGTTGACCGATTCCAAGGTCGTGGAGCCCTTCTCGCTGGGGTCGGTCATGTAGTTGGAGTGGGAGTCGAACGACAGCGACGGCCCGTCGGCGACGGTGAACCGGTTCGCGCCGAACTCCTTGCTCGCGGGGTCCTGGCCGAACCACAGCTTGTTGTCGGGTCCGAACAGCTGGTAGGCGCCGTCGGCGGCCGGTCCGATCACCGGGCCCAGGATCGCGTCGGTGGCGACGCGGCCCTTGGCCGGCAGGTGGCTGACCGGGTCGTTCTCGGCGTCGCCGACCCACACGTGGGAGGGGTCGATGTGCAGCTGGGAGGCCTTGTCGGCGCCGGTGCCGGGGGAGCCGACGAGGATGATGTCGTCGGCGCCGGTGCCGCCGGGCATCTGCGCGCCCAGCCCGACGGTGGTGGAGCCGTAGCTGTGGGCGAGGGCGACCAGGTGGGCGGGCGCGCCCTCGTGGGTGGCGCGCAGCCCGGACATGAACGTGTCGTAGGCGGCGCCGCCCTTCTCGGCGCGGTCGGTGCTCATCACCTCCAGCGGGTGCGGGTTGCCGTCCATCAGCTTCTCCAGGCCCGGCGGCGGGTCGTAGCCCAGCCAGATCATCGAGGCGGTACTGGCGTTGGGGTCGGCGATGTGCGCGGCGTTCCACACGTTCAGTGCCCGGTCGGCGTCCTTGCCGCCGACCGCGGACAGGGTGGTGCCCAGGCCCGGTACGTAGGCGCTGACGTTCTGCGCGGTGTCGGGGTTGCCGTAGGACAGGATGCCGCGGCCCTGCCCCTCCTCGCTGACGCCCAGCAGGAACGCCGGCGGGACGTGGCCCTCCTGGTCCTTCAGCTTCTTGCGGATCGCCCGGAAGCCGTCCAGCTTCTGCTGCTCGGCCTCCGACAGGGCGCCCTTGTGCTCGTACACGTCGATCAGGTGCGCCAGGTTGAGCTGGTTGGCCTGGTCGCGGGCGGTGGCCGGGATGCCGTCGCGCATGCCCAGCAGGTCCGGGTGGGCGTGGATCAGGCGCTGCTGCTCGTCGGGGGTCAGGCCCTTCCACCAGGAGTTGACGTCGGTGGGGGCGGCGCCGGCCGGCGGCCAGCCCGCCGCCATCAGCCCGGTGCCCAGCTCGTCGACGGCCTTCTGGTCGGCGGCGGCCTGCTTGAGGTCGAGCCCGGTGCCGGTACGGGCCCGGGTGGTCAGGTCGTCCAGCAGCTTGGCGATCTTCTGGTCGGCGTTGTCGGCCTCGGTGACGGCGTGCGAGATCCGGTCCGCCAGCGCCCTGGCCCGCCGCGGCGTGTCGTAGTCCGGGTCGTGCCGCTCGGCCTGCGAGGGCGGCGGCCACGACACCGACCCGTCCTCACCCACCGTCAGCCCGGCCGTGGTGGCCTCCTGCAGCGCCTCCTTCAGCTTCGACTGCGCCAGCAGGAAGCTCTCCGACGCCTCGCGCAGCAGCCCCGAGACCGCCGACATCTCGGTGTGCGCGGCGTCCAGCCGGTTGCCGGTGCGCTGCAGCGCCGAGTTCGCCGCACCCGCCGCACTGCCCACCCACTGGCTGTTGAAGATGTGCTTGTTGACCTCGGTCGTCATCGCCTGCACGTGCTTGGCGAACGCACCGGACAACGTGTCGTAGGCGCCCGCCGCACCGTCCAGCCCGGACAGGTCGGCGTCACGCAGCTGCGCGAGGGTGACCATCAGTTCCCCACCGGCCCGTACAGGCCCGGCAGCTTCAGCCCGCCCGCGTTGGAGGTGTCGGTGCCCCGGTAGTTGCCCGCGGTCTGGGTCAGCTTCACCGCCACCCCGTCCACCTCCGACGCCAGCGCGTTCAGGCACTCCTCCCACGCCGCCGTGCAGTTGTGCAGCGACGCCCCCGTGCGCCAGCCCGCCAGCGCCGCGGCCGCGGTGTCCGAGGGCTGGTGGATGTGCTTGAGCTCGGTCGGCATCGCCTCACCGGTGTCCTTGGCCACCTTCGCCGCCGCGTCCAGATCCGCCGGGTTCACCCCGAACAGCGGACCGCCCGGCGACCCCGCCACGCTCACCGGCGGCGCGAACGGCCCGCCCGGCCCGTCGGAACCTGCATACGCGTTCATGGATCCCCGTCCCCCGTGTCCTCGACCAGTGCTGCGCGCCTCGCCGCACCCGCCGCCCCCGCGCGCGTGCGCCCGTTCCCGCCGTGCGCGGCCCGCCACGGGCACGCGCGCACGCGCGCAGGACCGCGTGGGAGTACGGAACACGCACGCTTGTACGGTTCGCGTCGAAGCATGGCGAAACTAGCAGATCGGACCCACCGCTCCCACCGGCCCCGTCAACCCCACCCACCCCACCCCCACCACCCCCACACCCCGGGCCGGCCCCCTGGCGGGGGAGGCCGGTGTCCGGCGCAGGCGGCGCCCCGGCGCCGACCGGGGCGGGCGGCCTCGCCGGCGCCGCCCCGCCGGCGCGGGGCCCACGGCAGCGGCCCCGTCCTCTCCGGACAGGCCACCCGGGGCCCTCCCCGCCCTGGGTGTGGTCCGGCCCCCGTCGGGACCGTGAAGAGCCGTCAGCGCACACGCCGTGCGGATGCCCGCCCGTGGCGCCGGGGGCGGTGCGCGTGGCGGCCGGCGGGCCCGGCCTGCCACCGAGGCCGGCGCCGCCGCCGGTACGCCCTGACGGCGGGAACCCGGTGCCTCGACCGCCCCGCCCCCGCGGAGGCCGTCACACCGGGCGCGGCCGGTGTCCGGTACAGGCAGTGGCCCGGCAGCCGCCGGTGCCCTGACGGCGCGCCGTCGGCGTCGTCGGGACCACGGAGGGACGCCGCCCGTGGTACCGGCGGGCGGTGGTGTGCGGCCGGCAGGCCTGCCGCCCCGCACCCATACCGGCACGGCCCGGCGACAGGGACCCGGCTCTTCGCCGCCCCGCCCTGCGATGGGCGGAAACCGATGGTGACGGCGCACCAGAAGTCGGGCGGGCCGACTTCTCCTGCGCACGAGGCGGCTCCGGGTTCGGGCCCCGCGGCGCGTAGCACCGGGCCCGGAGCCGAGAGGCAGGTCGGTGCCCGGGGGCGGGGGTGAGTGCCGGCGAGCACCAGAAGTCGGGCGGGCCGACTTCTCCTGCGTACGAGGCGGCTCCGGGTTCGGGCCCCGCGGCGCGTAGCACTGAGCCCGCAGCCGATAGGCAGGTCGGTGCCCGGGGGCGGGGGTGAGTGCCGGCGAGCACCAGAAGTCGGACAGGCCGACTTTTGGTGCGTACGAGGCGGCTCTGGGTCCAGGGTTCTGTGGCCGTGTTGCCTGTGGCGCCCGGCCCGGAGCCGAGAGGCAGGTCGGTGCCCGGGGGCGGGGATGAGTGCCGGTGAGCGCCAGAAGTCGGACAGGCCGACTTCCCGCGCCTGGCCCGTGGCCGCGGGCCGGCATGTGGAGCCCGCGGGCTGCGCCCGGCACCGCCGTGCCGGTGGTGGTGTTCACGCGTGGGACGTCGGGCGGGCCGACTTCTCGCGCCTGGCGACGCGCGTCCCGAGCACTGGAACCGGGTCAAGGACACGTACCAGGGCCTTGGCGGGCCGTGGGCGACCGGCCGCCGCCTCGCGCACGGGTCCCGCGCCGCGCGGGACCGGCGCCTGCTCCACATCGAGGACCACTGCTGAGCGAACCCGCTCAATGGACGACGGGCCCCACCGGCGGGTGACACCGCGCCAGGCCGGACGCCGACACCGCGCACGGCCCGCCCGCCGCACCCGGCAGGCCCTCGGCACCCCGCCCGCCCCTGCGCGCGCTGCGCCCTGCAAAGGCCGCACCAGGGCCGGGCATGGGGCCGGGGCCGGGGACGCGGCCGGGGTGGACACGGCGCCGCCCGCCGCGGGCGCCCCCGCCCCCCCCGGGTGCCTACCGGGGCGGGACGGCGCCGTCGTAGACGTGGTCCGGGGTGACCAGGGCGGTGACGGCGCGGGCCAGCAGGGTGGACGGTTCCTGGCCCTGGCTGGCGATGTCCGTGTTGATCAGGATGACCAGGGTGGCCCGCTGCTCGGGCAGGTAGACCGTCACGCTCTCGTACCCCGGCAGGGAGCCGTTGTGCCCGATCCACCCGCCGGTCTCGAAGATGCCCAGGCCGTAACCCGTACCGGGGAAACCGGTCGGCAGCATCGTCAGGCGCTGTTCCTGGGTGCGGGCGCTGAGCAGTTCGCCGGTGGCCAGGACCTTGGCCCAGCGGTGCAGGTCGTGCAGGTCGGAGATCATCGCGCCGGCCGCCCACGCCCAGCTGGGGTTCCAGTCGGTGGAGTCCTCGACGTCGCCGCTGAGCGTCTGGTCGGTGTAGCCGTGCGCGTGCGGGGAGGGGAACTCGGGCCCGGCGGGGAACAGCGTGTGGCGCAGACCGGCCGGGCGCAGCACCCGCTCGTGGACGACGTCGGCCAGGCGGCGGCCGGTGACCTTCTCGACGACCAGGCCGAGCAGGACGAGGTTGGTGTTGGAGTACTGGAACTCCCGGCCCGGTTCGGCGGTGTTCGGGTGCTTGAACCCGTAGGCGAGGACCTCGGCGGGGGTGAAGGAACGACGGGGGTCGCTGAGCAGATCGTGGACGAACCCGGGGTCGGCGGTGTACGGGAACAGGCCGCTGCGCATCTCGGCGAGTTGACGCAGGGTGATCTCCTCGCCGCAGGGCACGCCGTCGACGTAGGCGGAGATCGGGTCGTCCAGGCCGATGCGGTGCTCGTCGACGAGCTGGAGCAGCGCGGTGACGGTGAAGGTCTTGGTCTCGCTGCCGATGCGCAGGTAGGTGTCGGCGGGCATGGGGGCGCCGGTGGCGGTGTCGGCGACGCCGCTGGCCCGCACGTAGCAGCCCCTGCCGGGCAGCCACAGGCCGACGACGGCGCCGGGGATGCCGGCCTGGCGGCGCACGTCCTCGATCGTCCGGTCCAGGCGGGCGCTCAGGTCGGCGTCCAGGCCCCCGCGCGGGCAGTCCTCGCCGGGCCCGCCGACACCGTGCCCGCCGACACCGTGCCCGCCGACACCGGGCCCGCCGCCGCGCCCGTCACCCCGGTCCGCGGTGCCCGCGGCGGCGGGCGCCGGGGACCGGCCGGCGGTGTGGCCGGCGGCGGGCGCCGCCGTGACCGGGGCCAGGACACAGACCGCGGACAGTGCCGCGGCGCACAGCCGGCGATGGGTGGTACGTCGCACGTCGGGGCCGCCTCTTCCAGCTCACGGGGGTCGGACGGCAACACCACCACCGCGACCCGCGGACCACCGCCCGCGCCCGCCCGCCACGGCGGCGAGTCCACTCGTTCGGAGCCCACACCCACCCGTGCCGGCCCGCCGCCGGCCCCGCGAGCCCGCAGGCGCTGGCGCCCCGGCGCCGGGCACGGCATCCGGTGCCTGTCGGCCTGTCGGCCTGTCGGCCTGTCGACGCGCCGACCGGCGGCGGGCACGGCGCCCGGCCGCGGGGTGCGCGGCCGGTGCTGCCGGTGCAGGACGGCGGGGCAGGGCCGGCGGTGCCACGGCGGCGATCCGCGGGCAAGGGGCCCCGGTCCGGCTGCGCCCACCGGAGCGGCAGCGGCCCGGCACGGGGCCCGGTGGTGGGGCGGGCAGGGGTCAGGGCCGCCAGCGGGGGGCCGAGTCGTCGGGGGTGCGGGGGCTGGCGAAGTGGAAGGGCACCACCAGGCGTTCGGCCAGGGCCCGGCCGGCCCGTTCGGCGGCCGCGGCCTCCAGGGGCTGCGCGCCCACGCCCGCCGCGTCCGCGCCCAGGTGGTGCTCGGCGGTGGACCGGTAGACCGTCGCCAACTCGTGCTGCTGCGCGGGATCGGTGGTGATCGCTAGCAGGACCACGAACCAGTCGTGGACGGTGTCACCGTCCCAGACCGCCTCGACGGCCACGATCCGCCCCGGGCAGCCGGCCGCGCGGTGCGCCAGCGACGCCACGTCCAGCGGACTCTCCGGCGTACGGGCTATCCGGTCCCCGTAGTGGAGGTAGCGGTCACCGACGATCAGCTGCGCGGCACCGACCCCGATGTTGTGGGTGACGAACCCGACGTCGACGACGACCTTCACCGCCTGCAGGAACGAGTCCTGCAACACGTAACCGTCGACCTGGTCGCGGATCCCGGCCGGCAGGCTCTGCCACCACTTGGCCCTGGCCGCCTCGTCCATGATCATCCGGGCCCCCCTGGACTCCCGCGGCCCTCACGGCAGGGCCCCGCGCGCCACTGTACCCGGGCCCGCCCGGCCCGCACGGCGGACCATGACAAGCCCCCGCCACCGCCCGTGCGAAACCGGCCGCCGCACCGCCCCACCAGCCCCGGCCCCCACACCCGACCACCGCAACCCCTGGTCACGACCCCCGCGAAACCCGCCGCCGCACCGCCGACACACCCCCCGCCCCGACCCGCACGAGACGCCGAACGGGCCCACTCCCGCACCCGCAGTGGCCGGATTCCACCACGACCACCACCCCCACCCACGCCACCACGGCCCGGGCCGGGCACACCCGCACCCCACCCCCGGACGAGGCGGCCCGAACCCCCGCCGCAGCACGGGAAGTCGGACGGGCCGACTTCCACCGCCACGACCACACCCGACTCCACGCGCGCACGCCGCACCAACCCGCGCGCACCGCTCCCCGGCCGCAGCCGACCCGGCACTGACGGTGCACCAGAAGTCGGACCGGCCGACTTCCCCCGTACATGGGGCAGCCCGCACGCCCTCCGGGGTCTCGCGGCCACCACACCCGTAGCCGCGACCACGCCGGCCCCCCGGGCCCGCGTCACAGCGGCCCCGCACGGGCGCCGGCCCAGCCGGCTCTCCGCCGGACACGCGGCCGGCGACCGGGAGCGGTGCGGGAGGTCGGACCGGCCGGTTTCCCGCGTCGGGCGCGTGGAGGGTGAGTGGGGGCGTAGGGCGAGGGCCGCGCCGGGCGCCGCCGTGTCGGTGGCGTGCACGGGAAGTCGGACGGGCCGACTTCCCGTGCGGGGGAGTCCTGGTTCTTGCCGGTGGCCGGCGTGGTGGTGGGCAGGTGGTGAGCTCGACCGCGCCCCGGGGCCCGTTTCGCGGCCGGGGGAGCGGGCCGCAGGCGGGGGGCAGCGGGCGCCCTGACCGGGACACCGCGCGCACGGCCCCGCCCGCGCGGGCGGCCCCGCCGGCCGCGGACACCTCACCAGCGCCCGGACCGAACAGGACCGCCCCGGCCGCCGGCGACCCCGGGGCCCGCGATCGGACCGCGGCCCGGCCGACGGGCCGGGCCGGGCGGCCGGGGGTCAGGACGGGGCCGGGCCCGGGAGCCGGCGCTCCTCGGCGTCGGCGGCGGCGACCACCGCCGACAGCAGGCCCGGGAAACGCCCCTCCAACTCGTCGGCACGCAACGCGTTCATCTTGGTGGTCCCCACGTAGTACTGGCGCAGCAGACCCGCCTGGCGCAGCACGTTGAAGTGGTGGGTGGACGTGGAACGGGAGATCGGAAGGTCGAAGGAACCACAGCTCAGATCAGCGCCGGCGTGGGCGAGCCGGCGCACCACCGATCTGCGCGCCGGGTCCGCCAGCGCCTCCAGTACCTGCTGGACGCTCAGGTCCTCCACACCAGGGTGCACGATCACCCGCGCGACGACGCGTGCCCGTCCCACACCCACCACCCCTTCCCACCATCGCCCCCGTTCCGGTTTCGGTGAAAAGCCGCGCCGCGTGCGCGACTTCGCGTCCCTGACGCTACTACGAGCACGACCCCTCCCACGCCCACCGCAACACCTCCGCAACACGCCCCGGCACAGCGCAGAACGGGAAGGAGCAGAAGGCAAGGAGCAGAAGGAGGAAGAGAGGAAGGCAGGGACCGGAGAAGAGGACGAGGGCGGGGGCGGGGCCGGGGCCAGGTCAGGCCGCGCGCACCGGCGGCCCCGCCGGACGCGGCGCCAACCGGGCCAGCGCCAGCGGCTCGAAGATGCCCATCAGCACCGGATCCACCGGCCGCACCACCGCCGGCGCCGGCGCCAGCGCAACCGGCGAGCGCAGCAGCGCCAGATACAACTCCTGCGTCTCGGCCGCCGGATCGATGCCCAGCTCCTCCGCCAGCACCTGACGCAACTGCTGGTAACAGCGCAGCGCCTCGGCCCGGTTGCCCGCCGCCGCCAGCGCCTCCATCCGGCACCGGTAGGCACTCTCCCGGAACGGCGCCCGCCGCACCGCCTCGTCCGCCCACCGCAGCGCGTGGTGCTCCTCACCCAGCGCCGACGCCGACAGACTCGCCGTCTCCAACGCCGACATCCGCAACTCCTCCACGTGCTCGCGCACCCCGCCCGCCCACTCACCCTCGTGGTCGGGCAGGAACGCCCCCCGCAGGTTCGCGATCGCCCCGGCCGCCAACTGCTGCGCCACCGCGTAGGAACGCGCCGCGTACGCCTCCCCGGCCTCGCCGACCGCACTGGCCGCCGCCTCCAGATCCACCGCCGCGTCCGCGGGCAGCCGCAGCACGTACCGCCCGCCCTGGGCGATCAACGGGGTCGCCCCCGGCCCCTGACCGGGGGAGGCGACGAAGGCCCGCACCCGGCTGACCACGCTGCGCAGCGCGGACGCCCAGGTGTCGGGCAGCCCGTCGGGCCAGATGGTGTCGGCCAGCTGGTCGCGGCTGGTGCCGGCGGAGCGCTCCAGCACCAGGCGGGCGAACGCCACCTGGGCCTGGGCGCTGGACAGGTGCTGCGGGGCGCCGTGGTCGTGCTCGATCGTCACCAGGCCCGTCAGACGGATCAGCATGCGGACGCCCCCGATCTGCCGGACGGACTGTCTTCCCGGAAGCCGTTCATCGTGCTCCAACCCCCTTGAGCCAAAGCGGAGCCGCCGGCCCGTGCGCCGGGCCTGCGGTATGGGAAACCTGGACCGGAAAAAATGCCGCCGACCAGCCGTTCGGTTTCGGCGGATTTCGACCATACATTCGGCGTATCACGCGGTGTCAACACCGGTAGGCGAAACATACCCACCGGCCGGTCCATACGTCGTGGACGCAAGGTTTCTGCACGTCAGGGTAGAACCGCAGGCCGGGAATGCGGCTATTGCGGACGCCTTGCGCTTCCTGCCGTAGAAATGTAGCCATCCTTGAGCACCCCGCGTGAAGGCTTCCAGAAAAGCCCGCCCGAACCACCGCCCGTGAAAAGCCCGGGACCGCCCCGCGCCTTTCGTCCGACAAAAGCCGCGCACCACCGCCCGCCACACCCGCGGATAAACCGCCCGCATACCGCGGAACAACCCGCGCGAAGAATGCCGCACACCGCACCGCGCCGCCGCAGCACCCGCACCGCCACCCGAAGCACCGCAGCCCGAAGCACCACCACCGCCCGCACCACCACCGCCCGTAGCGCCACCGCCCGACGCACCCGCCGACGAAGGAGACCCGTACGTGAACGCCACCGGAGCATGGGACCGCCTGGAGCCGAAGCTCGCCGCCACCCTGAACCGCGTGGCCGCACTGGAATCCGACCCCTCCCGCCGCAACAGCTTCGTCGCCTACACCATGGAACGCGACAGCGCCTACTGCGACCTCGACGGCGAACGCCTGCTCATGATGTCCGGCTACAGCTACCTCGGACTGGCCGGCGACGAACGCGTCGTCGCCGCCGCCAAGGCCGCCGTCGACGTCTACGGCACCGGCAACCACGGCGTGCGCGCCCTGGCCGGCACCATCCCCCTGCACGAGGAACTCGAAGCCGAGGTCGCCCGCTTCGCCCGCCGCGAACGCGCCCAGGTCTTCGGCTCCGGCTACGCCGCCAACGTCGGCACCGTCGGCGCCCTCGTCGGCCAGGGCGACACCGTCCTGATCGACAAGTACGACCACGCCAGCATCGTCGACGGCTGCCGCCTCTCCGGCGCCACCGTCACCCGCTTCCGCCACAACGACGTCGACCACCTCGAACGCCGCCTCAAGGCCGCCGCCCCCACCGGCGTGCGCCTGGTCATCGTCGACAGCGTCTACTCCATGGACGGCGACATCGCCCCGCTGCCCGAACTGCGCGAGGTCTGCGACCGCCACGACGCCCTCCTCATGGTCGACGAGGCCCACGCCCTGGGCGTCATCGGCGCCACCGGCGGCGGCATCGAGGAACACTTCGGCCACCGCTACCGCGTCGACATCAAACTCGGCACCCTCTCCAAGGCCATCCCCTCCATGGGCGGCTGGGTCGCCGGCAGCCACGAACTCATCGGCCACCTGCGCTACGCCGCCCGCCCCTTCCTCTTCTCCGCCGCCCTCGGCCCCGCCCAGACCGGCGCCGCCCTGGAATCCCTGCGCATCCTGCGCCGCGAACCCGAACGCGTCACCCACACCCAGACCCAGGCCCAGCGCCTGCGCGAGCGCCTCAACCAGGCCGGCATCTCCACCATGGACTCCACCACCGCCGTCCTGCCCGTCATCGCCGGCTCCGACGACGCCGCCTACGACTACGCCACCGCCTGCCGCAAGGCCGGCGTCATCGGCCTGCCCGTCGTCACCCCCGCCGTGCCCAACGACCTCGCCCGCCTGCGCATCGCCGTCACCGCCCGCCACACCGCGGCCGACATCGACTTCGCCGCCGACGCGTTCCTGACCGCCGCCGCCCAGACCGGCCTGATCTGACACCCGGCCGCACCCGGCCACCCCAGGCCGCACCCGGCCGCACCCGGCCACCCAGGCCCCACGCCGGTCACCCCAGGCCCCACGCCGGCCACCCCAGGCCCACGCCGGCCGCACCCGGTCACCCCCGGCCCGGACAGGAGAGGAAGCCATGGCCCCGCACCCCCGCCCACCGATCGCCGTCACCGGCCTCGGCGTGCTCAGCCCCGCCGGCCACACCGTCCCCGAGTTCTGGCACACCGTCACCTCCGGGCACTCCACCGCCACCGCCCTGCACGACCCCGACCTCGCCCGCCACAAGGTCCGCCTGGGCTGCCGCGTCAACGACCTGCCCCACGACGACTGCCTGCCCGCCAAGGACGCCCGCCGCCTCGACCCCTTCGCCCACTACGGCACCCTCGCCGCCCTCGCCGCCCACCGCGACGCCGGAAGCCCCCACCCCGAACCCGGCCGCGCCGCCATCGTCGTCGGCAACGCCGTCGGCGGACGCACCACCAGCGACCGCGAATCCGCCCTCTACACCACCCACGGCCCCCTGCGCGTCTCCCCCCTGATGCCGCTGGTCACCATGCCCAACGCCGCCGCCGCCCAGATCGCCATGCGCCTGAACTGGAGCGGCCCCGCCCTGACCATCGCCACCACCTGCGCCTCCAGCGCCGACGCCATCGGCCACGCCGCCCTCCTCCTGCAGACCCACCGCGCCGACGTCGTCATCGCCGGCGGCTGCGAGGCCACCCTCACCCCCGTCACCCTCGCCGCGTTCGGCAACCTCGGCGCCCACTCCCAGCGCAACCACGACCCCGCCCACGCCAGCCGCCCCTTCGACACCCACCGCGACGGCTTCGTCATGGGCGAAGGCGCCGGCTTCCTCGTCCTGGAACGCCTCGACGACGCCCGCGCCCGCCACCGCACCCCCTACGCCCTGCTCGCCGGCCACGGCTCCAGCTCCGACGCCTACCACCTGGCCAACCCCCGCCCCGACGGCGCCGGCGCCGTCACCGCGATGCGCGCCGCCCTCGCCGACGCCGGCCTCACCTCCGCCGACATCGCCCACGTCAACGCCCACGGCACCTCCACCGTCCACAACGACCGCGCCGAAGCCGCCGCGCTGCGCACCGTGTTCGGCCCGCACGGCGTGCCGGTGACCTCCACCAAGGGCGTCATCGGCCACCTGATCGGCGCCGCCGGCGCCGTCGAGCTGATCGCCGCCGTCCAGGCGATGAACAGCCGCCTCGTCCCTCCCACCGCCAACCACGAGAAGACCGAAGAGGGCCTGGACCTCGACGTCGTCCACGGCGCCGCCCGCCCGATCCGCGCCGGCGCGGCCCTGTCCAACTCCTTCGGTTTCGGCGGCCACAACTCGACCCTGGTGGTGACCCCGCTATGACCACGACCGCCCCGCCCGCCCGGCGCGCCCGCCACACCCTCGGCGCCGAGGACCTGGCCGCCTACCGCGCCGCCGCCCGCACCCGCCTGCCGGCCGCCACCACCGCCGCGCCCTCGCCCGCGCAGCCCTTCGTGCTGGCCCACACCCTCGCCCAGCAGAGCGTCGCCGACCTGACCGCGGGCGACGCCGGCTTCACCGGCGTGGTCCACCTCGGCCAGGAGATCCGCACCCACCACCGCCTCAGCCCCGCCACCACGGTGCTGGTGGAGGTCGCCCTCACCGCGGTGCGCCGCGAGGCCCGCGGCACCCGCCTGGCCCTGGCCACCCGCATCAGCGACGACACCCGGGGCACCCTGCTGGCCGAACTGTCCACCGCCGCCCTGCTGGTGGGCGTCACCACCCTCGAACCGTTCGGCGCCCCGGCCCCGGCCGCCCACCCCGGCACCACCGCCGACACCGAAGCCCTCACCCTCACCCACACCCTCACCCGCGCCGACGTCGCCGCCTACGCCCACGCCTCCGGCGACCTCAACCCCATCCACCTCGACGACACCGCGGCCCGCGCCGCCGGCTTCCCCGGCGTCATCGCCCACGGCATGCACCTGGTCGCCCTGGCCGCCGAGGAGATCACCGACCGCCACGCCGGCGGCGACCCGGCCCGCATCACCGCCCTGGGCGCCCGCTTCGCCGCCCCGCTCGCCCCCGGCGCCGCCCTGCGCCTGACCCTGCAGCCCTACGACCGGGCCACCGTCGTGCGCTTCAGCGTCGCCACCGACACCGGCACCGCCGTCAAGGCCGGCTGGGCCACCCTGGCGGGGGAGTGAACACCGTGACCACCACCCCCACCCCCGCCCCCGCGGACACCGCCGCCACCCCGGCCACCCCCATCCCCGCCCCCGCGGGCACCGCCGCCACCCCGGCCGCCCCCATCCCCGCCACCGCGGACACCGCAGCCACCCCGGCCACCCCGGCCGCCGCCGCGGGCACCGCCGGGCACGGCGCGCCGCCGCTCACCCTGGCCGACGCGTTCGCCGCGCACGCCCGCCACCAGCCCCACGCCGCCGCCCTGCTGTGGCACGAGCGGGCCGTCACCTACCGCGAACTGGCCGACGCCGCCGACGCCGAACGCACCCGCCTGCACGCCCTCGACCTCGCCCCGGGCGAGCCGGTGGGCCTGGTGGCGACCAAGTCCCCCGAGGCGATCGCCCTCGTCCTGGCCTGCCTCACCGAACGCCGCCCCTTCCTGCTGCCCTCCCCCCAGCTGCCGCCGGCCCTGCTGGCCGCGCTGTTCGCCCAGGCCGGTGCCCGCCACGTCCTCGCCCCCCACGGCCAGGACACCCCCCGCCTGCCGCAGCCCCCGCACCCCGCCACCCGCCCCACCCTGGCCGCCGGCACCTCCTTCCTCCTCACCACATCCGGCTCCACCGACCTGCCCAAGATCGTCCCGCTCGCGCAGAGCGCCGTCGACCGCTTCACCACCTGGGCCCACGACACCTTCGACCTGGGCCCCGGGCGCACCGTCGCCAACTACGCCCCCCTCAACTTCGACCTGTGCCTGCTCGACGTGTGGGCCACCCTGGCCGCCGGCGGCACCGTGCTGCTCGTCGACCCCGCCCACGCCCTCAACGGCCGCCACCTCCTGGACCAGCTCACCCGCCACCGCCCCCACGTCCTGCAGGCCGTCCCGCTGGCCTACGCCCTGCTGGTCCAGGCCGCCGCCCGCGACGCCCGGGCGCTGGAGAGCGTCGAACACGCCGCGTTCACCGGCGACGCCATCGACCCGCGCACCCTGGCCGCGCTGCCCGCACTGCTGCCCCGCGCCGCGCTGTACAACATCTACGGCTGCACCGAGACCAACGACAGCTTCCTGCACCGCCTGGACCGCCTGGACGCCACCGCCGCGCTGCCCGTGCCCATCGGCACCCCGCTGCCCGGCGTGCGCACCCTGCTCGCCGCCCCCGACGGCACCCCGGTCACCGGGCCCGGCAGCGGCGAACTGTACGTCTCCACCCCCTTCCAGGCCGCCGGCTACCTGGACCGCTCCCGTGACGCGGGCCGCTTCACCACCCAGCCCGCCGGCGCGGGGCAGGGCCGGCGCTGGTTCCGCACCGGCGACCTCGCCGTCCGCGACGACCAGGGCCGCCTGCACCTGCGCGGACGCGCCGACTTCCAGGTCAAGGTCCGCGGCGTCGCCGTCAACACCGCCGAGGTCGAACGCGTCCTGCTCGCCCACCCCGAGGTGCGCGAGGCCGCCGTCGCCGCCGCCGACGACCCGATGACCGGCAAACGCCTGCACGCCGCCGTCCAGCGCGCCCCCGGCAGCACCCTCAACAGCCTCGTCCTGCGCGAGCACCTGGCCCGCAACCTGCCGCGCGCCGCCGTGCCCGAGCGCCTGGCCATCCACGACGCCCCGCTGCCCAAGACCCCCACCGGCAAGGTCGACCGCAAGGCCGTCCTGCCCCCCACCTGAACCGGCCCCACCTGAACCGGCCCCGCCTGAACCCCCTCGGGCCTGAACCGGCCCCGCCTGAACCGGCCCCATCCGCATCCGATTCCTTCTTCGATTCCTCACTCTTGCAAGGGAGTTGCCACCATGAGCAACATCGCCCAGATCAAGCGGTTCCTCATCGAGGAGTTCCTGCCCGACGTCACCCCCGAGCAGCTCGCCGACGACCACGACCTGCTCTCCGACGGCGTCATCGACAGCCTGGGCGTCCTCAAGCTCATCGCCTGGGTCGAGGACCACTTCGCCCTGCCCGTCGACGACACCGACCTGGACCCGAACAACTTCCGTTCCGTCGCCGCCATCGACGCCTTCATCACCGCCCGCCGCGCCGCGGCCACCGCCACGGTGGGCGGCTGATCCCATGCACCCGGCCCTCACCGCACTCCTCGCCGGCCGCCCGGTGCCCCTGGAGGCCTGGCGCTCGTGGTGGGACCAGCTGGAGCAGCGCACCCTGGGCCCGGCCCGCGACAGCGACCGGGCCCAGGCGGCGGCCCTGCTGGCCAGCCTCACCACCGGCCTGCCCGAGCCCGCGACCCTCGCCGCCCTCACCACCTCCCTCACCGAACGCGCCCCCGACCCGGGCCCCGCCCACCCCGGCAGCGTCAACATCGTCGGCACCGGCGGCGGCCCCGCCACCTTCAACCTCTCCACCGCCGCCGCGCTGACCGCCGCCAGCATGGGCATCCCCGTCGTCAAGACCGGCTCGCGCGCCTACACCAGCGCCGCCGGCTCCATCGACCTCCTCGAACGCCTGGGCATCACCCTCACCTCCTCCCACGCCGCCACCGGCGAGGACCTCGCCCGCCACGGGATCGCCTTCGCCGGCCCGCACGTCTACCCGCCGGCCCTCACCCGCCTGGCCCGCATCCTGTACCCGCTCACCCTCAAACCCTTCGGCGCGTTCCTCAACACCCTCGGGCCCCTCCTGGCGAGCGTGCCCGTCACCGCCCAGCTCACCGGCGTCTGCGCCGCCGCCCGCCTGGACGCCCTGCGCGACCTCGCCGCCCGCACCGCCACCCGCACCGTGTGGCTGGCCACCAACAGCGCCGGCGCCGACGAGCTCCTGCCGTTCGCCGACAACACCCTGCACACCCCCGGCGGCGCGATCCACCTGCCGGCCGGGTCCGTCGCCCCGGACCGCGGCACCCTCGCCGACCTCGCGCCGCACCCCGACGACCTCACCGGCCACTTCCTGCGCGCCCTCGCCGGGCAGGGCGGCGACACCGCCACCCACACCATCGCGCTCAACGCCGCCGCCCTCGCCCTCGCCTCCGGCCGCCACACCCGCTGGCACACCGCCCACGCCGCCGCGCTGGACGCGCTCGCCGACGGCGCCCCGCGCGCGCTCGCCGAACGCCTGCGCGCCCGCCCCCGGGAGGCGGCCGGTGTCTGAGCCCCTCTTCCCCGACGGACGGCTGGGCCTGGCGCTCTTCCTCAACGCCGGCGACCCCGCCGGGCGCCTGGCCGACCTCGCGCACATGCTCGACGCCCACGGCGTGGACGTCCTCGAACTCGCCGTGCCCTTCCCCCACTCGCCCACCGACGGCCCGGTCATCCGCCGCTCCGCCGCCCGCGCCCTGGCAGCCGGCACCACCCTGGACACCGTCCTGGCCGAACTCGCCGACCTCACACCGCGGCTGACCCGCCTCAAGGTCGCCCTGCTCGCCGACTGGAGCCACAGCCTGCGCCACCGCGACCCCGCCGCCACCGCCCGCGCCGTCACCCGCGCCGGAGCCGCGGCCCTGCTCGTCCACGCCCTGCCCCCACGGGTGCGCCCCGCCTGGCAGCAGGCCCTGCACGACGAGGGCCTGCCCGAGGTCACCACCTGCTACCCCGCCTCCACCCCCGAGGTCCTCACCGCCGCCGCCCGCGGCGCAGCCGGCGCCTACGTCTACCTCGTCGCCCACTACGGCCGCTCCGGCACCACCCCCGCCCACGGCCACCGCGCCCTGGCCGACACCGTCACCGCGCTGCGCACGGCGGCCCCCGCCGTCCCCGTCGCCGTCGGCTTCGGCGTCAAGAGCGCCGCCGACCTGGACGCGGTCGCCGCCGCCGGCGCCGACGCCGCCATCGTCGGCTCCGCGGCCGTCGCCCGCATCGAACACGCCCACACCGAAGGCCTCGACGCCGTCGAGGAGTTGCGGGCCTTCCTCACCGACCTCCGCCCCACCCGTCCCCCACACCCGGACGCACCCGGCGGACGCACCACCATCACCCTCACCCCCGCCAGCACCACCACCCGAGAGGAACAACCGGCATGCTGATCCGCGACATCGCCGACGTGAAGACCGTCGAGTGGGGCAACGGCGTCTCCCGCCGCTTCCTGCTCGCCGGCGACGGCCTCGGCTACAGCCTCACCGACACCGTCGTCAACGCCGGCACCAAGTCCCGCCTGGAGTACCGCAACCACCTCGAGGCGTGCTACTGCATCGCCGGCTCCGGCGAGGTCGTCGACATGGACGGCAACTCCCACCCCATCACCCCCGGGCGGCTGTACGCCCTCGACCAGCACGACGCCCACTACCTCATCGCCAGCCCCCACGAGGACCTGCGCCTGGTGTGCGTGTTCTCCCCGGCCCTGCGCGGCGACGAGGTCCACCAGCTCGACGCCCACTCCTCCTCCGCCTACTGAGGCGAAAGGTCCACGCACACGCCCCCAGGCGTGCCGGGCACGCCGCGGGGCGCCTGCGACCCGCCCCGGGGCGGGCCCCCCGCCCCGAGCCACCCACCGGCGCGCCGCCCCGCGCGCCGGCCCTGCCACCCCGGGCCCCCACGGCGGGCCCGGGAGGAAGGCGGCAACGTCATGATCCGCTGGGACGCCGACCAGAACGCCCTGCGCGAGGGCCTGGCCCGCTTCGGCGACGACCTGAGCGCCGGCCACATCGAAGGCGACGAACAGGCCGCCTTCTCCCACGACAAGTGGCGCCTCATCCAGAAGACCGGCATCCTCTCCCTGCCCTTCGACGAGCGCTACGGAGGCCTGGGACAGTCCCTGCTCACCACCATGTACGTCCTCGAGGGACTGGGCCACACCTGCCGCGACGGCGGCCTCAACTTCTCCGTCACCACCTCCATGGCCTCCACCGGCGTACCCCTGCAGGCCTTCGGCTCACCCGCCCTCAAGGAGGCCTACCTGCCGCGCATCGCCTCCGGCGAGGCGATCGGCGCCCACGCCATCACCGAGTCCGACGGCGGCTCGGACGCCATGCAGATGCGCACCCGCGCCGTGCGCGACGGCGACCACTTCGTCCTCAACGGCGCCAAGACCTTCGTCTCCAACGGCCCCGTCGCCGACGTCATCGTCGTCTACGCCCGCACCCACCCCCAGGGCGGCGCCCTGGGCGTCACCGCGTTCCTCCTGGACCGCGACACCCCCGGCATCACCACCGGCAACCCCATCAAGAAGATGGGCCTGCGCACCTCCCCGCTGTCCGAGCTCTACCTCGACGACGTGCGGGTGCCCAAGGACCGCGTGCTGGGCCGCGTCGGCGGCGGCTTCCTCGTCCTGGACCACGTGATGAAACGCGAGATCCTCTACTCCTTCATCGTCAACACCGGCGAGATGCAGCACCGCCTGGCCCGCTGCCTGGACTACGCCAAGACCCGGATGTCCTTCGGCAAGCCCATCGGCTCCTACCAGTCCGTCGCCAACAAGATCGTCGACACCAAGATCCGCCTCGAGACCGCCCGCAAGTGGCTCTACGACACCGCCCAGCGCCTGGAGGCCGGCGAGAACGTCACCGTCGACATGGCCATCGCCAAACTCCTCACCAGCGAGTCCAACCTCGCCACCTCCCTGGCCGCCGTCCAGGTCTTCGGCGGCAACGGCTACATGTCCGAGTACGGACTGGAGAAGGACGTGCGCAACGCCGTCGCCGGCACCATCTACTCCGGCAGCAACGAGATCCAGTACAACCGCATCGCCGCCATGCTCGGACTGGGCAAATGAGCGCCCCCGCCCCGCCGCGCCCGGCCCCCGCCCGGCCCCGCCACCTCAAGGTGTGCGGGGCCCGCACCCGCGCCGACCTCGCCCTGCTCGCCGAATCCGGCCCCACCCTGGTCGGCCTGTGGCACGGCGTCCCCGACGGCCCCGCCGACCTCACCGAACAACGCCTCGCCGACCTCGCCGCCACCGCCATCCGCCTGGGCCTGGAACCCGTCCTGGTCACCTTCCTCGACGACGCCCACCGCCTGGCCGCCCTGGCCCGCGCCACCGGCATCCGCTGGATCCAGCTGCACGCCTACCAGCCGCCCTCCCTGGTCGCCGAGCTGCGCGAGCGCCTGCCCTACGCCGTCCTCGTCAAGGTCCTCCACCTCTCCCGCGGCCGCTGCCTCGAACGCCCCTTCATCGGCGCCTTCGAACGCGCCGGCACCGACCTGTTCCTCCTCGACACCGTCACCGCCGACGGACGCGTCGGATCCACCGGCCACCCCCTGGCCCCCACCGACGTCCACACCCTGCTGCCCCGCCTGGGCATCCCCTTCCTCCTCGCCGGCGGCCTCAACGCCGCCAACCGCGACACCTACCGCACCGTCACCGACCACCCCCTGTACGCCGGCGCCGACATCGACACCGCCGCCCGCGACCACGCCGGCCGCTTCACCCGCGAAGCCGTCACCGCCCTCACCCACGCCTGGCAGCACACCCGGCGCACGCCCCACCCGACGGAGGCCTACGCATGAGCAGCGCCCACCCCCAGCGCTTCACCGACGCCCTCCTCGCCGCGCAGCGCCCCCTGATCATGGAGGTCAAACTTCGCGACCCGCACGGCACCGACCTGCTCGGCCCGCGCACCGTCACCGACCTCGTCACCCGCTACGAACAGGCCGGCGCGCCCTGCCTGTCCGTCGTCACCGGCCGCTGGTTCGGCGGCACCCCCCGCCTGCTGCGCGAGGTCACCGCCGCCACCCGCCTGCCCGTCCTGCAGAAGGACTTCCTCACCCGCCCCGCCCAGCTCGAGGCCTCCGCCGCCCTCGGCGCCAGCGCCGTCCTGCTCACCGCCGCCCTGCTGCCCGCCGTCTCCCTGCGCCGCCTGGTCGCCGCCGCCCTCACCCTCGGCCTGACCCCCTTCGTGGAGATCACCGACGCCCGCGAACTCGACCTCCTGGACGACCCCGCCGACTGTGTCATCGCCGTCAACAACAAGGACATCCGCACCCGCGAACGCGACCCGGGCGACCTCACCCGCAGCCTGCGCCTGCTGCCCGCCCTGCGCGCCGCCGCCGTGCGCGCCCCCGTCTCCGCCTCCGCCATCACCGACCCCGCCGACGCCGCCCGCCTCCTGGACGCCGGCTACGCCGGCCTGCTCGTGGGCACCACCCTGATGCGCACCGGCGACCTCACCGGCTGGCTGGCCGGCCTCGACACCGCCCGCGCCGGAGCCGCCGCATGAACACCGCCACCCGCTCCCTGGTCCTGGACGCCGACGGCATCCCGCTGTCCGTCCTGGTCGCCGAACCCCGCGACCGGGCGCCCAAGGCCGTCGTCCTCGCCATCCACGGCCGCGGCATGCGCGGCGCCTACTTCGCCGGCCCCGCCCACCCCGACACCGACCTGCTCACCCTCGCCGCCGACCTCGGCTACACCGTCCTGGCCCCCGACCGCCCCGGCCACGGCGCCTCCGCCCACCGCCTGCCCCACGGCCAGCTCATCGCCGACCAGGCCGCCACCCTGCACGCCGCCCTCACCGACTACGCCCGCGCCCACGACACCGGCGCCGGCGTCCAACTCCTCGCCCACTCCTTCGGCGGCAAGATCGCCCTGCAGCTGGCCGCCCACTGGCCCCACGACCCGCACCTGCCCCTGCTCGGCGCCGACATCTCCGGCCTCGCCCAGCACTACGCCCCCGGCGCCTGGGACCGCCCCGACGACCTCGCCGGCGGCGGCCGCCTCAACTGGGGCCCCCTCCACCTCTACCCGCCCGGCACCTTCCACGCCGCCCGCACCCTGCTCACCCCCGTCCCCGCCCTCGAATCCCGCGAACTGGCCACCTGGCCCGCCCGCTACCGCGCCCTCGCCGCCCGCGTGCGCGTGCCCGTGCGCCTGACCCTGGCCGACCACGAGCACTGGTGGCGCCTGGACCCCGCCGCCCGCACCGCCCTCACCACCGCCTTCCCCGACGGCCTGGCCCACCTCGTCACCGCCCACCGCGCCGGCCACAACCTCTCCCTCGGCCACGCCGCCCGCCCCTACCACCTGCGCGCCCTCGCCTTCACCGACGACTGCCTCACCCGCGCCCCCCACACCCCCGCCACCGCGGCCCCGGCCCTGGCCACCGTCTGACCCGCCCCCGCCCCCGGCGCCGTCCGCACCCCCGGCACACGCGAAGACCCGGCACACGCGAAGGCCCGGCACGCGCGAGGGCCCCGCCGCCCCCGGCGCGCGGCCGGGAAGCGACGGGGCCCTCACACCGGATCAGGCCTTGCGGATGTTGTACGCCCAACCGGAGCCGTAGCAGCTGCTGGTGCTGTACGAACCGCTGACCACCCACCCCGACGGGATCGGCGAGAACGAACACACCGTCGCACCCGTGCGCCCGGCGGTGTCGGCGATCGTGTACGCCACGCCGGTGCCGGCGCAGCCCGCGCTGCTGTAGGACGTGGTGACGACCCACCCGGCGGGGATCGGCGACATCGAGCAGACGGTGGCGCCGGTACGCCCGGCCGTGTTGGAGATCGAGTAGGCGACGCCGGTGCCCGCGCAGCCCGCGCTGCTGTAGGAGCTGGTGACGACCCATCCGGTCGGGATCGGCGACATCGAGCAGACGGTGGCGCCGGCGCGCCCGGCCGTGTTGGAGATGGAGTACGCGACGCCGGTGCCGGCGCAGCCCGCGCTGCTGTAGGAGCTGGTGATCACCCACCCGGTGGGGATCGGGGACATCGAGCAGACCGTCGCACCGTTCAGGGTGGCCGTGTTGGCGATCGAGTACGCGACGCCGGTGCCGGCGCAGCCCGCGCTGCTGTAGGAGCTGGTGATCACCCACCCGGCGGGGATCGGCGACATCGAGCAGACCGTCGCACCGTTCAGCCCGCTCACGTCCGCGATCGTGTACGCGACGCCGGTGCCCGGACAACCGGAGCTGCTGTAGGAGCTGGTGATCACCCACCCCGGCGGGATGGGGGAGTTGGAGCAGACGATCGAAGCGGCGGTGCGCTGCGGGGCCGCCTGCGCGGTCACGGCCGTCGCGCTCACCATGCCCAGCAGCATGAGCACGACCGTCACCACGTGGGGTATGCGGGTACGTAGGGTCTTCACAACAGGCCTCGGAATCTTCTCGGCGCTCGACGGCGACGCTGATGCAGACGAGGTGAACGCTTGGCACACGGTCCCTTCACCTCGGCTGAGATGGTGTCAGAGTCACGCCGGTGACACCAGAGCGTCGCGAAGATCGCCCACCACCCCCGACAAGGCCGCCACCGCACCCACCCGCATCGGCGCCGCAACGAAGAACACCGCCGCCGCCCCCCAGGTCGAAGAAAGGGGGGCGACGGCGGTGCCGGGCCGAACGAAGGGTGACGTGCCGTCAAGGCACGGCCCGTCGGGGCTACACCTCCGGCTCCCAGGCCGCCAGCTGCTCGAAGATCCGCACATCGCCCTCGACCTTCAGGTCCGACACCGGGATCCGCCCGTACAGGGCCAGCACCAGCTGGCCGGCCGTGCCCAGGGCACTGAAGGCGGCCGCACCCGCACCGGCCTGCGCGCCGCCCGCGGGCAGACGGGTGGTGTGCGCGCCGGCGGCGGACAGCGCCAGGCGCCACGAGCGGCCCTCACTGGCGTGGTAGTCCACGACGCACGGCTCGTGCGGCCAGGGCGCCGTCGTCGCACAGCAGGTGAACAGGAAGTCCTCGACGCCGTCCAGCGCCACCTCCTCGGGCAGCGCGGTGGCGCCCGTGCCCGCGGCGAGCTGGGCGTCGTAGGTGTGCACCGCCAGCTGCTGGAGCTGGTGGCGGGCCACCGCGCCGCTGGTGGGCGGGGACTGCGGGCCCCACCACGTCCAGCAGCCCCGGTCGGGACCGGCCTGACCCAGCGCGTCCAGCAGCAGACGGGTGGACTCCGCCAGCCACTGCGACAGCTCCTCGCGCCCGCGCGGGGCGCCACCCTCCCACACCGAGGCCGGCGGCGGGGCGTCGGCCGGCCCGGCGGCGACGGTGGCGGCCCAGCGCCGCCGCCCCTCGCCGATGTGCTGCGCCAGGTCGAACAGCGTCCACTCGGGGCAGGTCGGCACCTGCGCGTCGAGGTCGGGGGCGGCGGCGACGGCGGCGCGGAAGGCGTCCGAGCGTTCGCCGATCAGCCGCAGCAGGGCGGGGAAGTCGAGAATGGTGTCCACGCGGGTTGTCTATCACCCCACCGCGGGGGCGGGGCAACCGAATTTCCGCACGCCGCAAGCCCTGCGGGCAGGCGTGCGGCGGCGCGCGCGGGACGCGAGGCCCCGCCCCGGGGCCGGCCGGCCCGGCCGATCGGGGAAGGGGCGGTGGCGCCCCGCGCGCGCCCGGGGGCCGCGCCCGAAGAGGGGGACGGCGCTCAAGCGGTCGAGCGGTCAGGGATTCAAGCGGTCAGGGGCTCAGGCGGTCAGGCGCACGTTGCGCCGGTGCTCCGTCATCCCGGTGACCAGCTGGTCACGGATGCGCGCCGGCACCTGGGGGGCGAACCGGGCCAGGTAGTGCGCCAGATGCGCCTGGTCGTCGACGAGGAACGGCAGGTCGAAGACGAGGAGCTTGCGCACCGCCAGCAACGGCACCGGAGCGCGCAACGGCCGGAACGAGCGGTTCCACAGACCGCCCTCCTCGCACACCGGATGGAACTGACCGATCATCAGCCCCTGCTCGACGAACTCGTCCTTGGCCTTGCGCTGCAACTCGTCCAGCACCGTGGAATCGGCCCGGTCCAGCTGGGGCAGCACCAGCAGCACCGTCAGCAGCTCCCGGTCCGACTCCTCCGTCAGAGCACCCACCAACTGCTCGTACCAGGACCGCAGTTCACCCACCAGCGCGGGCAGGTCGGCCCCCGTGCCGCCGCCGTCACCGGCCGCGCCACCGGCGGCCACCGCGACGTGGAACAGACCACGGCGCAGCGAGGGCTGGGTGTAGGGGCACACCGGGCCGCTGCGCCCCAGGTCGGGGTGGGCGGTGGTGAGGAACTGCCGGCTCCAGGCGAGGATCTCGGCGACCTCGGGGTGGGCGTCGGCGGCCCCGGCGTCGATCTCGTCGGCGGCGAAGACCCGCAGGCCGGCCTCGGCGGCGGCGGGCGCGTTCACCGGGGCCCCCGCCACACCGGGGTCAGCTGCGGCCCGCCGGCGGGCAGGGCCAGGGCGTCGCCGAAGCGGGTGAAGCCGTTGCGGGCGCACAGGTGCGCACCGCCGGGGGAGCTGGTCTCGGCGTAGGCGGCCTGCCCGGCCGCGTCGACCTCGGCGAGCAGGGTCCGCAGCAGGGCCGCGGCGGTCAGGTCGTGACGGCGCTCGGGGCGCACGCCGATGAACGCCAGGTAGTAGTGCGGGCGGTGGCGGGGGTGACGGCGCGCCTGCAGGCGGGTGATCGCCGCCAGCCGCAGCACGCTCTGCGGGTGGGCCGCCGCGTCCACGGCCTCGTCCAGCGCGCGGGCCGCGTCCTGGCCGTGGTGGTCGGGGTGCTCCCACACCCCCGGGGGCAGGAAGAGTAACGCCGCGTCCAGGTCCTCGGTGGTCAGCACCCCCCGGTGGGCCAGGCACTGGTCGACGTAGACGCGGAAGAACGCGGGCAGGACACGGGCCCGGTAGGTGGCGTCGGGGAAGGCCCAGCGGGTGAGCGGGTCGTCCTGGAACGCGGCGGCGAGCACCCTGGACAGGGCGGCCTCCTCGCCGGGCCGGGCGGCCCGCACGACGGGGTGCCCCTCGGGCCGGGCACTGGGGATCTCGGCCGGGCGGGCGGCGGGGGCGCCCGGCGGGACGGTGGCGGTGGTCAACGGACACGCTCCTCGGCAGACAAGCGGACAACGGGCGGGCGGTGGGGCAAGGCGCGGCCCGGCGGTGCGGGCACGCCGTGCCGCGCGTGCAGGGCGCGCGGCGGGTACACCGGTGCGGCGCGGCGGTGCGATCGGACACGGGCGGTGCCGCGCGGTGCAGCTGTTCTCCGTGCGGTGGCGCTGTGCAACGGCGGCGGCGCTTGTGCAACGGCGACGGCGCCGTTGCGGCAGGACGGCGGCGCCCGCACGCAACGGCGCGGCACGCCACGCGGGTACGGCGACGCCGCCCCCGGTCAGCCCCCGGCGGCCAGCGCCGCCACCCGCGCGTGCAGCTCCGGCAGGAACTCCCGCGCCTCGGGCTTCATCAGCACGCTGCGCAGCACCCCCGCCGTAGCGGCGTCGGCGAGCGCACCGCGGTGGCGGCGCGTGAAGTCGGCGGCGTCCACCCGCAGCAGGCTCAGGTAGACCGGATCGTCCTCCGCCGCCATGCCCCGGCGCAGCACCCGCTCGCTGGCGGCGTCCACACCCGACATCGACAACGGCCCGTCCGGGGTGGGGAAGTAGGTGACGATGTCCAGCTGCGGCTCCTGGTACGCCGTCAGCCGCCCGTCCGCACCGACCAGGCGCGACCAGTCCAGCGCGCTGCGCCGCGCACCGGCCAGCACCGCGCCCAGCCCGTCGGGCGTCAGCGGCAGCAGCTGCAGGGTCAGCCACAGCGCCGCGGCCGAGGCACCGGCGCGCGAGCACTCCAGACTGATCTCCCCCAGGTGCAGTTCGGCGTCGGTGAAGTAGGTGTACGGGGAGTCGTGGGCGAAGTGGCGCCCGATCCCGGGGTCCGCGAACAGCACCGCCCCGCACCCGTAGGGCTGCAGGCCGTGCTTGTGCGGGTCGACGGTCACCGAGTCGCAGCCCGCCACCGCCCGCCACGGCGCCGGGTCCAGCTCCAGCTCCGCCGCCAGCGCGTCGTCGGCGGCCAGCAGCGCGAAGAACCCGCCGTAGGCCGCGTCCACGTGCACCCGCACCCCGTACCGGCGGGCCAGCGCCAGCACCTCGTGCACCGGATCGACCGCACCCGCCCCGGTGGTCCCGGCGGTGACGACCACGGTGCCCACCCGCCCGGTGCGCAGCACCTCCTCCAACGCGTCCACGTCCATCCGCCCGGCCGCGTCGGCCGCCACCGCGTGGCCCGCCACCCCCAGCACGTGACACATCCGGCTGTGCGTGTAGTGGGCCTGCTCGCTGTAGGCCACCCCGAGCCCCGGATGGCTCTGGCGGGCCACGTACAGCGCCTCCAGGTTGGCGATGGTGCCGCTGCTGGTGAGGTGGCCCACGTGCCGGGGCAGGCCGAACATGGCGGCGAGCTGCTCCACGCACTCGCGTTCCATGTCGTTGGTGGCCGGCCCGCCCTCGTAGGCGTGGTTGTTGGGGTTGAACCGCATCGCCGTCAGATAGCCCACGACCGCCGCCGGGTGCGGCGGCTTGACCATCTGCCCGGCGTAGCGCGGATGGAAGAACGGGTAGTTGTGCTCCAGGCGCTTGGCGAAGCGCTCGAACGCGACGGCGAAGTCCGCGTCCTCCACCTGGTGCGAGGGGTGCGGGCGGAAGGGCCCGAACCGCTCGCCCCACCGCTCGGCCACCTCGGCCGCCCTCGGCAGCCAGTACCGCAGGTCCACGCTCCGGCCCCTTCCCTTCGAGGGATCCTCCAGTGCTTCGCGAGCCACGGTGACCTGCGCCCGCAAGCCGGCCGCAACACCCGCAGCTCACCCGCACCCGCCCCGCCCCCGCCCGCACCCACCCCCCGTACCGGCCGGTAGGGCCAGCCCCGGCGCGGCCCGCCGCACACCCCCCACGCCTCAGCCGGACCCCAACCGCGCGCTAGGAACCGCTGCTGCAATCACCCCCTGGAAGACGGCGAAGACGGCCCCGGGGCGCCACCGGCCCGGACCGCACCCGCCCGGGCAGCGGGCGGACAGGCGAACGGGCCCCGGGCACCCGGCCGCCCCCCGGCACCCGGCAGCGAGCAGGAGGACACACCATGGTGACCAGACGCAGGATGATCGGCGCCGCCCTGGCGACCGGGGGAGGGGTCCTGCTCATGCGCACCACCGTGCGCCCGGCCGCCTCCGCCCAGACCGTCGCGGCCCGCACCCAGGACCAGGCCGACGCCCACACCCACGGCGCCACCCCCCAGGACGACCCCGGCCCCGACGCCGGACCGGCCCTCGCCCCCAAGTTCACCACCGCCATGCCCGTGCCCCCGCTGCTCACCCCGGTCTCCACCGCCGGCGGCACCGACACCTACACCATGACCATGCTGCGGGCCTCCGCCCGCATCCTGCCCGGCCTGCGCACCGACGTCCTCACCTACAACGGCTCCTTCCCCGGCCCCGTCATCCGCGCCCGCTCCGGACGCCCCGTCATGGTGCGCCACACCAACCTCCTCGACGAGGGCGTCTCCGTCCACCTGCACGGCGCCCGGGTGCCCACCGACAGCGACGGCGACCCGATGAACCTCCTCGCCACCGGCCGCACCCGCACCTACACCTACCCCAACGACCAGGCCCACGCGAGCCTGTGGTTCCACGACCACGCCCACCACCTGGAGTCCGAACACGTCTACCGGGGCCTGGCCGGCTTCTACCTGCTCACCGACGAGACCGAACGCGCCCTGCCGCTGCCCTCCGGCCAGTACGACCTGCCCATCGCCCTGCGCGACGCCCGCTTCGACACCGACGGCAACCTCGTCTACCGCATGGACGACCCCTTCAACCGCACCACCATCCTCGCCAACGGCCGCCCCTGGCCCAAGGTCGACGTCGCCGCCCGCAAGTACCGCCTGCGCCTGCTCAACTCCTCCAACCTGCGCTTCTTCTCCCTGCGCCTGGCCGACGGCGGCCCCATCACCCAGATCGGCTCCGACGGCGGCCTGCTCGAACGCCCCCACCTGACCGACACCGTCGACCTGTCGCCCGGCGAACGCGCCGACGTCGTCATCGACTTCTCCCGCTACCCGGTGGGCAGCAGCATCGCCCTCACCAACACCCTGCCGCCCGGCCCCACCGAACACGTCGGCCAGGTCCTGCGCTTCGACATCACCCGCCCCGCCCACGACCCCAGCTCCGTCCCGGCCGTGCTGCGCACCCTGCCCGCCCTGCCGGCGCCCGCCCGCGAACGCACCGTGGTGCTGCAGGTCGACGAGGACGGGCGTGCCGAACCCCGCGGCCTGATCGACGGCAAGGTCTACGACCCGGCCCGCGTCGACGCCCGGGTGGCCCACGGCACCTCGGAGATCTGGACGGTCGTCAACGCCAACAAGGACGTCCCGCACAACTTCCACCTGCACCTGGTGCAGTTCCGCGTCCTGGCCCGCAACGGCGCCGCCCCCTCACCCGCGGAGGCCGGCCTCAAGGACACCGTGCGCCTGCTGCCCGGCGAGAGCGTGCGCCTGCAGGCCGTCTTCGACTCCTACCGCGGCCGCTACCCCTACCACTGCCACCTGCTCGACCACTCCGCGATGGGCATGATGGCCCAGATGGAGATCGCCTGACCCGGCCCCCGGCCCCCGGGCCCCGGCCGCCCGGCCCCCGGGCCCCGGCCGCCCGGCCCCCGGGCCCCGGCCGCCCGGGCCCCGGGCCGGCCCGCCCCCCGGGGCCCGGCCGCGCAACACGGCCGGGGCCCCGGCACCGACGTCGCCGCCTCAGGACGCGTGGATCCCCTGACCCGGCGTCAGGATCCCCGCCGGATCCCACCGCCGCTTGGCCTCCACCACCCGCCCCCACAACCCGCCGTAGTGCCGCCGCCAGTCCGCCCCCGTCATCCCCGGCACCGCCCCGATCAGGTACCGCTTCCCACCCAGCTCCACCGCCCGCTCGTACAACCGCCGGTTGCGCTCCAGCATCGCCCCCGTGTCCGCCCCCGGCCCCGGGAACGCCAACAGGTCGAAGTGCCAGCCCACCTCCTCCCGCGGCAACACCGCCAACGGCGCCCCCACCCGCGAACGCGCGTACGGGTAGAACAACAACAACCCCGCCCCCAGGTCCTGCGCCGACAGCACCCGCGCCGCCTCCTCCATGAACACCCGCGCCCGCGACGCCGGCAGGAACAGGCTCAGCCACGGCTTCGCCAGCCCCCACAACCCGGCCGCCCGCAGGTACCCCGCGAACGCGTCCACCCGGAACGCGTACTCCCGCCAGCTCTGCTCCACCACCTGCGTCTCACCCGCCACCGGACGCAGCCCCGCCAACAACGCCCCCGCATCCACCGGCCGCCCCGCGTCCGCGAACGCCACCAGCTCCGCCTTGTACCGCCACCGCGACCCGTCCGCGCTGCGCTGCACGTCACCCACCTGCAGGTCGAACCGCCCCTGCGCCATCACCCGCTCCTGGTCCGCCAGATACGCCCCCAGATCGTCGTAGAACAGCGAGAACACGTGCGCCCGCTCCCGCGCCGGCACCAGCCGCACTTGCGCCCGCACGATGATCCCCACCTGCCCGCCACCGGCCAGCACCGCCTCGAACAGCTCCCGGTTCACCGCCCGCGAGGCCGTCACCAGCTCACCCGTGCCGGTCACCACGTCCACCGACTCCACCGTGTCCACCTGCAACCCGTACCGCTGCACCCCACCGCCGATCCCGCCCACGCTCAGCGTCCCCCCGACCGACAGGTGCAGGTAGTCCGTCAGACACGGCGGCATCCACCCCACCGCCAGCGCCGCGTCCGTCAGCTGCGCCCACGTCGCCCCGGCCTCCACCACGGCCCGCCCCGGGCCCACCGACACGATCCGCGACAGGCCGCGCGCGTCGACCGCGATCCCGCCGCGCGGGTTGGCCTGCCCGAAGCTGGAGTGCGACTCCAGCCCCGCCGCCCCGGCCGTGCCCGCGTCCCCGCTCTGCCCGTTGACCGCCACCGGGATCCCGTGACGGCGCGCGAACGCCACCACCCGCTGCACGTCGCGCACCGAGCCCGGCCGCAGCACCGCCCGCGGCCGCTGGGACACCAGGTGCCCGAAGTCCCCGGCGAACCGCTCCAGGCCCTCGCCGGACAGCGTCACCGACCCGTCCAGCACGGGCAGCCGCGCGACGTCGCCCCCCTCCTCCACCGCCCAGGCCCCCCGGGCGGTGCTCCACCCGATCACCGCGGCCCCCGCACCCGCGAGCACCGCCCGCCGCGACAGTTGCGACCCGCTCATACCAGACTTCTCCGATCAGTCGTCAAATACGGATTGTTGTACCGCAATCACCCCGCAACCACCTACCACCCCGCCCGCCCCTGCGACCCCTGCCGCCCCTGCGGCCCGTGCTGCCCCTGCTGCTCCTGCTGCTCCTGCTGCTCCAGTGCGGCCAGCGCCTCCAGCGCCCGCCCCAGCACCTTCGCCCGGAACGGATGCCCCACCTCCAGTACCCCCGCCGCCGCCACCGCCTCCTCCAGCAGCGCCCGCCGCGCCGCCGTCCGCCCCGCCACCTGCGCCCACCCGCTCGCCTCCACCAACACGTGGGCGAGCTTGGAGCCGTACACCTGCGGGCTCACCCCGAACAGCACCCGGTACACCCACAGGCCCTCCCGCCCCCGCAGCACCCGCCCGTCGTGACTCAACAACCGCATCCGCGCCCTCAGCACCAGATCCCCGTGCACCGACACCCGCACAACCCCCGTAGGGGGTGTCTGACAATTCCCGCCGGGCGGGCGGTGCCGGGGCACGCACCTCGCCGCGTTGTCGTCAGTCGCCGATGCTCCGCATGGACTCCCTCCTCCGCCTTGCGATGCACGCACCCCGACACCGCCCGCTGATCCGACGCGAATTGTCAGACACCCCCTTCGTCCGCCCACCGCCCACCGCCTGCCGCCCGGGCGCAGCACGACACGCACGCACACCGGCCCCCCGTGGACGGGGTGGCCGGCGCGTGGCCGCAGGAGTGGATGCCGACGAGTCTGCGGCCGGCGCGCCCCCGGCGACAAGACACGATCCGCGTGCGCTGCGTCCTACCGAAACCCCCCGCGACCTGCCAGGATGGGACCCGGCACCCTCCCGCCGCCCCCGCACCGCACCGCCCTGCGCCGCCTCGCCACCCTCCCGCGGCCGCTGCGCCGCCCGCCGGGAGCCCCGGTGCGGAAAACCCGTTGCCGCTCCCGCCGGTGAAGCGGCATCGTGGTGGCCGGCGACACCGTGCGCCGCCCGCGCCGCGAAGGAAGGAGCCCGCCATGACCACCACGACCACCCGTGGCCGCCGTTATCGCCGCTCCCCGCGCGCCCGCGCCGCACGCTGACGGCCCGTCCGCGGCCTGCCGTCCGCCGCGCCCGCCCCGCGTCGCGCACCCCCGTCCTCCTTCCCCTCCCCGCCCCCTGGTGCGTCCTGCGTGCCTGCCGGGCAAGGGAGTCGGGATCTCCCGGGCGAGCTGGGCACTGGAGAGCCCAAGGGCCTGTAAAGCCCCCGCTCCGGCTGTGGCGGTTCGAATCCGCCCTCGCCCACCGCGCGTTCACCACCTCGCGCCGCCGCGTCCGCGCCGCCGCGTCCGCGCCCCCTGGTGCCCGGGGCGCGCGGGGTGCTGGCTAGCCTGGTCGCATGTTCGTACTGGAGCTGACGTACACCGCCCCGCTGGAGCGCATCGACGCCGTCCTGCCGCAGCACGTGCAGTGGCTGCACGCGCACTACGAGGCGGGCACCTTCCTCGCCTCGGGCCGCAAGGTGCCGCGCGAGGGCGGGGTGATCATCGCCCTGGGCGAGGACCGCGCCGCGATCGAGGAACTCACCCGCACCGACCCGTTCTCCCGCGAGGGCCTGGTCGCGTACACCGTCACCGAGTTCCTCGCCACCACCACCGCCCCCGCCCTGGACGCCTTCCGCCAGCAGCTGCCGGCCTGACACCCGGGCCGCACCACCCGGGCCGCACCACCCGGCACGCACGGCCCGGCACGCACGGCCCGGCACGCACGGCCCCGCGCGGGTACGGACGGCCCCGCACGGGCCCTGCGGGGCTGCGTCCGCATGCCCGTCGACGCGCCGTCCGCGTCCCGTTCGCGTCCCGTTCGTGTCCCCGTCCCGCCCGCCGGGTACGGGGCACGGTCGCGTTCTGGCTACGATCGGTGAGCACGGGGCAAGGACGCGACCGGGAAGTTGGCGGGAGAAGACGGATGGCACACGCACGGGCCGGGCAGCCGGCGCAGCCGGAGGACCTGGTGGATGTGGCGCGGCTGGTGACGGCGTACTACGCGCTGCACCCCGACCCGCAGGAGGCCGCCCAGCGGGTGGCGTTCGGCACCTCCGGGCACCGCGGCTCCTCGCTGGACGCCGCGTTCAACGAGGACCACATCGCCGCGACCACGCAGGCGATCTGCGAGTACCGCACCCAACAGGGCATCGCCGGGCCGCTGTTCCTGGGCGCCGACACCCACGCTCTGTCCGAGCCGGCCAAGGTCACCGCGGTGGAGGTGCTGGCCGCCAACGGCGTGCACGTCCTGCTGGACGCCGCCGACGGCTACACGCCCACCCCCGCGGTCTCGCACGCGATCCTGGCCCACAACCGCCGCAGCCCCAAGGCGCTGGCCGACGGCATCGTGGTGACCCCCTCGCACAACCCGCCGCGCGACGGCGGCTTCAAGTACAACCCGCCCAGCGGCGGGCCGGCCGGCTCCGAGGCCACCGGCTGGATCCAGGACCGCGCCAACGAGCTGATCCGCGAGGGCCTGCGCGGCGTCAAGCGCGTCCCCTACGCGCGGGCGCTGGCCGCCGCGACCACCGGGCGCCACGACTTCCTGGGCACCTACGTCGAGGACCTGCCCGCCGTGCTGGACCTGGACGCGGTGCGCGCCGCGGGCCTGCGCATCGGCGCCGACCCGCTCGGCGGCGCCTCGGTGGACTACTGGGCGCGCATCGCCGAAACCCACCGCCTGGACCTCACCGTCGTCAACCCGGTCACCGACCCGACCTGGCGGTTCATGACGCTGGACTGGGACGGCAAGATCCGCATGGACTGCTCCTCGCCCGCCGCGATGGCCTCCCTCATCGGGCGCCGCGCCGAGTACGCCATCGCCACCGGCAACGACGCCGACGCCGACCGCCACGGCATCGTCACCCCCGACGGCGGCCTGATGAACCCCAACCACTACCTCGCGGTCGCCGTCGACTACCTCTACCGCCACCGCCAGGACTGGCCCGCCGACGCGGCCGTCGGCAAGACCCTGGTCTCCTCCTCGATGCTCGACCGCGTCGCCACCGACCTCAAGCGCGACCTGCTGGAGGTGCCGGTCGGCTTCAAGTGGTTCGTCGACGGCCTCCTGGAGGGCTCCATCGCCTTCGGCGGCGAGGAGTCGGCCGGCGCCTCCTTCCTGCGCCGCGACGGCGGCGTGTGGACCACCGACAAGGACGGCATCCTGCTGGCCCTGCTCGCCTCCGAGATCACCGCCGTCACCGGCGCCACCCCCAGCGCCTACTACCGCGAGCTGACCGCCCGCCACGGCGCCCCCTCCTACGCCCGCGTCGACGCCCCCGCCGACCGCGAGCAGAAGGCCCGCCTGGCCCGGCTGTCCCCGGAGCGCGTCAGCGCCGGCGAACTCGCCGGCGAGGCGATCACCGCCGTCCTGGCCGACGCCCCCGGCAACGGCGCGCCCATCGGCGGCATCAAGGTCTGCACCGACAACGCCTGGTTCGCGGCCCGCCCCTCCGGCACCGAGGACGTCTACAAGATCTACGCCGAGTCCTTCCTCGGCGACGACCACCTCGCCCGCGTCCAGGACGAGGCCCGCACCCTGGTCGGCGAGGTCCTCGGCGCCTGACCCGCACCGCGCGTTCCCCGCGGCGCACCGCGCACCGCGCACCGCTTACCGCCCGTGCCCCGGACCGGACCCCCGGCCCGGGGCACGGGCGCACCCGGGCCCGTACGCCGGCCCCGGCGCCGGCCCCGGCCGCTACGCCGCTGCCGCGCCCGCCTCCGCCGCTGCCGGCGCCCCCGCCGCCGCGTCCCGCGTGGTCGCCGCCGCGACCCCCGCCGCCACCAGCGCCAGCCCCGCCGCCGCCAACGGGAACCACCGCCCGCCCAGCACCGCGATCGCCCAACTGCCCGCCACACCCCCGGCCGCCGTCCCCAGGTACAGCGCACTGCTGTTCAACGAGATCAGCAGCGGCGCACTGCCCGGATCGATCGACGCCAACCGGTGCGGCAGCGCCACCGACACCGCCCACCCCGCCAACGGCACCACCACCGCGTACACCAGCGCCCCCGGCATGCTGCGCCCCAACCACGGCAGGGCCGCGAACGTCGCCGCGGCCGCCGCCGAGCCGGCCAGCAGCACGCGGCGCACCCCGACCCGGTCCACCAGGCGCCCGCCCAGCCAGCTGCCCGCCACCGACATCACGCCCGCGGTCAGCAGCACCAGGCTCAGCCGCCCCGCGTCGCCGCCGGTGGCGCCCGCCACGGCGGTGGACAGGTAGATGTAGACGCACTGGAAGGCCAGGAAGAACACCAGGGTGGTGGCCGCGGCCCCGAGCACCCGGGGCCGGCCGAGCGGCGCCAGACGGTCGCGCAGCCCCACCGCGGCGCTCGGTGCGGGCAGCTCGCGCAGCAGCAGCGCGATCCCGGCCAGCGCGGCCGCGCCCAGGGCGGTGACCAGCCACATCGTCAGCCGCCAGTCGGTGCGCCCCACCCAGGTGCCCAGCGGCACGCCCAGCGCGGTGGCCACCGTCATCCCGCCCAGGACGGTCGCCAGCGCCCGTCCGCGCCGTTCGGGGGCGACCAGGGCGGTGGCCACGGCGTTGGCGGTGGGCGTGTACAGCGCGGCACCGCCCGCGGCCAGCACCCGGGTGGCCAGGAGCAGGTCGTAGGTGGGGGCGAGCGCGCTGAGGGCGTTGGCCGCGCCGAACACGGTGAGTCCGGTCAGCAGCAGGCGCCGGCGCGGCCAGCGGGCGGTGAGCGTGGCCAGGACCGGGGCGAGCAGGGCGTAGCCGAGGGCGAAGACGGTGACCAGCTGGCCGGCGGCGGGCACCGATACGCCGAGGTCGGCGGCCACCGGGGCGAGGATGCCGGCCACCACCATCGAGTCGGTGCCGACGGCGAAGGTGCCGAGGGCGAGCAGGAGCAGGCGTACGGGCACGGAAGGACCCCCCGGATCGTTTGATCACCATGCAACAGTTCGATACTCGTCAAACAATCAGGGACGGGTGGATGATTGTCAAACCATCGCCACCCGCCGGCCACCGCCCGCCACCGCCCCGTGAGGACCACCGCCATGCCCGACGACGAGCGGCTGCCCCAGCCCGACACCGCCGACATCGACCTCGTCACGGTCCTGCACGCCCTCGGCGACCCCGTCCGCATGACCCTGCTGCTCAGCTACGCCGACGGCGCCGAACACTCCTGCGCCCCCCGCGACCTCGGCCTCGAACACCTCCACAAGTCGACCGTCTCCCACCACATGCGCGTCCTGCGCGAGGCCGGCGTCACCACCACCCGCGTCGCCGGGCGCAACCGCTTCGTCAGCCTGCGCCGCACCGACCTCGACGCCCGCTTCCCCGGCCTCCTCGACGCCCTTCTCGCCGCCACCCCGCCCGCCTGAGCGCCCCGCCCGCCCGAGCGCGCCGCCCGCCCGAGCGCGCCGCCGGCCTGAGCGCCCTGCCCGCCCGAGCGCGCCGTCCGACGCCGCCTCGGCCCCGGCCGGCCGCCGCCCTGGCAGGATGGCGCCATGGAACACGTGCTGGGCATCGGCGGCTACTTCCTGCGCGCCGCAGACCCCTCCGCCCTCAACGCCTGGTACCGCGACTGCCTGGGTCTGGACACCGACGAACACGGCCTGTGGCGCCAGGAGGCGGGCCCCACCGTGCTGGCCACCTTCGACGCGGGCACCGACTACTTCGGCTCCCGCGCCCAGCAGACCATGCTCAACTTCCGCGTCCGCGACCTCGACGCCATGCTCGCCCAACTGCGCGCCAAGGGCGCCGACGTCGCCGACGACATCCAGGACATGGACGGCATCGGCCGCTTCGCCTGGGTCACCGACCCCGAGGGCAACCGCATCGAACTCTGGCAACCCGCCTGACCACCCCGGCCGCCGCATCGAGGCGCGCACGCCGGGCCGCGCCGCAGCGGCGATCGCCCTGCGACGCCGATCGCCATCGCGAGCGGGTTCCCGCCCCCGGGGGGGGGCGCTTCCGTAACTGTGGCAGCCTGCGGGCATGTCGGAGCTTCGAGAGCACGCAGGCCGTCACTACGCCGTCCGGTTCCACTACGCCCTGCCGGACGACGCCTGGTGCGTGGAACTGAGCGAAGCGTGCCCGCGCCGGCCTCGTGGGCCGGGATCCCCGGCGCCGAGACCCACCTGCCCGGGGCCGCCTTCCTGGTGGCCGTCATACCCGACGAGGATCCCGACCTGGAGCCGACGGTCCACGTGCACGGCCATGACGAACACGTCGTCCCGTACGAGGTCATGCGCTGGTTCATGGACCTGGTCGCCGAGCAGGTGGCCCGCTGCCGCACCGCACTGACGCAAGGCACTCCCGACCCGGTGCAATGATCCCGGCGTGACCGGCGCCGGCGGGGTCCGGGCCCGCGCCGAGCACGTCCCTCCCCGGCCTCCTCCCGGCCGGGGAGTGCGCCCCGGCAGCCGGCCGGCCGTGCACTGATCCCCTGGAAGGCCGATGACGGACGGCTCCAGGGCGGCGGGGGAGCGGGAAGTCGGCGGGGCCGACTTCCCGTGCCGCAGGTGTCGGCGGGCGGCTGGGCATCGAGCGAGTGGTGGTCCTGCCGGACCGGGCAGCGGCCCCGGCCCCGGGGGGAGTCGCCGGATGAGGGGGCGTCAGGCCTGCTTCTCGGCCAGGGCGTGGGCGACCAGGGCGTTGGCGTGGCCGTGGCCGAGGCCGTGCTCGGACTTGAGCCAGGCGACGAGCTCCATGTGCTTGGTGAGCGGGGAGGTGCGGACGAGGTCCTGCCAGTAGGCGATCGGCCGGCCGTACTTCTTCTCGATCGAGGGGAAGTAGCTGGCGGGGCCCTTCACGGTGTTGGTCATGATCAGATGGTCCCATCGGTGTCGAGCGAGAAGATCTCCGCGGTGGCGGTGTTCCACAGATAGGACCGGGACACCGACCGGAACTCATCGCCCCCGCGGTGTGGCCTGAGTCACACCCGACCGGAGTCCGTGCCGCCGGCCCCGGCGGCCTTGACCTCAAGGGCGCTTGAGCTCCTACGGTCGGGTACGTGATCTTCACCGAGACAGAACGCGCCTACCTCACCGCCCAGCCACTGGCCCGCCTGGCCACCACCGGCCCCGACGGCGGCCCCCAGGTCCGCCCGGTGGGCTTCCGCCTCAACGCCGACGGCACCATCGACATCGGCGGGCCCGCGATGGCCCGCAGCCGCAAGTACCGCAACGCCCAGGCCCGCCCCGAAGTCTCCGTCCTGGTGGACGACCTCGCCCCCGCCGACGACCCGGTCGCGCCCGGCTGGGGCCGCGGCGTCGAGATCCGGGGCCACGCCGAGACCCTCACCGTCGACGTGCCCCCCGTGGCACCCGACCACTTCAGCCACGACATCCTGCGCGTCCACCCCCGACGGGTCATCACCTGGAACCTTCAGGCCCGCGGCAGCACCACCCGCACCGTCGACTGACCTGCGCGAGGACCGCGCGAGGACCGCGCGAGGACCGCCCCTTCAAGGCCTCGTCCCCGCACCGGCGCCGTCCGTCCGCACCGCTGCGTAGGGTGCGGGGCATGACCGGGGCCTTCGACATCCACACCCGCCTGCCCGCAGCGCTGACCGACCGCGCCCAGACCGGGCGGTTCATCGCCGACTTCGCGGCCTCCTGGCACCAGCCCCTGTGGCCAGGGGACGGCTGGAGCGCCGAGCAGCTCGCGGCCTGCGAGCACCGCCTGGGCCTGGCTCTGCCGGCCGCCCTGCGCGAGACGTACCTGCTCCTGGGCCGGCGCAGCGACCTCACCGCCAACCACGACACACTGCTGCGCCCCGACGAGCTGCACGTCCTCGCCCCGGCACCGTGATCCGCGCGGACCTCGCCGACACGACGCGCGAGCGGTGGGAGCCCTGGGAGCCGAGCCTGACCGTGGCCTGCATCGCCATGGTGATGACCGAGACGGTGCTGTTCGACGGAGGCTTCACCGACTTCCTGGAGGCCGACGCCGAGGAGACCGGCCTGACGCAGCGGTTGCGGGAACTCCCGGCCGTGGGACGCGGCGCGCGCTGGTTCGCCGACGACGATGTCCTGATCCGCGCACTCGACGGCCACGGCCTGAACGCCCGAGCCCGAACGCAGCCAGCTCTGGAACGGCTGCGCACCGCGGTGCCCGGAGACCGGCTCGACGGGTGATCACGCTGCCCAGGGCCCCTCGGGAGTGGGAAGTCGACGGGGCCGACTTCCCGTGTCGCGTCGGCCGCGCCCCGGCCCGGCCGCCCGTCACCCGTTCGAGTCGTAGCGGCTGCGCGGAGCATCCGGGGTTTGTAGCGTCGGGCCCGTGAAGATCATTGCGAGCGCGCGAGTGGCCTGTACTGCCGCCCTTGTCGGCGCGGTCCTGGCGGCCGGCACCGGGACCGCGGTGGCCACCGGCGCCGTCGCGGCCACCTCGGTGCCCTTCTACGCCCAGCAGCTCAACAACGACTGCGAGGCGACGGCCCTGCGCATGGTCCTGGCCGCACGCGGCGTGAAGACCGACGACCAGGACGTCCTGGACAAGATCGGCGTCGACCGGGACCACCCCGAGTTCGGGCACTCCGGCCCGCTCTCCGGCGACCCGAACGTGGCCTTCGTCGGCGACCCGGACGGCTCGGAGGTCGACGGGACCGGCTTCGGCGTGTACGCCCCGCCGGTGGCGAACGCCGCCCGCGCCTACGGGCTCACCGTGGACCAGTCCGGTTCGGGCATCGCGGTCCAGACGCTCAAGGACGCCCTGGCGGCCGGGCACCCCGCCATCGTCTGGGTCGACTACCTGTGGCGCCACCTCAGGTCGACCACCTACACCGCCTACGACGACGTCAAGGTCCTGTACGCCGGACCGGCCGAACACGCCGTCGTCGTCACCGGGTTCGGCAACGGGACGGTGTCGATCAACGACCCCGCCCGCGGCCGCACGACCGTCTCCGAGCGGGACTTCGAGAACGGCTACGCCACCTACGGCCGGATGGCCGTCGTCGTCGACTGACGAACGGCCCGGACTCCGGGCCGGAAACCCGGTTGACCTGTGGTGAATGACGAGGGCGTGATCTCCGAGGAACGCGCCGCCGAGCTCGTCGAGTCGCTGTTGGCCGACGAGCGGCCGACATGGGCGGGGCCGCTCTCCGAGCCGGTCGTCTGCGAGATGGAGGAGCACGCGGTCGGCTGGCTCGTCCTCTGGAACTCGGCCCAGTACGCGCGCACCCGCGATCCGCGCGACAGCCTGGCCGGCAGCGGCCCCTACCTGGTGGACCGGTACGACGGCAGCATCCACCACGTCCCGGCCACCGCGATGGGCGGGGGCTGGGAGGAGCTCTACCTCCGGCAGGCCCGAGGGGGAACGCCGTCCGACCCGCTGGTCATCGCTCTCCAGGAGCTCCTTCGCTCCTCCGGAACCACGGCGGCCCTGCGCCACCTCCGCCGCCAGGCACCGCTACTCGGACTGCAGGACGTCCGGGCGTTCGTGTCGGCGGTGTCGCGCGGGGTGCCGCCTTCGGACGCGCTGGTGCGCCTCACGTGGCAGCGTGAGGCCGGTTCGCCCCCGGACATCGAGACCCTCACCGGCCCGGTCGGTTGACGGCCGCGGCGGGATGACAGCGCTTGCCGTGCGTCGATCGTGCGTGTCCCCGGTCGAGGCCGTGGCCGCACGGGCGGCATGACGACCGCCCGAAAGGTCCGTGCCGCGTAACCGGCCCGGCCGGATCCGGGCCGGCCTCCCGCGCCGGCACCGTGAGCAGAACACCAGGACCGCCATCGACGGGCTGTCCCCGCGAGTTCCGAAAGGTCGTCGCCTACCTCGACGGCCGGCTCCATCGCCGCTCACTACCGCCACCGGCAACACGATGAAGCACAAGGCGGGGAGCGGGAAGTCGGCGGGGCCGACTTCCCCTGCGGGCAGGGGGACGCAAACAGCGGGGCCGAACGCCGCTGCTGTGCGAGCTCCTACCGTTCTGCCGACGGAAGGACGGGGGAGCAGGAGCGGCCCGCGTCCAGGGCCCGGCCGCAGAGCGAGCACCAGTCGAAGGGGGCGGTGGTGAGTGCGGGGACTGCGGCCCGCAGGGCGGATTCGGCTCGGTCGAGACCCGCGCCGTCCCGTGCGAAGCAGCGCACGATCCAGGTGTCACGGAGTGTCCGCGGCGTCCACCAGCTGTAGAGCTCCAGGTGGAAGGCCCACCTGCCGTCGAACCACCACGTGTCGGCGGGGCCGGTCGCCTCCGGTACGCGAGGTGGCAGGTGTTCCTCGGCGACGCGCGGGGCCACTCCGAGGCCGGTGGTGGTCCGCAGGACGAGGTGCGGCCACCGGTACACGCTCGCCAACAGGGCGTCGGCCTCCAGCCGCTGCTCGACGCTGCTGTTGAGCACCCTGTGCGCCGACCCCGGCACCGGTATCGCGGTGCGGCCGTCCGCGAGGACGTCCACCCGGACGGTCCCGGGGCCGTCGAGGATTCCGGGGAAGGCCCAGCCGTGGGACGTCCAGTGGGCGGACGGAACCCCGTCCAGACCGTACTCGTCGGGGTTGCCGCCCCGCGCTGAGTAGAACAGGCCGCCGTAGCGTTCCTCGAACCGGACCATCGCGTCCACGATCGAGGTCTCCGCGGGATGCTCGAAGCCGGCGTCGTCGACGGTCGTCGTCTCCTGCCTGATCCGGTCGGGAGACATCGGCGTATGCCGCCGCGCACGTGGCTCGAGGAAGTCCCGGAGCCGGGGCGACACAGTGGGGTCATCGAGAATGTGTATGCCGCACAGGGTACGCCGCCGAGCCGCACCGGGCGGCCAGCCGTGCGTGCGCTGACCGCCCACGCCCAGTGAGTCCGTGGAATCGGCCGTCCAGGAGTGGGAAGTCGGCGAGGACGACTTCCCACGTCGAGCACCGGGAGTTGTTTGGGCTATGCGTCGAACTCGCCCGCGCGGACGGCGGTGACGAAGGACTGCCAGGCGGAGGAGTGAAAGAGGAGGGCGGGGCCCTCGGGGTCCTTGGAGTCCCGGACGGGCATCACGCCGGGGAAGCCGTCGGCGACTTCGATGCATGCACCGCCACTGCTGCTGTAGGTGCTCTTGCGCCAGTGGGTGTTGGTCAGTTCGACGTCCATTCGAGATCCCTCCGGACCATACGGATCATGGCCAATGAGTCGGCCTGGTTCATGGACTCGACCCCGAGCCGATCGTAGCCCTTGGTCACCGCCGCAACTGACTGAAGGTCACGGTCGATGTAGCCACGCTGCTCGGTCTCGCCATACGCGAGAACTTTGCGGCTGGGCATGGTAAGGAGGTGGATCATGCGAGTGAATGGCAGCCGCTCTCCCAACTCGTGCGGTGCCACCTGAATGACGATGTTCGAGCGGTCAGCGAGTCGTTCAAGGTGGAGCAGCTGCTCGACCATGACGTCTCGCCCGCCGATCAGCCGTTTGAGGCAGCTCTCGTCCAGCACCGCGTGCAGAACCGGCGGCGGATCGCGGTCCAGAACCTGCTGCCGAGCCAACCGGAACTCGACACGCTCCTCGGCCTTCTCCTGCGTCGCGTTGCCTTGCCGGGCGTATCCGACCTCGACTGCGGTCGCGTAGGCGCGAGTCTGCAGGATTCCAGGGATGACGTTGATTTCGAAGACACGGATCTGCTCTGCACGTGACTCGTAGTTGACGTACTCCGGGAAGCCCTCGTGTAGCGCCGTGTGCTTGAGCTGCCAGTACATGAGCGTCAGCGTGCCGCCGGTCTTCAGCTCCTGGTCGGCGAGTTCCGCCAGCTTCAGGCTCGGCGGCCGCTGCGCAAGTTCGACGTAGGAGAGGTGGGAGGCGGTGCAGTCCACCTTCTTCGACAGCTGGAGCTGGGTGAGCCCAGCGGCCTCTCGCGACCTGCGGAGTTGGACTCCGAAGGCAGCCCACGGGGATGACGTCGGGTCGATGGTCTTCTTGTTCATGGCAACCCCCAACTCGCGGCCGGCCCACCGGCAAGTCGCATTTCACTTCCGATGCTAGGCGACCCAGGGCCACCATGTGCACGGAAAGTGAAAGAACGATCGCGGAGGGTTCCGTCCTCATGGCTCATGACCAAGCGCCCGAGCTCCACGGCTACGGGGTCCGGTGGGACCCCGAGGGGCGGTGCTACCGGGTGCGCAACGAGCGGGTGGGGGAGTGGCTGCGCCAACCCTCCGGGGAGCTCAGCGGGTTCACGTCCTTCGACGCGGCGTTCAGCGCGTGGCGGCAGTTCGAGCCGCCGCGCCCCCTGGGGGCGTGATGGGATCCGCCCTGAACCGCGTGACCGCCGACCAGCGCCGCCAGGCCGCCGACGCCCTGGACGACCTGACCACCGTGCTCGCCCTGGGCGGGGTGACGCTGCCCTCCATCGAGGTGGACTGGGAGTACGGGCACCGCACCGGCTGCTACCTGATCGGCCTCGGATCCGCCCGGGCGCCCGAGGTGCTGCGCATCGTCGACCTGCTCCGCAAGGGGCTGCGCTACGAGCGCCTGACGTATGACGACTGACGATCTCCTCGCCCTGAGGAAGGGCCCCTGATACGCGATCCCCGTTGCTGACCGTGCCGGACGAGTGGGAGGGCACTACGGTGGCGGGGCAGGGCGGTGATGCGGTCGGTGGTGACGGTGCCGCCGTCGAGGACGAGGACGAGGACGGGGACGCGCGAGGACGAAACGGCACACGGGCGGCCCGGCGAGAAGGCCACCTGCGACGTGATCGGGCCCCCACCGCGTTAGACAGACATGCACCGCACAACCACGAAGAGCCCGGAGCCGGGCGGCGAACCGCTCGACTTCCGGGAGTTCGCCGCGGCACGGGGGCGCCACCTGGTCAGGACCGCCTTCCTGCTCACCGGCGGCGACGCACACCTCGCCGAGGACCTCGCCCAGGAGGCCCTCGGCAAGCTGTACGGCAAATGGCGCCGCATAGCGCGCCTGGACAACCCCGCCGGGTACGCCCAGACCGTCCTGGTGAACGCCTTCCTCTCCCACCGCCGCCGGCGCAGCAGCGCCGAGCACGTGACCGACACCTTCGCCGAAGCCGCCGTCAGCGACCCCGACCCCGCCCTGCGGGTCACCCTGCTGCGCGCGCTGGGCGAACTGCCCGCCCACGACCGGGCGGTCCTGGTCCTGCGCTTCTGGGAGGACCGCAGCGTCGAGGAGACCGCCGCGGCGCTGCGCATCAGCGTCAGCGCCGTGCGCTCGCGCAGCGCCCGGGCCCTGACCCGGCTGCGCGCCGTCCTGGGCGCCGAGCTGGACGACCTCGCCCGCTCCTGAGCACCCACCTGCTCCCGAGCGCCCGCTCCTGAGCACCCGCCCGCTCCTGAGCACCCACCCGCTCCTGACGAGCGGACCCCCGGGCCCGGACCGACCGCCCGGGCACCCACCACCGACGAGGAAGCGGAGTACCGGCATGTCCCTTGACGCGCACGACGAACAGCTCGCCCGGATCCTCCGGGACGCGGCCGACCTGGCTCCGGACCCGCCCGGCGCGCTGCTGGCCGACGGCGCCGAGCGGCGCTGGCGCCGGGCCCGGCGCCGGAAGGCGGCGCTGGCCGGCAGCGCGGGCGTGGTGGCGCTGGCCGCCGTGGCCGCGGTGGCGCTGCGGCCCTGGGCGGCGCCGACCGACATCGCCCCCGCCGCGCCCGCCGGCGGCTGGCCCGAGCGGATCACCGCCGCGTTCATGGCGGACACCCTCACCGCGGTGCTGCCGCCCGGCCAGGTCACCGCCGCGGGCGGCAGCGGAAGCAACGACGGGCCGGTGCCGGGGCTGGCGCCGACGGCGCACCTGATCTACGACGACGGTCACGGCGCCGGGATGGTGACCCTGTCCGTGAACCGGGCCACCCTGCCGATCCGCGCCTCGACGTGGGGCACCGAGTGCCCCGACCCGGTCGAGGCGCCGACCGAGGCGTGCGAGCGGACGGTGCGCCCGGACGGCTCGATCGTGGTGGTCGCCAAGCTGAAGCCCGTCGAACCGATGAAGGTGCGCAAGTGGCAGGCCACCTACACCGGTGCGGACGGCCGGCAGGTGCAGATCTGGGAGGTCAACTCGACCAGCTTCGGTCCGCCGCTGAGCCGTGAGGAGCCGCCGCTTAGCGACGACCAGCTCGTCGCGGCCGCCACCAGCAGCGCCTGGGACCCGCTCTTCGCCCAGCCCGGCAGCCCCGGCACGAGCCCGGCCGGCGCCGCCCAGGGCCGGACACCGGAGCCCCAGGGCCCCGAACCGGAGCGCATCCTCGCCACCGTGGCGGGCGCGCTGCCGGCCGGCACGCGCACCGACAGCGGCGCGGCGCAGCACGTCCCGGGCCGGGCGCACGTCTCGGTCACGCTGGAGGGGCGCACCAGCATGCTGTCCGTCTCCGTGACGCCAGGCCCGGACACGGACGGCGGCGGGCGCGCGGGCTTCGAGGCGGACGCCGAGCCGGGGGCGCTGTCGCACACCGCCGACGGGTCGAGCGTGCTGGTGCGCGAGAGCGGTGCGACGAAGTCGGGCGGCGGGCCGACGGTGCTGTGGAGCGTGGAGGTGCGGCAGGCCGACGGGACGCGGGTGCGGGTGTCGCAGTGGAACGGCGCCGACGAGACCCAGATGACGCCCGGAAAACCGGCTCTGACGACCAATCAGCTCAAGGCCGTCGCCACCGCCCCCGGCTGGCGGCACTGAGGGCGCCGCGCCGGGCCCACCCGGGCCCGGCCGCGCGCCGGTGGACCGACCGTGCGCCGGCGACGGTGAACCGGGCCCCGGCCGGGGGGTGAACCCGCCCGCGCGGTGGGCACGTTCGCAGGAGAGGGGCGCGCAACGCGCCGCCGAACGGAAGGCCGAAGGAGCCACACCATGGGCATAGCACGTCGTGACCTTCTCAGGTGGAGCGCGGGAGTCGGCGGTGCGGCGGCCGTCGCCGGCCTCGGCGGCCTGGCCCTGCCCTCCACCGCCTGGGCCGGCGCCCGGACCACCCCGCGCGGGATGCCGACCGACAGCTGGATGCGCTACATCAAGGACGGCGTGCCCCTGCGCAGCCTCACGATCCCGGGCACCCACGACTCCTGCTGCGAGAACCCCAACTACGGCACCGAGTGGTCGCACACCCAGAACTGGGGCATCACCCAGCAGTTGCAGGAGGGCATCCGCTTCCTCGACATCCGCTGCAACGGCCTGCAGGGCGCGCCCAACGAGCTCGGGATCTACCACTCCAACGCCTACCAGTACATCCGGCTCCAGGACGTGCTCAACCAGTGCCGCTCCTTCCTGCAGGCGCACCCCTCCGAGACCGTCGTGATGCGGCTGAAGAACGAGAACGCCGGCGGCCAGGCGCTCGACGAGGTCGAGTTCCGCCGGCGGGTCAACTACTACTTCAACGAACTGGGCTTCCGCAGCCTGTTCCACTTCTACGGCTGGCCCACGATCGACGCCGCCCGCGGGAAGGTCGTGCTGCTCGCCGACTTCGCCAACGACTGGGGCCTGATCAACTGGTCCAGCAGTCAGAACAGTTACTTCGACACCCAGGACGTCTGGCAGATCGACGAGACCTTCCCGCTGGTCAAGAAGGGGAAGTACATCGTCGCCCAGTTCGACAAGGCCTTCCTGAACCCGGGCTCCTCGCAGATGTTCGTCAACTTCATCAGCTTCGCCAACGGCAACTGGCCCAAGAGCAACGCACAGACCCTGATGGACCAGACCGTCTACCCGTACCTGAAGGCCCGCACCGAGCAGCGGGCCCGGTTCGGCATCGTCCCGATGGACTTCCCGGACTTCCACGTCAACGTGCTGCACATGCTGATCGACAAGAACTTCGTCTAGCACACGCCGGCCCCCGGCGGGCCCGGCGGTGGCCCCCTCCGGGGGAGGGGGCCACCGTCTCTCCACGGGGAATTGACGTTTCGTCACATTCAGGGAGTGGCGGCGGGTGCGGCGAACGCGGCGACGTCCGCCAGCGACGGGTGGTAGCCGTCGGTGGTGTCCACGCACAGCCGGGGCACCGGCAGTGACAGGGGCGCGAAGTCGTCCAGCAGGTTGCCCGGCCCCGGCGGGGCCTCCAGCAGGGCGCGGTCCGCGTGCGCGGACCGGCCCGCCTGCCCGGCCCGCGCCGCCAGGCGGGCCCGGACCCGTGCGCGGGCCAGCGCCGGATCCACCCGGCAGTGCACGATCCGCAGCTCGGTCAGGCCGGTCAGCGGTGCCAGTCCGGGGCGCCACAGCCGGTCCTGGAACGCCGCCTCCGCCACCACGCTCACCCCCGCGCGCACCAGAACCCCCAGCGCGTCGAAGAACGCCGCCCGCACCACCTCGTCCGGGTTCGAGGCCGCGGTCCCGGCGTGCACCAGGCCCTCCTTCACCTCGTCGCGGCACAGCGCCGGGCAGCCGACGGCCCGCGCCAGCGCGTGCGCCAGCGTCGTCTTCCCGCTGCCCGGCCCACCGCTGACCACGATCAGCACCGCGTCCTCCACCCGCCGCCCGGACCCCGCCGAACCCTCGCCGAACCCTCGCCGAACCCCACCGTAGGCCCGCCGCGGGCAGGTCAGCCGGATGCGGGCCGCAGGCCGTCCAGGAGCAGACCGAGGGCGAACGCGAAGCGGTCGTGCCCGGTGCCGCAGACCAGCTCGGCGGCATGGCGCCGGGTGTGCGGGAACTGTTCGGCGGGCAGTGCGCCGAAGCGCTCCAGCAGCTCCTCGGGGCCGAGCACCCATTCCTGGTCCTCGTGCCGGCGCCGCTGCCGGACCATCGACTGCTCCAGGGCGTAGGCGCCGACGTAGAGGGACAGCGCGTCGCGGGCCCAGCCGGCCGTCCTCGGGTCGAGGCCGCCCGCCAGCAGGATCGCCAGGATCCCCTCGCCGACCCGCAGCGTCGCCAGGTTGGTCGGCACCACGGCCAGCGCGGCGCGCGAGACCCCGGGGTACGTCAGGTAGAGGTCGCGGATCTGGGTGTACACCCCGACCAGTTGCCCGCGCCAGGCGCCCGGGTCCGGCGCGGGGACCACGACCTCGGCGTAGAGCCGGCCGATCAGCAGGTCGTCGAGGTCGTCCTTGTTGACGATGTGCGCGTACAGCGAGGACGGGCCGGTGCCGAGCACGGTGGCGACCCGACGGATGGTCAGCGCGTCGTACCCCTCGGTGGCGACGACCTCCAGCGCGGCGTCGGTGATCCGTTCGACGGTGATCGGCTTCTTGCGCGCCGGCGCCGCGGGGGCTTGCTCCGCGGGCTGGGCGTGGCGGGCCGCGCGGCGTCGGCGGGGATCGTCGGACATGCCGACCACTGTAGCTTGACGCGATCTAAGTTCGTCAATTAGAACTTAGATCGTCCGAACGAACTAAGTTCGTCACGATGTCCGGGAGGCATGTGATGCGAGTTTCCGTCGTCGGAGCTGGCCTGGGAGGCCTGACCCTCGCGCAGGGTCTGCGCGGGGCCGGGATCGAGGCCGAGGTGTTCGAACGCGATCCCGGCATCGCCGCACGCTTCCAGGGCTACCGCCTCGTCCTGGACCCGACCGGCTTCCAGGCGCTGCGCGCCTGCCTGCCGACGCGCTGGCACGCGCTGCTGGACGAGATCGTCATGCCCGCCTCCGCCGAACAACTGGTCCTGGACCCGCAGCTGAACGAGATCGGCAGGCTCGGCGCGGGCCGCACCGGCATCGTGGTCGACCGGCAGGTGCTGCGCCACCTGCTGCTGACCGGCCTCACCGTGCACACCGACGCCGCGCTCACCGGCTACGACCTGGCGGCCGACGGCCGGGTCCGCGCCCGCTTCGCCCACCGCGCCCCGGCCACCGCCGACCTGCTCGTCGGCGCGGACGGCATCACCTCCGCCGTCCGCGGGGTGCTGTCCCCGCAGACCGCCCCCACCGACACCGGCGTGCGCTTCGTCATCGGCCGCACCCCGCTGACCGACGAGTTCACCGCCCTGTCCAAGGCCTACGGCTCGAAGATCACGGGCAACGGCGTCAGCCTGCTGCTCGGCGCGATGCGCTTCCGCACCCCGCCCAAGCAGGCCGCCGAGCAGCTGGCCCCCGACGTCACCCTGCCCGACATCGGCGACTACGTGCGCTGGGCCATGATCCTGCCGCCGACCACCGCACCGACCACCGCGCCTGACACCCCGTCGGAAGACCCGACCGCGCAGCAAGCCGTGCTGTCCAGGACGGAGGGCTGGCACCCGCAGCTGCGCGCGCTCATCCGCCAGGCAGACCCGGACAACACCACACTGCTGTCCATCCGGGTGGTCGAACCCGGCGAACGCTGGGCACCCGGCCCCGTCACCCTGCTCGGCGACGCCGTCCACGCCACCTCCCCGACCGGCGGCAACGGCGCGAACACCGCCCTGCGCGACGCCGACCTGCTGCGCCGCCGCCTGACCGAGGCCGCCGAAGGCCGCCGGGACCTGCTCGACGCGGTCGCCGACTACGAGCGGCAGATGTTCGCGTACGGCGCCGAGGCCGTGCGCACCAGCCTGGAGAGGCTGCCCGCCTTCGCCCCCGACGCGAAGCTCCCCTGAGGCCGGTCCCGCTCGCGCGGACGTCAGGCCCGAGGCCGGTCCCGCTCGCGCGGACGTCAGGCCCGCGGCCCCGGGTGGGCGGAGCCGCAGCGCACTCCCCACGTGCCTTCGGGGGAGAGGACCTCGCCGGTCGCCCGGGTCACCGTCAGGACGCTCCTCATGCCGTCGAACAGGATCCGGTCGCCCGGCGCGAGGAACAGCGGGCTGCTCAGCGCGCAGTAGTAGCCGTCCGCCCTCCCGATGTCGTCGACCATCACGAACCGTGGGACCGGGGTCTCTCCATCCACAGCCAGGTGCATGCCCCGGATCGTGCCACAGGGGACGACGGACGCCGCGACCGGGGCACGGGACGTCAGGATCCGCCCACGGCGCGGTGCAGGCGCTCGGGGAGGGTGGGGTAGGGGCGGCAGTCCAGCACGGGCAGGTGGTGGGCGCGGGCCCGGGCGGCGAGCCAGTGCGAGTAGCGGGCGCTGACGGCCGCCCGGCGCTCCTGCGGGCCCGGGCCGGGTTCGCGCCGGGCGTAGTTGGCGCCGATCGCCGCCGGGTCGCCCTCGTGGAGGAACACCGCCCGCACCCGGCGGCCCGCTTCGGCGGCCTCGGCGCAGGCCCGGGCCGCGGCGGCCGGGGTGAGGTAGTCGCCCTCGACGACGGCCGGCACGTCCACGCTCAGACGGTTGCGCACCACGCCGAGCACGGCCTCCTCCAGGGCGCGGGCGGTGGCGATCTGCCGGCGCAGCACCTCCTCGGCGCCCAGCGCCGCCTCCGGGTCCGGCCAGGCGTCGAAGAGGTGCAGGCCCGGGTGCTGCTCGGCGCTGGTGGCGGCGTGCAGGGCGGCGACGACGTCGTCGAACTCGACCACGAACGCGCCGAGTTCCCCGGCGATCCGGGCGGCCGCGCGGCTCTTGCCGACGCCGGAGGCCCCGCCGATCAGCAACACGTCCCAGGCCCTCGCGGTAGTTCGCACACGGGCACGCTACCGGCCCGCCCGCACCGGGCGGTAAGCGTTTTCGGGTGCCCCGGGGCTCTTCGGAGGTGAGGGGAGGCCGGTCGGGGCTCCCCGAGCCCGGCCCCCGGCGCCCGACAGCCGGACCAGGCCCGGTCCCGTCCGTCACCCGCGCCCACCCGGGCCCCCCGGGCCGCCACCGCGGCGCGGGTGACGGCCCACGGGCGGCACAGGAGCCGCGCGGGTCGGGTGCCTCGGACGCGATCGGGTTCGAAGTCGACAGCGGATTTCCCGTCCGGCCCGGCCGCGGCGGGCGGTCAGTCGTCGTCGGGCAGGGGGCGGCCCACCGCCCAGGGCAGGACGAACCAGAGCCCGGCGAAGATCAGCGCGACCACGCAGGCCATGGCCACGGCCACCGCCGTCCCCAGCACCACGTCCAGGACCAGCAGCACCGCGCCGGTGAGCGCGCAGGCGAGCAGCAGCAGGCCCAGCTGGGCGATGTGGGCGGAGATCCGCACGATCCGCGCCTTGCCCGGGTGGTGGAACAGCCCGCGGTGCAGCGCCACCGGGGTGGCCAGCACGGCCGAGGCGATGACCGCCAGCAGCAGGGTGGTGACGTAGATGTCCTGCTGGGCGTCGGTCAGCTCGACGAAGCGCGGGGTGAAGGCGACCCCGAGCATGAACGCGAACACGATCTGCACACCGGTCTGCAGCACCCGCAGCTCCTGCATCAGCTCCACCAGCCGCCGGTCGGCCCGCACGGCCGGGCTCTCCTGCCCGGGCTGCGCCCCGGGGGAGGGCTGCGGCTCGGGCCGCGAGTCGGGGTCGGGCTGGGACGGCGGCGGGGTGCTGGTCATGCGTCACATTGTGGCGCCGGGGCCCGGCACCGGGGTGGGCGCGACGCCCTGCCCGCGGGTGGCCCCGCCAGCCCGGACGGCCCGGCCCGCCGGTGTCCTCGGGCCCGGCGGTGCCCCCGGGGCCGGACAGCCGGCGTCCCCGCGACTCACCGACAAGCAGGTTTGTCTTGACAAATTTTTTTGTCGGCGAGACCCTGGAGGGGTGCTGGACGTCGCCGTGATCGAAGAACCCGCCGCCGCCGAGGCCTCCCTGGACCCGATACGGTCCCGGATCCTCGCGGCCCTGGCCGAGCCCGGCTCGGCCGCCATGCTGGCCGGGCGCCTGGGACTGCCCCGGCAGAAGGTCAACTACCACCTGAAGGAACTGGAACGCCACGCCCTGGTCGAGCTGGTCGAGGAGCGGCGCAAGGGCAACGTCACCGAACGGGTGTACCGCGCCACCGCCGCCTCCTACGTGATCTCGCCCAGCGTCCTGGCCGCCGTCAGCCCCGACCCGGCCCGCTCGCCCGACCAGCTCTCCGCGCACTGGCTGCTGGCCCTGGGCTCGCGGCTGGTGCAGGAGGTCGGCGCCCTGCTGGGCGGCGCCTCCCGGGCCCGGCGGCGGGTCGCCACCTTCGGCATCGACGCCGAGGTGCGCTTCGCCTCCGCCGCCGACCGGGCCGCCTTCGCCGACGGACTCGCCCAGGCCGTGGCCGCCCTCGTCAGCCGCTACCACGACGAGTCCGCCCCGCAGGGCCGCACCCACCGGGTCGTCGTCGGGCTCCACCAGATCCCCGCGGCCCAGCCCGACAGCCCGTCGAACACCCGGCCCGACACCCCGCAGGACGGGGACGCCGCGCAGCAGGAGGACCAGCGATGACCCACCCGTTCGAGATCGAGCTGGAGACCACCCTGCCGGCGAGCCCGGAACAGGTCTGGGAGGCCATCGCCACCGGGCCCGGCATCGACTCCTGGTTCATGGGACGCAACGAGATCGACCCGCGCGAGGGCGGCACCGCCGTCATGGAGACCGGCGGCCACCGCGCGCAGGCGCTGATCACCGCCTACGAGCCCGGCAAGCGCCTGGCCACCCGCACCGCCACCGGCGACGACGGCCGCTTCATGGCCTTCGAGTACCTCGTCGAGGGCCGCGAGGGCGCCGCCACCGTGCTGCGCGTCGTCCACAGCGGCATGCTCGGCGACGACTGGCAGGACGAGTACGACGCGCTGCGCCGCGGCTGGCCCTTCCACCTGCACACGCTGCACGAGTACCTGGCGCACTTCCCCGGGCGCACCGCGCTGCCCGTCTTCGCCGTGGCGCCCACCCCCGGGCGGCCGGTGGAACAGGTGCGGGCGGCGCTGGCCGCGGCCCTGTCGCTGCCGCACCCGGCGGCCGTCGGCGCCCGGGTGCACGCCGAACCCGCCGGCCTGCCGGCACTGGACGGCGAGGTGGTCTGGGCGGACGACGAACGCTTCGGGGTCCGCACCGCCGACGGCCTCTACACCTTCCACCACGGCCCCGGCGTGGTGCTGATGTTCCACCACCTGTTCGCGCCGGACACCGGCCGGGCCGCCGAGGCCGCCTGGCAGCGCTGGCTGAACGACCTGCTCGGCTGACCACGCCGAAACCCGCGCGCCGAAACCCGGGTGCCGAACCCGGGGCGCCGGAACCCACCCCCCACCACCCCGTACCGAGACGTCAAGGAACTCCGATGCGCACTCTGATCAGCACCGCCTTCATCTCCCTCGACGGCGTCGTCGAGGCCCCCGGTGGCGAGTCCGGCTACCGCAACGCCGGATGGACCTTCAAGGACGTCGAGTTCGTCCCCGAGGCCTTCGAGATCAAGGGACGGGAACAGGAGGAGGCCGCCGCGATGCTGCTGGGCCGGGTCAGCTACCAGGCCTTCAGCCCGGTGTGGCCGGACATGGCGGAGTTCGCCCGCTACCGGACGCTGCCGAAGTACGTCGTCTCCACCACCCTCACCGAGGACGACCTGGTCCCGAACTGGGGCGAGACCACGATCCTGCGCTCGGTCGAGGAGGTCGCGGCCCTGAAGGAGGGCGAGGGCGGCCCGATCATCGTCCACGGCAGCGCCGACCTCAACCACGCGCTGTCCGACGCCGGCCTGGTGGACCGCTACCACCTGCTCGTCTTCCCGCTGCTGCTCGGCGCCGGCAAGCGCCTGTTCAGCGCCACGGACAAGGACGCCCAGAAGCTGCGCCTGGTCGAGCACGCCGCCTACTCCAACGGCCTGCAGAAGCAGGTCTTCGACGTGGTCCGCTGAGCGCACCGCCGTCGCCGCCGGGCCGCCGGCAGCACCGTCACCGGGGGGAGTCGAAGCCCGCTCACCCTCCCGGGAAGCCTCCGGGGGAGGCCTGGGCCTGGGCCGTCTACACCTGGGCCGGCTGTGCCGGGGTGGCCTGTGCCGGGGTGGCCGCGGTGAGGCGGGTGATCTCGGCGGCGACGGCCTGCGGGTCGGCGGCGACGGTGACGCGGGCGACGCCGTCCAGGCCCGGGTGGGAGCCGACGCGCACCGAGTGGCGGGCGTTGCGCAGCAGGTCGAGGTCGTTGACGTCGTTGCCGAAGGCGTCGTACTCGTCGATGCCCAGCGAGGCCAGCGCCTCCCACTTGGTGGTGGTGCCGGGCGCGAAGTCGACGATGGCCTCGTCGAGGTGGTGGTTGACGGTCATGCCGAGCGCGCGTCCGGCCTCGGCGAAGGCCGCGAGGTCGGTGGCGTCGACGACGAGGAACTTCACCACCTCGGGCAGTTCGGCGAGTTCGACCCGGCGCGCCAGGCCGCCCTGGTCGACGCGGGCGCGGATCGGGTGGTCGGCCGGCCCGGTGTAGGCGTAGTCCCAGGGGCCGTCGGCGAGGTAGCCCGCCCGGTGGCGCTCGGCCTCGGCGAGGGGGAGCGGGGGTGCGGGGGCGCTCACGGGCGGCGGCGGGACCGGTCGGACGGGCCGTCGGCGGCCGGGAACTCCGTGCGCAGCCGGGTGCGGGTGCGCATCAGGATCCGGCCGAGCACGTTCCTCCCCGTCCCGGTGCGACCGCGCCCCCAGTAGTGGTCGGTGCCGGTGTCCTCGACGATCTCCTCGTCGCCGGTGGACAGCAGGACGGCCCGGATGTCGTCGTGGGTGCGGAACTTGGCCTCCACGGCGCGGCGCATCACGTCGTCCTTGACCCGCTCCCAGTCCCGGCGCAGCGGCCTGGACGGGTCCCGGCCCAGCTCGGCGGCGCGCAGCGCGGTGCGGGCCCGGCGCACGAGCTCGGCGTGGCGGGTGCCCGCGAACTTCTGGGCCTGGAAGTAGTGTTCCGAGGTCGGCCACAGCTGCCCGTCGAGTTCCAGGCCGTGCGCGGAGAAGTTGGAGAAGCAGCCGTAGGGCACGTCGTCCGCGCCGTAGAAGAAGATCGTCACCCGGGCCTCGAGGGTCGGCGGCCGGCACAGGGCGGCCGGCAGTGGTCGGTGGTGGGGCGTGCGCAGGGTTCCAGGCACCGGGCCGCACGCGCAAGCGGTTTCGCCCCGCCCGGCGCCGCCCCGCCGGCCGTACCCCCGCGCCCGGGCCGGCGCCGAAAACCCGGTGACCGCGCGGCCCCGGCGTCCCTACACTCGCCACTCGGACGAGCCGCAGCCCGCCCCGGACAGAGTCCGGGGCCGCGGCGCGCCCCCGTGACCCGCAGACGAGCAACCGAGAGGGAGGACCGGCCGTGCCGAAGCCGTACGCCGCCGCCCCCTCTCCCGCGTCGCGGTACGAGGTGATCCTGGTGTCCCCGCTGTTCCGGTGCCCGCTGCGCGGCCGGCACCGGGGCACGCCCACGACCGTCTGACACCCGCGAGCTCACACCCGCGAGCCGGGGAACCCGAGCCGCCCGCCACCCGGCGGCCGCCGCGGGATCCCGGCGCCCCGCCCAAGGGGCGACCCCGGCACCATGTCTGACGAGCCGTCGGCCCCATCGCGCGCCCACCCACCCCGCGGATCACCTCCGAAAGGCACCGGGCCATGCGCACCGACCTCACCACCACGACCGGCACCACCACGACCACCACGGCCGGCACCGCCGCGGCCGTCGCCGCCATCGCCGCCGTCCGCAACCTCGGCATCCTCGCCCACGTCGACGCCGGCAAGACCACCGTCACCGAACGGATCCTCTACCTCGCCGGCCTCACCCACAAGCGCGGCGAGGTCCACGAGGGCACCACCGTCACCGACTGCGACCCGCAGGAACGCGACCGCGGCATCACCATCTTCTCCGCCGCCGTCACCTGCGCCTGGGCCGGCCACCGGATCAACCTCATCGACACCCCCGGCCACGTCGACTTCGCCGACGAGGTCGAGCGCTCCCTGCGCGTCCTGGACGGCGCGATCGCCGTCTTCGACGCCGTCGCCGGCGTCGAACCGCAGAGCGAGTCGGTCTGGCGCCAGGCCGAACGCCATGGCGTGCCCAGGATCGCCTTCGTCAACAAGCTCGACCGCGCCGGCGCCGACCTCGACACCGCCCTCGCCTCCATCCGCGAACGCCTGCACCCGACCCCACTGGCCGTCCAACTGCCCATCGGCACCGAGGACTCCTTCACCGGCGTCGTCGACCTCGTCCACCTGCGCGCCCACACCTGGAACGACGAGGGCGCCCTCACCACCGGCCCCGTCCCCGCCGACCTCGCCGACCGCGCCGCCCGGCGCCGCCGCACCCTGGAGGAGACGGTCGCCGAACTGCACCCCACCGCCCTCGAGGAGTACTGCACCCACGCCACCCTGACCCCCGACACCCTCACCACCGCCCTGCGCGACCTCACCCGCACCGGCGAGGCCGTCGTGGTGCTGTGCGGCTCCGCCTACCGCAACCGCGGCATCGAACCCCTCCTGGACGCCGTCACCGCCTACCTGCCCTCCCCCCTGGACGCCCCACCCGTCCACGCCGCCGACACCAGCGGCCAACAGCGCACCGCCGACCCCCGACAGCCCCTCACCGCCCTGGCGTTCAAGGTGAACGCCGCCCCCACCGGGCGCCTCACCTACCTGCGCCTGTACGCCGGCACCCTCCGCAAGGGAGACACCGTGCTCGACACCGCCACCGGACGCACCGAACGCATCGCCCGCATCCTGCGCATCACCGCCGACCTCGCCACCGAGACCGACCACGCCCTGGCCGGCGACATCGTCGCCGTGATCGGCCCCAAGGCCGCCCGCGTCGGCGCCACCCTGTGCGCACCCGCACACCCGATCCTCCTGGAAGCCCCCGTCAGCGCCGAACCCGTCGTCACCGTCGCCGTCGAGGCCCGCCGCACCACCGACACCGACAAACTCGCCACCGCCCTGGCCCGCCTCGCCGAGGAGGACCCCTCGCTGCGCCTGCGCACCGACCCCGAGACCGGCCAGCGCACCCTGTCCGGCCTGGGCGAACTGCACCTGGAGGTCGCCGTGGAGAAGGTCCGCCGCGACAGCGGCGTCGACGCCGTCGTCGGCCGCCCGCAGGTCGCCCTGCGCGAACGCCTCGTCGAGGGGGTGACGGGCTTCGTCTACCGGCACGCCAAACAGGACGGCGGCGCCGGCCAGTTCGCGCACCTCGTCCTCGACGTCCACCCCCTGCCCGACGACACCACCGAAGGAGACCTGGTGTTCACCTCCACCGTCACCGGCGGCCGCGTCCCGCGCGAGTACGTGCACGCCGTCGAGGCCGGCTGCCGCGACGCCCTCACCGAGGGCCCGCTCGGCGGCCACCCCGTCACCGGCGTCGCCGTCACCCTCACCGACGGGGCCACCCACCCCAAGGACTCCTCCGAGCTCGCCTTCCGCACCGCCGGCCGCCTCGCCCTGCGCGAAGCCCTGCGCACCGGCCGCCTCCAGCTGCTCGAACCCCTCGCCCAGGTGGACGTCACCCTCCCCGAGGACGCGCTCGGCACCGTCCTCGGCGACCTCGCCGCCCGCCGCGGCCACGTCCAGGCCACCGCCGCCGGCACCGGCAGCCACGCCGGCACCGGCACCGGCGCGGCCACCGTCACCGCGCTCGTCCCGCTCGCCGAACTCTTCGGCTACGCGACCCGCCTGCGCAGCCGCACCCAGGGCCGGGCCACCTTCACCACCCGCCCCGCCGGCTACACCCCGGCCCCGGCGACCACCGCCTGAGCCGCGAACGGCCCGCCCCCGCCCACCCGCGGGGGCGGGCCCCCGCCGCCCGCCACCGCACCGCCGGCCACCGCACCGCCGCCCGCCACCGCACCGCCAGCCGTCCGCCCGCCGGCCGTCCGCCGTCCGCCGGTCGTCCCCGCTGCGCCGCGCCGCCGCCCGCTGCCCGTAGGCTGGGCGGGCCGTCACCGGAACAGACCATCACCAAAACGGACGAACAGGGCGCAACCGCCGGAAGGGCGGCGCACCACGGCACGGGCGGCAGCACACGACGGAGCGCGACGGAAGCGGGCAGGGGCATGCAGTTCGACGACCAGGGCGACCTCGACACCTCCCAGGTGGACGACCGGCGCGGGATCCCGGGCGGCAAGGTCGCCATCGGCGGCGGGGCCGTGGGCCTGGTGGTGGCCCTGCTGGCGATCCTGCTGGGCGTCGACCCCAAGCTGCTGGGCCTGTCCTCCGGCGGCGGCTCCACCACCTCCGCCGGCACCCGCACCACCGGCGAGGTGCAGCAGGCCTGCAAGAGCGGCGCGGACGCCAACAAGCGCCAGGACTGCCGGATCGTGGCGGTGACCAACAGCCTGCAGGACTTCTGGCGCACCGAGCTGCCGCGGCGCACCAACGCGGCCTACCGCGGCGCCGAGACGGTGCTGTTCACCGACCGGGTCTCCACCGCCTGCGGCCCGGCGACCTCGGCCGTCGGCCCGTTCTACTGCCCCGCCGACCGCAGGGCCTACGTCGACCTCGGCTTCTTCGACGAGCTCTCCAGCCGCTTCGGCGCCAAGGGCGGCCCGTTCGCCGAGTCCTACGTCGTCGCCCACGAGTACGGCCACCACATCCAGAACCTGCTGGGCACCACGCAGAAGGTCGGCGGCGACCGCCAGGGCGCCGACAGCGCCTCGGTGAAGCTGGAGCTGCAGGCCGACTGCTACGCCGGGGTGTGGGCGCACCACGCCACCACCACCCCGCAGCCCTCCACCGGGCGGCCGCTGATCGCCGCCCTCACCGACCAGGACATCGCCCAGGGCCTGGACGCGGCCGCGGCCGTCGGCGACGACCGGATCCAGCGGCAGGCCACCGGCCGGGTCGACCCGGAGCGCTGGACGCACGGCTCCTCCGACCAGCGCAAGGCCTGGTTCACCACCGGCTACCGCACCGGCGACCTCGCCCGGTGCGACACCTTCGCCGCCCGGTAGCCGCCCGCCTCCGCCCCGGAGCCGTGGCGGCCCCGGAACCGCCCCCGCCGCGGAGCCGGTGCGGCCCCGCACCCGCCGCGGCCGCACCGGCCCTCCGTAGCCGAAGCAGCGGCGCGGGGCGCGGCGGCGCGCCCCTGTCAGATGTCAGGGACCGCGGCCGCCCCCGCGTTCCTAGGCTGCTGGTCACCGGCCCGACCACCCGTCAGGGCCGCCCACCAGCCAAGGGAGAACCACCCATGCGCAGGATCACCCACGCCGCCCTCGCCCTCGCCCTGGCGACCGCTGCCCTGACCACGCTCGGCGCGACCGGCGCCGACGCCGCCGACGGCTCCTGGGCGGGCTGCCCGTACGGCGCGGTCTGCGTGTACCCGCAGAACCAGGACCCGGCCTCCAGCCCGAGCGAGGTGTACTGGAGCTACGGCGCCCACAACCTGAGCAACCAGTACGGCAACCACTGGGTGCTGAACAACCAGTCCGGCGGTGCCCACGCGCACCTGTGCAAGAGCTCCGGCGGCGGCAACTGCGTCTACGACATCGCCGCCCAGAACGGCGTCTGGTACGACCTGGGCCCGATCAACTCGATCACCCTCGACCGGCCCTGACGCCACGTCACCGACCGGGGGGTGCCCGCCGCACGGGGGAGCGGCGGGCACCCCCCGTTCCCGCTTGACGTGCCCCTGACCTGCTGCGGCGGGCTGATCGAACTCTTGAAGGGCGCCCCGCGACGCCGGCTCCGCCGCCTCACCGTTTGGAGGTTCCTCCAGGTTTCAACCCCCGGCCCAGCGTTCACAAAGATAACGAGTAGAGGCATATTTCGGCCTGCATGGATTTACTTATTGACGCCATACCTGCGCTCAGGTTTAACTCCCCACACCCCGCCGCAGAGCCGCGGCGACGTCAGGGAGAGGCACCCCCACATGAACGCCACGATGCGTCGCGCCGTCATCGCCACCACCGGCATATCGCTGGCCCTGTCCATGGCCGCCTGCGGCAAGGCCGGCGGCGACAAGAAGGACAGCGCCTCCGCCGGAGACGGCAAGTCCATCGGCCTGCTGCTGCCCGAGAACGCCTCCTCCACCCGCTACGAGTCCTTCGACCGCCCCTTCATCGAGGCCAAGGTCAAGGCGCTGTGCGCGGACTGCAAGGTGCTCTACAGCAACGCAGAGGGCAGCGCCGCCAAGCAGAAGCAGCAGTTCGACACCCTCATCACCCAGGGTGTGAAGGTGATCGTCCTGGACGCCTTCGACGCCAAGTCCACCCAGTCCTGGGTGCAGGAGGCCGCCGCCAAGGGCGTCAAGGTCGTCGCCTACGACCGCCTGGCCACCGGCCCCGTCGCCTCCTACGTCTCCTTCGACAACGAGAAGGTCGGCGAGCTCCAGGGCCAGGGCCTGCTGGACGCGCTCGGCGCCAAGGCCGCCGACTCCGACATCGTCATGATCAACGGCGACGAGGCCGACCCCAACGCCGCCCAGTTCAAGTCCGGCGCGCACAAGGTCCTCGACGGCAAGGTCCGCAAGGTCGTCTACGAGCAGTCCGGCGAGTGGAAGCCCACCGTCGCTGGCCAGAAGATCGGCGCCGCGATCACCCAGTTCGGCAAGACCGGCTTCCAGGCCGTCTACTCCGCCAACGACGGCATGGCCGGCGCCATCATCACCCAGCTCAAGTCCGCCGGCATCAGCGTCCCCGTCGGCGGCCAGGACGCCGGCCTCGACGCCGTCCAGCGCATCGTCGCCGGCGACCAGGCCTACACCATCTACAAGGCCTACAAGCCGCTCGCCGAGAACGCCGCCGAGCTCGCCGTCGACCTCCTCCAGGGCAAGGACGTCAAGGCCGTCGCGTCCTCCACCATCGACAGCGCCACCGACAAGGGCATCCCCGCCAAGCTGCTCGAGCCCAAGGTCGTCACCAAGGCGAACATCAACGACACCGTCATCGCCGACGGCCTCTACAAGGCCGCCGACATCTGCACCGCCGACTTCGCCGCCGCCTGCACCGCCGCCGGCATCAAGTAACCCGGCACCAGGGCCCGTCCGGCACATCCCGCCGGACGCAGCGCCCGCCACCACGCCCGCCCGCGCGACGCGGCCACGGCGCTCCCCGCCCCCGCGGGGGGCGCCCCCCCGCCCGGGCCCCCCCCCCCCCCCCCCCCCCCCCCCCCCCCCCCCCCCCAACCCCCCCGGCCCCCCCCCCCGGTGCGGGGCCCCCCCTCAGGGGCGGGG